>NZ_PNDS01000044.1 GCF_005886535.1 Pseudoalteromonas sp. S2755
ATTCTCATTTAGAACAACTAAATAGCAAAATTTTTGCCTTGCCTATATGGATATAGGTACCTTAGCGGTAGCAGGACGCGAGAGCGGTGCTACTAAAGCTATTTCCCCGCTTCAAGATAGATCATTTACTTAATACAACTGGTATTACTGCGCACATTGGTGACCAGTTTGGGTCCCCTTTCCGATAGTGACTGCTCTAACTTACTGCTGATATATCCCTTGTCTCCATATAAAGTGGCGGTTAGATTTTGAGTGAACTCTTCGACAGGAGCTGTATCATGCTTATTTTCAGGGTCACTTTGGCGGCAATTATTTCACCTTTATGATTGATAACTAGGTGTAGTTTGAATCCAAAATACCATCCCATCACTCCTCGACCCCGCTCAGCTACAACAGCAAACGTGTTGTGTCTCGGTATTCTCACATTATGACAAACTTTGATACTCGTTGAGTCAATGACGCAAATATCACTAGCTGTTGATTTTAGGGTTTTAAAGTAACTTGAAAGAGGACTAACGGCACGAGGCATGAGTTCTAAAAATCTTGTATAGCTGAGCAGTGTCGGAAAGTCTTTTTTATGAAAGCAAGCGAGGTAGTCTTTATAAAAGTTTTTAAAATCGCGCTGATTTAAAATATAAAACAGAATGATGACTGTCATTATTTCAGCCATACTCATCTGGCATGGCCTTATTCTTTTTATTTGACCGTGCTTTATCTGATAGGCGTACCATTGCGGCAAAAAAACTTTGCAAAAATCATCGACATCACTAAACAACTCAACTAACTTATTTATGCATGTTCTTTTATAGCTCACTTCTCTTTTGGTCGAAAGATCTGATCTTGGAACAGGCTTATAATTCACTTGTTTTTAAATTCTTATCCCGAGCTGGGGTTAACTAACTTCTTTAAGCTCATATTTAGGCTGGAGAGTAAGTTAAACAGAGTAGAACTCAAATAAGTGGCAAATTTATAGTCGCTCTAGTGCCTTTGCCAAGCGTAGACTTTATGGTCAGTTCACCACCGTGAGATTTAATGATATTAGATGCGATAGTTAACCCTAGTCCTACGTGTTTTTCTGACGCCTTAGTGGTATAAAAAGGGTCAAATACTTTATGTACCAGCTTATCCGCAATCCCTTCACCACAATCGAAAATATCGATAGAGAGTGTTTGATCCTCAACTTTCGTGGTGATTTTAATGGCCTTACGTATTCTACCCGTACTTTCTAAAGCGTTTTTTATAAGGCAGTAAATACTGTGCTCTAGAAGTGCTGGTGCACAATGCAGTGCAAACCGTTCTCCTTTTTCAAATTCAATCAAGCTCAAGTTTGTACCATCCAACTCCAAATTAATCATCACAGAATCCATTATTTGAGAATAAAATTCGACTTGCTGAAACTGAGTTTGATTACTCTCAAAAAATACACTTAGCTCTTTAACAATCAGTTGAATCCTGTCGAGTCCCGAATGCATTTCAGCCATCACATCATCACTTTCACTCAAAGCCCAGTTTAGTTGATACTCTTTTTCCAATTCACTCAGCGATTTTGCACATTCAGGAGAGAGTTGCGAATTATTTGCCAAAAATTGCCAAGCTCGATATAGCTTAACCAACGAACTTTGTACAAACTCCAAGTTGCTTTTTAGATACGCAAGCGGATTGTTAATTTCATGGGCTACACCCGCTGCCAATTGTCCTACTGAGGCGAGCTTTTCTGATTGGATCAAGGCTTGTTGTTGCTCAGCAATACGGTTGTATGCATCTCGCAAAGCTTCATTGGACAATTCAAGTTCGCGGGTGCGCTGCTTGACCTTTTCTTCTAATCCCTCATTAAGGTTGGTTAATTCGTTGGTTAGCAGTTCAAGCCGATTTAAATCTCGGTAAGAACGAAGAGAGCTGGTTAGCATGGAAAATAGACGGGATTTGGTGAGTTCCGTTTTATTTTTATAGTCATTGATATCATATCGAAGCATGACTTCATGTTCAGGCACACTGCCGGGCTGACCGGTGCGAAGTACAATTCTCACGTTATGATAGCCAAGTTCTTCACGTATGTATTGAGCACACTCTAACCCTGCTTCTTCGCTTTCCATGATGACGTCTAGCAAGACCAATGCAACATCGTTTCGATGGCTTAGAATATCAATCGCTTCTTTTTTGCTGTAGGCATGGACCAATTCGAGCGGTTTTAATTCAAACCGATAAGCTGATAACACAAGTTTAGTCACCTCGTGAACTTCTGGCTCATCATCCACAATTAACACTACCCACGCAGATGTAGACTCGTCTAGGTTTTGCTCATCTTGCTCTGAAACGTTCAAAAATGATAGCGGCTGCTGGCTCATGAAAATTGTACCTTCAATCCTATGCTTTAAGAATGGTACATATCCTTTAATTTACCAAGTTATTCGCAGCAAAAAGGATATGGACTTGGCACTATGATAAGACAAGAAAACTAAGTATTATTGGAAACCAATGTGTACTGTAGAGAAGCCGCTCTTTAACAGCACACTCAGTTTGAATTTGCTTACGCGTTTAGCGCGTCTTTATAGTGTTTTCTACAAAGAGAAACATACCTATCGTTACCACCGATCACAACCTGATCACCATCTGCAATAGCTTTACCGTGCTCATCGGTGCGAAGTACTCGGTTCGCTTTGCGACCACAGTGACAAATGGTCTTTAGCTCAATCAATTTATCTGCCCACGCCAGCAAATATTGTGAGCCTTCAAACAGCTCACCACGAAAGTCGGTTCTAAGGCCATAGCATAATACCGGGATCCGCAGCTCATCGACGATATCTGTCAGCTCTGCGACTTGAGCTTTTGTTAGAAACTGACACTCATCTACCAATACACAATCAATTTTATTCTCGGTATGAGCAGACATCAGTAATGCTTTCACATCGGTTTGGCTTTCAAAAACTTGCGCCTCAGCTTCTAAGCCGATACGAGACGCTACTTTGCCTACACCAGCACGGTTATCAATTGCAGCGGTGATAATAAACGGGCGCATGCCTCGCTCTCGGTAGTTAAATGCCGACTGCAATAAAGTCGTAGATTTACCGGCATTCATTGCAGAATAGTAAAAATAAAGCTGGGCCATAATAAATATTTCGAAATAAAAATTCGCGCTAGTTTACTGGCTAACGATTAAAAGATCTATTGCTTATCCGTTTGGCTAGGTTGTGAACGCAAATACTCACTATATAAGGTGTCGAGGTCAATAAGCTGGCTTGCACGCCACACTTTCCAGCTTAATTCAGGGTGCTGCTGATAAAACAGCTTAGAAAATGCCACAAAACCAAACGACGTTTCCAACGGAGGAAAAACCGCTTCTAAGTGGTTAAAGGGGGGCGATAATGTGATTGGCATATTACCGATTTGGCAAAGGCCAATGGTCGCATCAAGTAATTCATTTTCAACCAATGCAATAGCATGCTCTAACGAGTCAGTTTCGAATATGGAAAAATGTTTGGGCATACTCTCTCGAATAGCATAGCCACGAGGGACTGCGAGTTCTATTTCTGTGTTCAGGTTTAATGATGCTTTACTCGTTTTACTTTTGAGCAAACAAGTGCTGATCCGATTAATGGCATATTGCTGTGCAATAGTGCCATCGGAATGCTTTGGATATGCCATTTGCCCTTCTCTTGACGCTCGGTGGCTTGCCACCACAGCATCCACTTTGCCATTTTCCAGCTCATGCAAACAGCGGCTCCATGGCTTTCGAGTGTATGTGAAACTCACCTCTTTTACGTGCTCGTCAAGCTCTTGCACTACCTGGATCGTGACGCCTGGATTTGCCGATGGCACAGCTTGTCCTGCACCATGAATAAAGGGTGGAGCATGTTTATCTTCATAACAAAAGCGAACCTCTGTTGCCATACTGGCCCACGAAGTAAAAACGCAAAAAACAATAAATAGCAGTCTCAACATTCACTCCAAACATATAGTCAATCGAAATAACAACGATTAACCACTAGTATACTCTATTTTTTGAAGCTCACTCCTTCATGTTGCAACAGCCACTCTTTCGCTTCAAGTCCCCCAGCATATCCTGTTAATTTACCATTTGCACCAATAATGCGATGACAAGGCACAATGATACTTATTGGGTTTTTGCCGTTGGCAGCGCCGACAGCACGCACGGCATTTTTGTTACCTAAGCGCTCAGCTATCCAACCATAGCTATGCGTTTCACCAAATGGTACTTGTGCCAACACTTGCCAGACTTGCTTTTGAAAGTGCGTACCATCCACATCAAGTAGCACGTCAAAGCGTTGGCGTTTGCCAGCAAAGTATTCAGTTAACTGTTTTTTTGCCATTTCTGTATGGCAATTCTCCCCTTGCTCGTAGCGCGTTTTTGGAAAGAATCCGACATATCGTAAACCATCATTGGACGCTTGTATGATCCATTCTCCAGTGGGGGAGGCTAATGTAGTTTCAATCATAATTGTTGCCAAAGTTGAAAAGTTAAATAAGAACGAAAAGGGGCACATTTTTCGATATCTATTGCTGTTAAGGATTTTTCCATCGCTTTTTTGACCCCCAAATCACCACCCAAGTAAATGTCTGGGTGACTCAATCCGCGCATTTTTGCATAGTCAACAGTCCAAGGACCTACACCTTTAATATTCAACCAGCTATCAAGCTCAACATGTTCCGAATCAACGTATTGCTCAGCAAAAGCTTTAATAGCCGCCTTTCGCCGCGCTGGCATCTTGAAAAAGGCGAGATCACTATCAAATACGGCCTTAGGCTTAGGGAAGTAACGCACACCATCTTCAGCAGCTTCACCAAGTGTTTCAACCAATAAAGTAAGTAAGTTTCTCGCCGCTTGAACACTGATTTGTTGGCCCAAAATAGCTCTCATCCCCGCTTCAAACTCACTCCAGATCCCGGGTAATCTGAGTCCCTCTTGTAACTGCAAATCAGGCGCGGCTTCATGAAGGTGAGACTCAATAAAGCAGGTGTCCGCATCTAAATCTAACACACGTCTTATCTGTGCAATCATCGGAACTAACAAGGATAAATCACAGAGCGCGATATCCACTTTAAAGCGATGTTTTTCAGGCTCGATAGTCGCGGTGAAGCGCCCTATAACCCCTTCTATCATCACGGTTCGCCCATAACTGTTTTCGGTTAACCACTCGATACCTGACACAATTCTCATTGCTAAAAACTGCTGCATTTTATCCCAGTTGTACGGTGGTCGATAAGACAAGTAAATCGCAATGGCTGAGCCACTACCTGCGTCTTTTCTGAGTTGACTTGGTGATAACTGATACAGTTTCTGGAATGCATCATTAAAGCGTCGCAATGAATTAAACCCGGCGGCAAACGCGACTTGCGTGACAGGAAGGTCACTTTGCTGTAATAGTTGCTTAGCTAAGTCACATTGCTTATAAAGTGCATATTGTTTGGGGCTCGTACCAAAATATTGATTGAATACTTTATTTAAGTAACGGACCGAAATACCTAACCTATCGGCTAAGTCTTCTGTCGAGTGACGTATTAAAGCGCCCTCATCGATTAACTTTTTGGCTCTGACTGCGGTTGTTTCCGTGCCAAGCCATGCATAACTGCCCGGTGCACTATCGGGGCGACAGCGAATACAAGGCCTAAAGCCTGCTTGCGCAGCATTGTGGGCAAATTGAAAATACTCTACATTCTCTTCTTTTGCAGCAGGTGCAGGGCATATTGGCCGACAATAAATACCGGTGCTCTTGACTGCAACAAAAAACAACCCATCAAATCTAGCATCGCGACTATTTCTAGCTTGAGAACAAATTTCTGGTGTGTACATGACTTTCGCTCGTACTTCGTTTTCACTCAGTCTAATCGCTATCACTATAGCAAACTAGCCATTTTTGGTACTCAACCATGTTTGGGGTATTCATGAAAAAAGCCCACTAAGGGGCTTAACTAACTGAGGAAATAAGAAAAGTACTAACCTATTGCTTGATTATATCTTCGCTCGACTTCAGACCAATTGATGACATTGTAAAAAGCGGCGATGTATTCTGGTCGACGATTCTGATACTTGAGGTAATAGGCATGTTCCCACACATCTAAACCTAATATTGGGGTGTGCTGATCCATATAGGGGCTGTCTTGGTTGAGACTACTCGTCACCGCTAACTTGCCATTTTCATCCACAACTAACCATGCCCAACCACTGCCAAATCGACTGACAGCAGCGTTTGTAAATTCAGTTTTAAAGCTATCAAAACCACCGAGCTCACTTTCTATCGCTTGTTTTAACGGCCCATCACATAAAGGCACATAATTTGGAGTCATAATTTGCCAAAACAAACTATGGTTATTGTGCCCGCCGACATGTTCTTGCACTGCTTTTTGTAAGTTTTCAGGTAACGTTTTAATGTTTCTCAGCAACGTTTCGGTATCTTTACCTGCGAACTCCGTCCCCTCTAACGCTGCGTTTGCTTTATTTATATATGTCTGATGATGCAAAGTATGATGGATCTCCATCGTCTTCGCGTCGATATGCGGTTCTAATGCATCATATGCGTACGGTAACTCAGGTAAGGTATAAGCCATTCGACCTCCAAATGTTAATGTAAAACGCGAGAATGCAGATGTGTTACCTGCATCGCTTCGTTAATTTGATGAATAAGCTCGGGTAAATGAGGGTAACGTGTTGCAAAATGAATCAACTCTTGTCGAGTTTTATGCAAATGATGTAAGACGATAGGTGCAAGTTCGTTGTTATATTCAAGGTAGGTTGCATGTATTTTAAGATGGATTGCGATAAGTTGCTGGCACGCTCTATTTGGTTGGTCAAGCGCAATAAAGGTGTCAGCTAGATTATGCGCGGATACGACGACGGCAGGTAAACTGTGCTCTATGGCATTTATCACTACACTGTCTTTTTGGCATAATAAAAACTCATCTAAAATACCTGTCGCAAGTGTCAATGCAACCTGATATTCGTCGCGTGCACGCAGAAATATTTGCGCTTGATATGCTTGATTACCTGAGAGTATTTTAGCTTGCCAAGGTGACAACACTGAAGATAACGCGCAAACTCCACTTGCTAAGTGGTTTGCACTAAGGTCCATGCG
The DNA here is from genome assembly GCF_005886535.1 of Pseudoalteromonas sp. S2755. Classification (GTDB taxonomy): domain Bacteria; phylum Pseudomonadota; class Gammaproteobacteria; order Enterobacterales; family Alteromonadaceae; genus Pseudoalteromonas. Next base: position 7,089 of record NZ_PNDS01000044.1, read on the forward strand.
ATTTTTCATATTTTACCCTCTTACCGAACTGGCTTACTTATGCAAGCAAACCAGTATGAGCTATTAAGGCACTATACGATCACAAAAACATTAATGCAAACCATTTTCATTTGTGTTTAGTTGATTTCTACACACTGATGCGTTACCAAAGATTCCTCGGTTAATTCAAGTGTGGTATGTGACAATCCAAACCGCGACTGTAAACCCGCTTTTAACTGCGCTAACGTGCTTTGGTCGCTCAAAGACATAATGACAACTTGCGCCTCTAAAATATGTTCATGTTCATTGAGCTGCCAAACATGCATATGGCTTACCGTCTTAACATTCTCTTGAGTCTCAAGGTATTCCTTAATCTCTTGAATATTGACATTATCTGGCGTTGCCTGCATGAGAATTCTAATACTACTTTTACTCAGTTCGACGCCATGGAAAATCACGTACGTGGAGATCAACACGGTAGCAATAAGATCCACCACATACCATTGATATAAGATGATTAATGTTCCAGCCACGATCACCGCAACGGAAGCCGCAGCATCGGAAACATTGTGAATAAACGCCGCACGAATATTTAGGCTGGTTTTTGCACCAGCAGAATAAGTAATAAGCGCTGTGATAACGTCGATAACTAACGCCAAGGCTGCGAGCCACACCACTATCCAACCATCAATTGGTTCGGGGTTTAAAAATCGAGAAATCGCCTCAAATAGCAGATAAATCCCAACTACAATGAGTGTCGCGCTATTAATTAACGCCCCGACTATTTCAGCACGTTGGTAGCCATAAGTGAGTTCGAGTGAGGCCGGCTTTCTTGCAATTTTTTGCGCAACTAACGCGATAATAAGCGCACCAGCGTCACTTAAATTATGTAGCGCATCAGCAACCAAAGAGAGACTGCCTGAGAGAATGCCACCAACGACCTGTGCGACACTCAGTAGAATATTAACAAATACGGCCCAACCGAGCTTGTTTCCATGATGGTGATGATGTGCGTGAGACATACTCACTCCTATTTACTGACTCGAATAAGGGACCACTTTCAGTGGCCCCGACGTATTACGAATTTTTAATTTGCTTTGAGAATAGTGGATAAAGTGCTGGCAATACAAACAAAGTCAGCAAGGTTGACGTTAATAATCCACCAACAATTACACTGGCAAGCGGCCTTTGAATTTCAGCGCCCACTCCTGTCGACAACAACATAGGAATAAGGCCAAGGGCTGAGGTGATCGCAGTCATAAGCACTGGTCTAAGCCTTGAAATTGCTCCCTCAACGACACCTGAATGAAGCGATTCTCCCGCAGCCAATCGCTGGTTTATGCTCTCAACCATGACCACACCATTGAGTACCGCGACACCGAATAAGGTGATAAACCCAACTGAGCTTGGGACCGATAGATATTGTCCTGAGATATATAAAGAAAATACTCCACCAATAACCGCAAGCGGCACATTCACTAAAATAAGCGCAGCCTGAGCCAGTGAACCAAATGCGAAGTAAAGCAAAAGTGCTATTAGTGCCAAAGATAGCGGCACCACGATTGCCAAGCGTTTTTGTGCTCGTTGCTGGTTTTCAAACTGACCACCGATTTCAACACCATAGCCTGTTGGTAAGTCAACTTTACTATCAATAGCCGCGCGAATATCACTTACTACACTGCCCATATCCCGGCCTTGCACATTCGCTTGGATCACCACTCGACGTTGAACGTCATCTCGTCTTACTTGCGGTGGACCAGATTGATATTCAACATTCGCAACATCAGCCAAACGGATCCACGCCCCTGAACTTGATTGTAAACGTATTTCTTCAATGGTCTGCTTGCTTTGACGGTACTTAGGTGCCAAGCGGACGTAAATATCATAGCGCTCATTACCGTTGATAACCTGCCCCGCTTTACTGCCACCAATGCCATCTTGCACTAATGCCATAACGTCGCCGACAGCTAAACCGTAGCGAGATAACGCTTGACGTTTTGGGGTGATGATCAGCTGTGATTCACCTGCTATTTGTTCAAGTTGTACGCCCTCTGTCCCTTCAACTTGCGCCACGGCAGCCTCAATTTCCTTGCCCTTTTTTGCAAGCACAGCTAAATCCGGGCCAAACAGCTTAATCGCCAACTGCGCTTTAACACCTGAGAGTAATTCATCGACACGCGTCGCAATAGGCTGTGAAAAATTAAACAGTAAACCAGGATAAGCCGATAGCTTGTGTTCCATTAAAGCTTGTAATTCGTAGCGATTATTTGCGCTTTGCCACTGTGCTACTGGTGCAAGACCAATATAGATTTCAATGTTATTTACCGGTTCAGGATCGCCACCTATCTCCGCTCGACCAATTCTGCTTAGCGCGTAGTTTACCTCCGGAAAAGTGAGCAGCATTTTTTCCAGCTCAGGCGCAACATTCAGCGCGGTTTCAAGACTGGCGGAAGGCGCTAGCGTTACCCTTAGATTGATGGTGCCTTCTTCAAGCTCAGGGACAAACTCGGTACCAATTTTAGTGAACGTAAAACCGGCCGCCGCCATCAATAAAATGACGATTGCCATCAACAACTTTTGCCTATGCAACACTCGATTTAACGTCCAGCGGTAGCCTTTTTCTAGCGCGACGAGAATAAGACTTTCTCGCGCTTTAACGCCATGTTTAAATAAGTAGGTCGCAAGCGCTGGGACAATGATAAGGGCAACAAATATCGCCGCAACAACAGCCAAAATAATACTGATTGCCATAGGTTGAAATAGTTTAGCTTCAACCCCTTCAAAACTAAATAACGGGGTGAACACCACTAAGATAATACTGGCAGCAAAAAAGATTGGCCTTGCCACTTCCTTTCCTGCGAGCTCAACAATGAGTCCTACAGAAAAGTCATCACTTTCCTTTTGCCTTGTTAGGTGTTTAAAGATGTTTTCTACCATCACCACTGAGCCGTCAACTAACATCCCTATCGCGACTGCGATACCACCTAGCGACATTAAGTTGGCCGATACGCCAAGCCACGCCATAACCACAAGTGCAATAGCAATTGAAATAGGAATTGAAATGAGCACCAGAAAAGTCGCTCTCAGGTTCATTAAAAACAGCGCGAGCACCACAACGATAAAAATAAATGCCAGTGCCAAGGCTTCAACGACTGTTTGTACTGCTTTGCTGATCAGATCAGACTGATCGTAAAACGGCTCAAACCTTACCCCTTCAGGTAGTGCTTGATTAATCAGTTCCACGCGGTTGTTAATGCTATCAATGGTTGCTTTGGTGTTTGCTCCCATTCGCTTGAGCACTATACCTGTTACTACTTCACCGAGCTGTTCCACTTCACCAGAGGCGCTTTTTCTAGACATCGTCACCGCGCCTTGACGGATTTCTCCACCAATCGATACAGTGGCAACCTGAGCCACAGTCACGACCGTGCCATCAATGGCTTTGACGGGCACGTTGGCAATCTCCTCGATCCCCTTTTCCCCACTTTGAAACCAGCCAGCTGCGCGGATCACCAACTGCTCTTGACCACGCTCTAAATACCAGCCGCCGACATTTTGGTTATTACGCTCAATGGCTCTCACCACATCTTGCTGAGTGAGCGCATAAGCCAATAGCTTATTTGGGTCGATATTGACTTGATACTGACGCACATCGCCGCCAAAGGCCAATACATCGGTTACCCCATCAATGGGCATAATTAACAGCTTAACTACCCAGTCATTGAGACTACGTAAGGCCATTGCATCATATTCAGAGTTCGTCTCGCTTATCAGCATATATTGAAATACTTGACCAAGCCCTGAGGTATTTGGCCCCATTTCTGGCGTACCCACACCGCTTGGGATCAACTCCTTTGCAGCTTGGAGGCGCTCAAATACCAACTGTCTGGCAAAATAGATATCTGTGCCTTCCTTAAATACCACCGTAACGCCAGAAAGACCTGTTTTAGAAATTGAACGCACTTGCTGCACATCAGGCAAGGCATACATCACAGCCTCAATTGGATAGGTGATTAACTGCTCAACCTCTTCTGCTGCTAGTCCCGGCGCTTCAGTATTCACCGCAACCTGCACATTCGTTACATCGGGAAACGCATCTAAGTTGAGTTTTGGAATAGTCACGCTAGCAGTTGCCGTGATAACGAGTAAAAAAAGCATGATTAGAAGCCGATTGTTTACAGACCAATCGATAATTCGATTAAACATGATGAGGCTCCTCTTAATGATTATGTGGATCGAAGCCTGCTTTGGCTTGCTCTGACGCAATAAAGAACGCTCCAGTTACGGCCACGCGCTCACCCACAGCTAAACCGATAACTTCAACCTGAGCGCCAAAGTCTTCACCTAAAGTCACTTCTTTGGGATGGAACTCGCCGGGTGCTTCTTCGATGTACACCACCCAATCACCGCCAGGACCACGACTTAACGCGTCTGCAGGTAGCGCAATGATTGACTCCTTTGACGGTATGATAAAGTTGACGTTTACAAACATCCCTGCGTGCAGCTTGTCGTCACTATTTTCAACCAATAGGCGGATCTGTCTGGTTCGAGTAATGGGGTCGATAGTGTGCGCTGCTTGGATAACGCGAGCCGCATATTGCTGATCTTCTATGCCAATCAATGCTTTAGAGTTAACCGCTAACGAAAGTTGAGAGTTGGGTTGTAAACGGGCTTCTACCCATAGCTCGCTTTCATCAGTGATTGCCATTAAAGTTGTGCCAGAAGCAACATGCTGGCCCTGAGTAAAGGCATCTTGAGTTACCACTCCCTCGCGCTCAGCAACGAGCGTATATTGGCCAAGTTCACTGGCGGGCTTAGTGGCTATTTCTTTAATCTCTTTTTCTGTTACTCCAAGTGCCAACAACTTTGAATAAGCCGAACTAAAATCGGCACTTGCTTGAACGCGTTCACGCTCACTGATGGTTTCTTTACTTAACCGTTTAACTCTATCCCATTCTGTTGAAGCGACCAAATACTGCGCTTGGGCCTGCGCCATTGCCTCTGAGAATAAGGTGATAAGTGGGTCGTTAACATTAACCATAGAGCCAAGCGTAGTGTGTCGCTTTAACACGATTGAATCGGCTCTTGGCGATACTAAATAGCTGGTATAGCCATTGGCTTTTACTTCTCCAGGCGCAAAATAAAAGCGCTCATGGCTTTCCAGCTTGACTTCTTTGGTCTGAATTCCGGCAAAACGCATCTGCTGTTGCGTCAGTACGATAGCATTTTCTTCCTCTTCATGTTCTTCATGACCGTCGCCGGCATATGTCAGCGAGCTAAAAAGCGTGTTCACCGCGAAATAGATGGAAAAAATTTTAAAGTTTGTCATTCGATACTCTTTTTACTCAAGAACGTAAGTTGACGTTCAAAACCGTTAGCTTGTTTAGCGAATTGCACCAAGCTGTACTTTTACGGTGTCAATTCACGAACAAGAATGCGCTTCTCAGGCCAACGTGAGTTATCTGTAATCAACGTCAATAACTGAGAAGGAGTAATACCAATTGATGTTAAAGTAGCTCAATTACCTAATACAATCGGTATAAACGGAGTAGGCAGTATCACTGAAAGCAAAACAGATAAGCATAGAAAACAGGCCTAGTTGTTTACTCACAAGCACGAATTTGCGCTAAGTTGGGTTTATCAATTTACTCATTAACCTAAGCTAAGCTCAGTTAAGTCAACTTGAGGTCGCGCCTTCAATGATAACCGCTGTTTAAACGATCGGTGGACGATGTGCTTGCTCTACAAAAGCGCGCACTTTGGTATCTGATTGAGGATAAATTTCGCTATTTGGTCGCATTTCAAAGGGGATAAAAGATTTTAAAATCACTAAATTCAAATGCGTCCCACTGCAATGGCCACAGTGGTGGCAATCTTTTGTATGATGTCCGCTGGAGTCTGCTTGCGCATCTTCAGCATGGTCGTGAGTATGTTGGAGGTGAGACACTTCGATTTGATGGAAGCTAGATTCAGACGCAAATACACTCACGGATTGCACCGCAAGTAGAAGCGTCACAAAAATCAGGATTAGCTTATTCAAATCAACATTTCTCTTTAACACAAAAGCTCGTTGCCAATTTATCACCTGCACGTACCCTGTCAATAGTCGCACTAAGCTTTAAGTCTTATTTTTTACTGGCGTTACTGATCCCACTCAAAATGAAATAACAATAATTTGTATTGTCAGGCCAAAACACCAACTTAAATGCGAATTATAATCAATATATAACACACTGTTTTATAAAGATTTTTCATTGACACGTCACACAAATCCGTTAGACTAGCCGCATATTCACAGTTTGAGGTAACAGCATGCAAGGTAAACAAAAAGTCATCGACGCATTCAATAAGCTATTAGCCAATGAGCTTGCAGCTATTGATCAGTATTTCATCCATTCACGTATGTACGAAGATTGGGGTTTGAGCAAACTATACCAGCGCCTTGAGCACGAACGTGAAGAAGAAACAACACATGCAGATTGGTTGATTAAGCGCATTCTTTTTTTGGAAGGCGTACCTAACATGACGAAACGTCGTGATCTACTCATCGGCCAAGATGTTAAGTCTATGATGGAAAACGACTTAAAACTAGAGCTTGAAGTCGTCGAATGCGTCAAAGAAGCAATCAAAATCTGTGAAGAAGAGCAAGATTACCAATCTCGAGAAACACTTGAGAAGCTGTTGTTTGATACAGAAGAAGATCATGTTTACTGGTTAGAGCAGCAAATTCGACTGATAGATCTTATCGGCGCTCCAAATTATATCCAATCTCAGCTTTAATAAGGACTCTACATATGAAAGGTGATAGAGAAGTAATCGTAGCGCTTAATAAAGTTTTGGCCAATGAGTTGGTAGGTATCAACCAATACTTTTTGCACGCACGTATGTTTAAGGACTTCGGTTTTAGCCAGTTAGACAAAGCGGATTATAAAGTCTCAATCCAAAAAATGAAAAATGCTGATCGTCTTATCGAACGAATTTTGTTCTTGGAAGGCCTTCCTAATTTACAAGATTTAGGTCGTTTAAAGATTGGTGAAAACAGTGCTGAGATGATTGACTGCAACATGGCATTTGAGCAAGCGTCTTTGGTCGACCTGCAAGCAGCAATTAAATTGTGTGAAGAAAAGCAAGATTACATTAGTCGTGAAGCGTTAGATAAAATCCAAAACGAGCAAGAAGAGCAAATTGACTGGCTTGAAACTCAACAGCATCTAATTAAGGTGATGGGGATAGAAAACTACTTACAGTCGCAACTGTAAGTATTTAATCGAGGTTGCGTGATGATGTATTGTTACGCAACCTGCTCAGTGACATCAACAATCGCAATCAGCTTTTCATTTAAAATTTTCTTCGCACAGTTACAACACTTTCCACACTGCTTACCAACAGATAATGTCTGACTAAGATCACGCATTGAACGAGCACCATTATCTATCGTCTCTGCAATCTTTTTATCTGTAACACCATGACAAATGCATACGTACATAAATGATAACCAATCTCAAACTCATTAACTGCAAATAAGTTTAATCTAAACGATAACAATTATCAACACATACCATAGCTATAAATGCGAATTATTTTTCTTTGTAAGCTGCTGCAGCAACTTAGTTATTCACACTTCGTAAAGCGTCGTGCTCGAGCCAACGTTTATTTTTATAAAATTAAGAAAAACCCAATAAAACTGCTACGCTTAAAGTAACTTGATAAGCGTTACTTTACACGTCAGAGTGAGGGTGTTCTTGCATCCAAGTAGATTGTTTTATTTGCTACAAATGACAAACCTTAAACATGTATAAATTGTTAAATAAATCGCATAAAAACCAAGGTTTAAGTTGATTTCAATCTAGTATTTCCGCTAGACTGCGCGTCACCGCTAACAGTTTTATTAGCGCGGATCAGCTTAGTTTGATTTGGTAACATGTTGTTAAAGGACTAAATGAGATTGGATAGATAAAGGTCTTTTAATGAAGCAAGCGCTATTGTGTTTTTTTATATTATTTTCTTTGAGTTGCATAGTCGCGCCTAGCCAAGCCCATAACTTTGGACAATATACTTCTCGTTTCTCTGTGGAGGAAGGGTTAAGCCAGTCTGCAATCACCGCGATAACACAAGATAAACATGGCTTCATTTGGATAGGTACTCTTCAAGGGTTAAACCGCTATGATGGCAACCAACTCGTTAGTATCGCGGCTTCAAAAGGTCTTGATGAGCAAGAAATAGTTGGGCTATTCAATATTTCGAATGATGAGCTTTTGATCTCTACAGGTGTCGGTGGCGCATTTTTACTTAATGTTGACGACTACACAATTCAACAAATCTACGACGGTAAACGCCAAGACAGCAACGCAGTTTCAAAACCCATCGCCACAGCAATTGGTCATCGAGAAAATATCATCTTCTCCATTGAAAGTGACCTCTACACATTGGACACCAATACGTTAAAGTCAGAATTACTTACTCACTTTAAACCAAGTAGTCATATTCGCGCTATAAATGTCATCGGTAACTTTGTCATTATTGGTACCACAGAAGGCCTGTTCACTTACTCTCTTGCAACCGGTAGTGTAGAGCAAATAAGTTACACAGATTCAAAATCAGAACTCAGTCATGATGTTAAACTACTCAAACGCGACCCATCGTTGGGACTGCTTGTTGGAACTGTAGAAGGCTTATTTGTCATTCCAGTCAGTAACCAAGCATTGGTTGCTTCAAAAAGCTATGAGCTTGTTCCTGAGAAAAATATTTGGGGACACCAAATTACGCCCTATGGCGAGTTTATTGCTACTGAGCATGGATTGTTTCTTATTGATAGAAGAGAAAAAACTAGCTCAAAAGTCCTTTCCTTAACCGAGGGACAGTATCGCCTCACCAACCCCAGTATCACTAAGCTTTATGCAGATAGAAACAACAACCTATGGATGGGGACATATAACGATGGCGCATATTTATGGCCTTCCAGCTCGCTGCGTTTTACCACATTCATCAGTACTCAAGACAGGTTTGCCAATAACAATATCTGGTTCATTCATCCTACCAGCAAAAACACGGTGCTCCTTGGTACGGATAACGGCATTAACGAGTTTGATTTAAACACCCGCCAATTGAAATCTAGCTACCTGCAAAATAGAGATTCAAAAGCACTGTACGGAGCTGATGCTGTATTCTCTATTTTTGATTCTTCACATTTCGACGAAGATACCTTTTTAATCCAAACAACTCAAGAGACTGCGCTATTTAATATATACACTAAACAGTTAAGCCCAATTAAGCTTGAAAGTGGTGACAAACTTGAGCCATATAGTTGGGGTATCGCTAAGTACTCAGAGAGTAAGTTTCCATTTATCAATAGCAATGGATTTTACGAATATGATGCAGTCACCAATACTGTACGCGCATTAAAGGGATTATCAAAACAGCTAGCAGCGGCAAAAAGCTTTTTGCTCCTGCCGCCTTTAGATGCAACCGATGATGAATATTGGATAAGTACGGACATCAGTTTGGTCAAATACGATGAGTCAACAGATACCCTAACAACGATTTACAACAAATCAGATAAGCACTTGGTCTCAGCCGTTAATAGTTGGGTAGTAGATAGAGCTGGAACGCTATGGTTGGCAACCTCAACCGAAGGTCTTGTCGGGATCAATAAAGATACTTACATCGAAGAATACAGGCTAACGACTGAACAAGGTTTGATGAGTAATGCTGTATACAACCTCCTGTTAGATAGAGATGGGATGATTTGGGCCAGCAGTCAACGCGGCATGTTTAAATTTGACCCAATAGATAAAGTATTGGAAACTTTCGGAACGAATCAAGGCCTGCCGACTCTTGAGTTTAACGGCGGCGCTGCAGCAGCACTTGAATCTGGCAAGCTGATGTTCGGTACGGTCAACGGCTCTATCACTTTCGATCCGGAGCAGTTTTCAGACAGCGCTGTTAAGCGCCGTCCACTTCTGATCACTCAAATGGATATTTTAAGCAGAGATCAAACCTACTTAGCGCCTGACGCAATTTTGCAAGCACTTGATTTTAAGTTTGACGACATGGGCATAGAGCTGCAGTTTTCTGACTTTGACTTCAATGCCGACCACCACATTCAATACCAAGCTTCTTTACATGGCCCAAGTGCACTTACGTTTTCAAACTTAAAACGCAATAAAGTATTTCTAAATCAATTACTCCCTGGTGATTATCAGTTAATCATTGCACCGCGTTCACTTAACAGTGAAGACCTTAGCAACGCACTTAACTTGCGCTTTAACGTGGCTCATTCACCATGGCGCTCACCTTTTGCATTAATCTTATACAGTCTAAGTGCATTCGCGCTGATATTGCTTATCGTTATTAAGCACAAACAAAAACAACGTCAGCTTGAAACAGCACTTAGAGCTGTTACGCATGCAGGAAGACAGACAAAGCTGGCGTTGAAATCAACCAAAAGCGGTGTTTGGTCGGCGGATCTCACTGCACGTCAGATCACACAACAGCGGGCTGAAGCGCTTGGCTTTGAGAGTGATACCATGACGCTGCAAGAGCACTATAACGCCATTCACCCGGATGATAGAGAACTTGTCGAACGTGCTTGGAAGAAATTTATCTCTAACCCAACAAAAGAGCAGCTTTCTCTATCTTACCGACTGCGCTGCGCTGACAATAATTGGCACTGGTTTCACGACTTTGGTCAAGTTGCAGAATTTGACTCACAAGGTAAAGCCACTGAACTACACGGTATTTATACCAATGTAACCACGCAAAAAGCGAACCAGATGCGCGCCAATATGCTGGGTGAGGCCTTCAGCCAAGTAAACGATTGGATTTTGATTTTAGACCCTAACTTACAGCCCATCTCAGTTAATAGTAGCTTCTGTAGAGCGTTTCAGCTGCAGGAAAACGAGGCATTAAACGACTTAACGACTGAGCGTTTTGTTAATGCCATTGGACAAAAGAAGTTCCACAGTTTAATTGCAAGTTTAAAATCTCTTGGACCGAATCAATATCTAAGACAGGAAGTTCAAGTTACAGACGGCTGGGATAAAGTGCACCCAGTTCAACTTAGTATTAGCGCGATTTCCAAGGACAACGTGAACCTACAATACTTCGTGGTCGTTGTCACCGATCTGACAGAACAGAAAAAAGCCGAGAATGAACTTAGATATCTCGCCAATTTCGACGCTTTGACGGAGCTACCAAATCGCAGCTTGATGCTACAGCATATTGAATTTGCACTGTTTAATGCAAACAACACACAGCAAAGCTGCGCCCTCCTCTTTATAGATTTAGATAAATTTAAACCAATCAATGATGCCTACGGACACCATATCGGCGATAAGTTACTGGTCGCGATAACCAAACGAATCAAAGAGCAAATTAACAATAACTGTATTTTAGCAAGACAGAGCGGCGATGAGTTTCTCGTGCTAATTAAGTCCTTCCCTAGCATCGAATATGTGAGTGAAGTAGTTACCCGCTTAGTGAAGCACATACCCGAACGTATCGAAATTGATGGCATCACCATGAGTGTATCGGCCAGTATTGGCGTTGCGGTTTATCCATTCGATGCACCGGACTCAGAATCCTTGATCCGTAACGCTGATATCGCCATGATCCATGCAAAGCAGTCAGGAAGAAATGCTTTCAAGTTCTTTACTGAGTCAATGAATGAAGAGATCAGTAAAAAGCTTCGGTTAGAGACCGCAATGAAAACGGCGGTAAAAGACGGTGAGTTTTTCAATCACTATCAGCCTATCATCAATACCACTACAGGCCAGCTTGCAGGCGTCGAATTACTTATGCGCTGGCGCAATAATGATATGTTGGTTCCTCCATGCGATTTCATTCCAATCGCAGAAGAAAGTGGTTTGATTGAAACCTTGACTGAGCAAGCGCTTATCAGAGCCTTAATAGAATTGCGCCCATTGTTTACACAAGAACCCGACTTTTATTTATCTCTTAATTTAAGTGCAGTTCATATTTTACGCTCAGACATTGCACATCAATTTACTGAAATTTTAAAAGCGCATGGTCTTACTAATCGGTGTTTAAGACTTGAAATCACAGAGTCAATCTTTATGTCTGATATGGTTAAAGCGCGGGCCACTATCAACGAAATGAAGCGGGCAGACTTTATATTACTACTCGACGACTTCGGTACTGGCTTTTCGTCACTTACGTACCTGAATGAGTTCCCTCTTGATATCATAAAAATTGATCAAGGGTTTGTACGTAACATGAGCGCAAAACCCGCGAATAAATCTATCATTAGAACCATTTATTTACTGGCACAGAGCCTAAATATGAAGTGTATTGCAGAAGGTGTCGAGACAGAATCTCAGCTTAACTACTTAAGAGACGTAGGCTGTGAATATATGCAAGGCTATCACTTCGCAAAGCCTATGGCGATTGACGATTTACTGGCATTTTACGAACAGCATGAACGCTCACGAGCTTGATCTCTGGCTTAATGCTTTAATCCTGCGGGCCAACCTGTGATGCGTTAGCCCTTATCTAGCGTTACACTATCAGGCAGTTCTGAGCGCCGCCACTCACTAAGTTTTTGATAGAGTTCGTTAATATCAATGGGTTTTGCAATAAAATCATCCATGCCAGCCTGGATACATTTTTGTTTATCTTCCTCATAAGCGTTGGCTGTTATCGCAATAATATGTGGATTGCCGTAAATATTTGGCTCATTTCTTATTGCTTTGGTACAAGCAAAACCATCCATATTCGGCATTTGGCAATCCATTAAAACCAAGGCATAGTTCTTCGCCTTCATCGCTACTAAGGCTTCGACTCCGTCGTCCACTTTATCTAACAAGCAATGCGTTTTCTCGAGCAACTTGCCAACAACCACTTGGTTAATTTTATTATCCTCTACCAATAGAATATCAAGGCCGTTGAAATCAGGAGGTCCAACTTCTTGTTGCTCCCTCTTAACTCCTTGCCCTTTTGAGGCCGGGATATCTACATAGAATTGACTACCAAGCCCAAGTTCACTTTGAACCTTTATTTCACCGTGCATCGCTTCAACTAGTTTTTTAGAAATAGCTAAGCCAAGTCCGGTGCCACCAAACTTTCTTGTGGTTGAAAGATCCGCCTGTGTAAACTCATGAAATAAAGTTTCCTGTTGCGCTTTTGAAATGCCAATTCCAGTGTCAGCAACGGTAAACTTTAATATTCCGCTTTCATAATGGACGGAGAATGTGATCTGTCCTTTGTTGGTAAACTTTCCAGCATTGCTGAGTAAATTATTTACCACTTGCGATACGCGTAGTTCGTCTAACTCAAGATATGTAGGTAGTTCAATACCCTTTTCGTACTTAAACTCAACGCCATATCTGACATTGGAAATTTTAAAGATGCTGACCAAACTATCTAGCATTTCTTGCAAGTTAACAACTCGACGCTCTATTTTCAAAGCCCCCGCCTCAATTTTAGAATAATCCAAAATATCATTGAGGATAAGCATTAGATTCTTTGCAGACTGCCGTATAATTGTTATTTGATCTGCCATCTCATTATTAAGGCTTTGCTCTCTGATCAAGCTATCCGACATACCGATAATTCCATTTAACGGCGTTCTAATTTCATGGCTCATGTTTGCGAGGAATCGACTCTTAGAATGGTTGGCGGCGTTAGCAGCTTCTACCGCTTTGGTTAACTCTTCCGTTTTCTCAGCAACTTGCTGCTCTAACTCACGATTGAAGTCGGTAAGTTTGCGGTTAAGCCTTTCGTTTTCTAAGCTGGCTTGATTTTGTTTTGTAAAACTCAGTGTTAGCTTAAACGCCAACTGATTGAACTGTTGCTGCAACTCAATTATTTCTAAAAAGCTGCTATCTGCATTGGCCGAATTTTCGATTAAAGTTGAAGGTTCGTAAGCACGAATATCTTGACTGAGCGCCACAATTGGACGCACCAACAACCGAGTGAGCTGACGGACAAAAATAGAGCTTAATATAATAATCGCAAGCGCAAGTCCCAATGCATCTGACCAAGCTTCAGCAGCAACTAAGTTAAGATATTTACGGTCAAGCATAGTGATAACTGACCATCCATATTGTTTAGATATCGCAGCCTGTTTAAATAAGATTTGCTCGGTAGAATCTTCAAATGTTGAGGATTTTTTATCAAATAAGGCTTGTAACACCACATCACTTGGCATATCCAGGGTTTTAAATTCGGCCTTTAACGAGCTAAAGACAACCCTTTTGTGCTTATCCAGCACAATCAAATTAGCATCTTCAGCAAGAATTTTTGGAATAAAGCGCTCAAATGACCCAAATATTAAAGACCCTTCCACAATCCCCTTAAATTCTTCAGCGATGAAGATTGGTGCTGAAATTGCTACGATAGGCGCTTCATCAAAACCACGCCCTTGAAATATGCCCGACACAAATCCTTCAGGGTGTTCAGGTGCTTTAATAAAATAGTCTCTATCTGACACATTGGCGTTTGTTCCCCTCATCGACTCAGCAAAATGCTGCGGATAAAGGTGGGTCACATTAGCCTGCTCATCAGCAACAATCGCCGTTCTAAAATTAGCATGTGTCTTTAGTAAGCGCTCAATGACATAATCAGCATTGATTCCTAGAGACACATCAGAGGCGGATATCACCATCGCGCGACGGTATGCATCAAGGTAGTCATCAATTTGAGCGACAATAGAACCAGAGGCTTCTTCGAGCTGTGTTTTTATCTCAGTTTCAATTCTTTTATAGTAATTGTTTGTCAATACAACGGTTGTCATCAATACAACCAAAACGATAACAAGGTTAACGGTAGAATTTAGAATTTGATTGAGCGGCATCCCTTGCCACTTACTGCGAGTAAAGAAAAAGCTCAGCAAGTCGACCACGGCGAGACAAATACCAGCGTTGATTAGGTACTTAGCCAGTGCCGTGAATATAACGAGTAACGGCAGTTCGAGGGCAAAATAGCCAAAAATAAATAATGCAGGTAAACCCAACAAAACCCAATAAACGATACCCCGAACAAAAAATGGCTTGGCGAAACGGACGCAAACAAAATGAAGCCACAACACTTCGAAGAAAAAAACCACAGAAGGCCAAGCATGCTCCCATCGATACCAAATAAAGCAGGCACCAATAATCACAGCAATAATGGCATAGCGCCATCCGCATAGTAACAGAACAAATAGCACAAACAGCTGGCCAAAGAGGAACTCAGAACTATCCAAAAACCAAATTGGCAACAGATTGGCCAGCCCGCCTAGTACACCTAAGACTAAAGTTATGATGAGCGCTTGCTTTTGATTCAAATGTTACACCACCGGTTTGTGATACTGCCTATGTATAACAATAAAAAATATTTTAAAACCTGCCAAGGTAATGTAACAAATAACTAAAAAATATATCACACATTAAGAGGCCTGTTTATCTTAATGATGAGGGCAGTCATGACTCTCTATTTGTAGTACACTACTCAGTACATTAAAGGAATGTTTCAACGCTTCTTCCACTTCAACACGACACGCTGAATCATGAGATTCGATAGTGCAGTGATGTTTTAATACCACATGTGCACCAACGACAACCGCTCCATCAATTTTGCTAACCGTAATATTATGGGCGCTTTCAACATGCTCAGTAGACACAATCGCTCTCTCAACTTCTTGAACCGTAGGCAAAACTTCTGGAGGTGTAGCGAGCCCTTTAAGACAAGCAATTATCACCTTAATACCTGTAAACAAGACAAAGACGGAAATCAGCATGCTCGAGAGAATATCAACCACCTCCCAGCCTGTAAGGTGTATGATCACACCTGCGATAAATGTCGATATGGTGGACAGTAAATCAAAAAATGAGTGCAAGAAAACAGCATAGACGTTAATACTGTCTTTACGGCCTTTGTACAACACCCAAGCAGAAGCCCCGTGAAACAAAAACCCAATTGCAGCAATTATAGACATTAAATAACTGTTCACCTCTAGCTCATGACCGCCCACATGATGAGACAACCGCTCACTCCCTTCGAGTAAAATAATTACTGCAATTGAAAGGTAGAGGATGCCATTGATAAGCCCGCCAGTATATTCAGCACGCTTGTAACCGTCGTTATATGTTTTAGCAAGATAAACTGCCACACTTGACGCTATCAATGCGATAAATAAGGAACTATTGTGAACAAACAAGTGTCCAGCATCAGCTAACACAGCGAGAGAATTAGCGTAATAAGCACCAATAACTTGAATGATCATAAAAGAGCAGGTGATTGCAAGCGCAATCAGTAGTCTTTTGCGAGAAGCTTGATGCGTCGTGATATCTGTCATGAAATGAGTCGTGTACCTAATTTAATATAAGACGCTACGTACAACCACAACATAAGATGGAGCCATTTCACTAAATGCACCTCACCTTATCTTTTATGCCGTTTAGGAAAAAGCCGTGATTCAAAAACACAGAAATAGATTTAGAAACATACGTAGTTATCGTTTAAACATTGCCCTAAATGGCAATGATATACAGTCTCAATTGTAACGCTTCCACGAGCTAAATGCACTAACATTTGCGGCTGTAACGGCGGACTTTATGGAAAATTTTAGCGCTTATCGCTTTTTCTTACGGCAAAATACAATCAAACTTTCTCCAATCGAGTCACTACGTCGTTTGCAATTTGTTTGAGAATTTCACAATCAGCTTCGCTCAGCTCTCGGGGCTCTACGTCTATAACACATACGGTTCCAATGCGAAAACCACTAGACAATATGATAGGAGCACCAGCATAAAATCGAATATATGGGGCGTTTAATACCAAAGGATTATCCATAAAACGAGGATCTTTTAGCGTATCAGAAACTACGAATACCATATCTTCTAATATCGCATGGCCACAAAATGAAATATCACGAGGCGTTTGCTCAACATCCAGTCCAAAGCGAGACTTAAACCATTGCCTGTCTTTGTCAACAAGACTAACTAGTGCAATAGGGACATCAAATACATGGGCAGTAAATCGGGTGATTCTGTCTAATTCTTCTGTCGTAACAGTATCCAGTACCGCCAGTTCCTTAAGGGCGTGTAGCCGGGCATATTCGTTATCGGGTAGCTCTGGGGATTTCATAATGTACTTAATTAGACACAGTTTATATTTCTACTATAGTTTGCTTTATGAGATAAAGCAGGTGGCAGATGTGAGCAAATATCTAAAATTAATCACCTTGACCATTTTTTCCCTAATCTGTTTGAGCGGTTTTTACCTCGAAATTAACGAATTCAACAAAAGCCGAATTGTTCATAAAAGCCTAACTCATTATTACAACAACCTTTCTGCACTTGATAAGGCGATTGAAGTAATATTCAGTCTTCAGCGTGAGAGAGGAATGTCGACAGGGTTCATGCCTGAAGACGAGCATAACACGCGGCTACAGGTATATTACCAAGAGACGGACACAAGTATACACAGGCTAGCTGCAGAAAAATTTACTAGCATCCAAAACTTTGAACAGTTCCAACTAACTTTAAAAGAGGATGTACAAGCACTTAGAAAGCTCAGTCGACAAGTTGATTTCGACCATGAGCAGCTGTTCCTACGTTACACTATTTTGATCAATTACCTGACAGATACTGTACGTACTATACAAACTGAACAAACCTACATTGATACTTTTAGTAATAACAAAAACAATGCTCAGTTTCAAAAGGTTCACTCGCTTATCAGAGCGATTGAGTTAGGTGGTAGATTTAGAGCTAAGATTAGCCGGTACTTAACAGCGGATGAAGAAAATATCCAGTTAAGTGCCATGAGAAGCGCACTACACTACTATGCTACCCACATTACCCTTTTAGAAAGCCTGAAAGATAATCATAATACAGAGCAGCTCTACAATGTCGCTACAGCCTCTGACGAGTTTAGTGTTATGGCAGCAACCCTACACCTGTTTAATCAAGGACTGGAAAATAACCTCTCGCATTATACGTGGTGGGATAGTAGTACCACTTATCTTACTCTCCTCACCGATGGCAGCTTAAATTTATTGTCCTATATGAAAAGTTCGGCTTCTGAACGCATGCAAAAGTCGCAACAAAAAGCACAGGCTTCACTTATTACATCTTTCGCTATCGCTGTTATTTACCTCATTCTCATCAGCCTATTAATTAAAGCGTTTACCGAATTAAAAGTATATAGAACTGCACCACTCAGAGCACGAACCGCTCAGCTCATCGTCATTTTTTCCTCGGTACTTGCGGTATTGTTTGTCGAGCATTCAGCTAGTCAAAAGCATCTATTATATTTATCTCAAGTGCAGACATTGAGGCAACTTAACAATCAACCTTTGGAACGAATAAATCACCTAAAGACCTTGTGGTATAGTCCAATGATTGAAGAACTCAAACAAGCGAGTATCAATCCCAACATTGCTGAGCATGCTCAATTGCAAACTTTAGCCCTCAACGATCTTAATGACACTCAGTACTTAAAAAAAAGCCAGATAACCTCATTCTACTCACAAAACCAAGATAACCTGCTGCGTGGTGGCATTGTCACAAAAGTGATAACAGGGAAGAATAGTCATAGGATACTGATTATGACGGGACTCGGGCTTTCCAACTCTGGGCTTACTGACACGCTGTATTGGTATGAAACGCAACTTGACGTGTTACTTGGCAACTTAGAGTTAAACCTTAATACTCGCCTTGAAAATGCGTCTGGCTACTACACACTGCAGGAATTACCAACTATAGAAATAGATGGCAACCTCCCGCAATCAGCTCCACTGCTATTTAATAGCAATAAGTCAACCGGTTTTTTGAGCGCAAAAGTTTGGGATCAAGAGCTTCAATTAGGCACTTATGCTTATTCACATGAAGCTTTCAATAAAGACCTACTCTACACGATAGAAATAAAATTTATTTGGCAAGTGCTAGCCCTAGTTGCATTTTGTTTGTTTGGTTTAATAATTAGTTATCGCGCTCAACAAAAAGCAAGAAAAGAAAAACAGGCCGCAAAAGATGCAATTCAAAAACGCCAAACACTCCTCAATGCTTCTGAAAAGCTTGCCGTAATTGGCAGCTTTGAAATGCCTATGGGGCAATACTTTGCGCATGCTTCTGAGGGCTTTAAAGCATTGTTTAGTTTACACAATGATGATTACTACGACTTAAAGCCAATCGTAAAGTCACTCGATAGAGTTAATAGAAAGAAGTTACACTCAAACCTACGTTCCTTAACTCATGAACAGTCCCGTGAGTTTCAATTAACATTAAGTGATGAATCTTCGACTCGGTATCTAACTGTTATTCTTAATTTAAAGTATTATTCCAGTGAAAATACACATTTTATTGTTGGAGTTGTAAAAGACATCACCAATCAAGTTAATGAAAGTAATCGTCAAAAAAGAATACAGAAAGAGCTTGTTTCCGCACGCAAGGAAGCGCTAGAAAAAATGCACGAGGCCGAGGCGGAAAGAACCTCTGCACAACAGCTACTGAAGATCCAAAAGTCTACTGAGAAGCTACTTCAAGAAGCCATTGATTCGTTTCCTGCCTTTATCTTGTTAATTGATGAAAAACAGCAAATTACTATGCTAAATCAGTTTAATGAGCACCTTAAAAGCACTTCTAATATTGAATATCAGTTTATGGGAAACACTATCAACAAAGGTACAGACATCGTCCAGTTCTTTGCGCAACTGCCGTTAGTCGATAGCAAAGGCCTGCTAGACATGCTTGAGCAATCGAAACACCAAACGTCTTACCAAGCACAAACAACCTGTCAATACCATATTAAAAACGAAGTGTATTGGTTCAACGTATTAGTAAAAAACATTAATACAGAATCAGGGAAGTACACGCTTATCTATCAAAATGATATTACTAAGAGCATAAACTTCTCAGATGAGTTAGAGCAAGCTCGCAGAAAAGCAGAACAAGCTAGCAAAGCAAAATCACGTTTCCTAGCCACAATGAGTCATGAGATAAGAACGCCGATGAATGGCGTAGTGGGCATGCTGGATATTCTCGCTCAATCGGATCTTAACCATGAGCAGTCTCACCTTACTAAAGTCGCGAAAAGCTCAGCACTGGTGTTACTCAGAATAATTAACGATATTTTGGACTTTTCAAAAATTGAAGCGGGTAAAATGGAGCTTGAATCAACACCATTCAACTGGCAAGAGATTATCAGCGAAATCGCTGAATTACTTGCATATCAAGCAGATTCAAAAAAAATCAAACTTGCTTTTTACCTTTCGCCACAATTGCCCATTTGGCAATTAGGAGACCCGGTCAGGTTACGGCAAATTTTATTAAATTTGGTCGGTAACGCACTAAAATTCACCAAAACTTCCGCCACCGCCGTGGGGGTTGTAGAGGTTACAATTGGCCGCTCTGTCGATAACAACTTGATGGAAATTAGTGTTAAAGACAATGGTAAAGGCATGTCTGAAGAACAAGTAAACAACCTCTTCAAGCCCTTTGTCCAAGCAGATAGCAGTATTCAGCGACAATACGGAGGCACGGGTCTTGGACTTTCCATTACTCACAAGCTCGTAAACATGATGGAGGGAGAAATTGAATGTAGAAGCCTAGAGGATTTCGGCAGCAACTTTATTGTCACATTGCCATACCATGAAGTCCCAAAGCAAATTAGCGACTTAGTGCTAACGTTAGATAGGCTTAAAATTGCCGTAGTGGGAGACGAGGACAAGTTTGAAAAGGACCTGCAAAGTCAGCTGAGAATATACGAAGCACAGTGCGAAATATTCCCTCGAGAACTTTTTAATGCCCAGCTGATTGATAGCCAACAATTCGATTATCTCATCATTACTGCCGAAGCTTTTCAACGTCTGACAACCGAAGGAAAAGAAGTGTTTATTGCTGAAAGCAGTTGCAGGTATGTTTTACTGGATAATAATCAGGATAAACTGCCGTCCAATAACAACACCCGAGTGTCAAATTTAGCGCTATATCCTTACTATGCCTATAAAGTTGTCTCACACATAGCCTCGCTAGAAGGGCTAATCGAATGTGACTCAGATAACGAAAATAGAGAAAACTTAAAATCCATAACCGTACCAAGTATTAATGAAGCACAAGCACTGAATAAGCTTATCTTAGTCGTTGAGGACAATGTTTATAATCAGGATTTATTCAAAAGGCAGCTTGCACTGCTCGGCTATCAATGCATTATCGCTGACAATGGTAAAGTTGCCTTACAGCTGCTCGAACAGTATCACTTTTCACTCATTATTTCAGATTGCCATATGCCTGTAATGGATGGTTATGAATTCACAAAACAGCGTCGCGAGCATGAACGCGAAGGTAATCTAGAGCACATCCCTATCATTGCGGCAACAGCTAATGCGTTAGACGGTGAGAAAGATATTTGCTTTAACGCTGGGATGGACGATTACATTTCAAAGCCCATTGTCTTACAGAAATTAAACAAAAAGCTAAAAAAATGGTTTTCGTTCAACATTTCAACAAGCAGCCAAGAAGCGAATAATGCTCCCTCACTGGTGGAAGAGCTCGATGCGCCAACCAAACATATCAACTTAGCGATACTCAGTGAATATGTAGGTACAGATAGAGAGTTACAGAGTATTTTCTTAAGAAGCTTTGTTGACGACACGAAAAAACTTTTGCGAGCGGCAAACATAGAACATCCTGACAGTATCGAGAGTATCGCACATCAAGGAAAAACCTCCGCCAAGGCAGTAGGCGCAACACGACTTTCTGAAAAGATGGCTGAATTGGAACGAGCCGCAAGCGACGGAAGCTTTAACAAAGTCGAAGGCTTGTTAAATCAGTGTCTAACACTCTTTGATAGTGCACAAGCTGAAATCGCTTCTATACTTAATGTAGAAGATCTAACTTGATCGTGTGCTACATAACTCAGGCTTAGTATGTATGATAGATAATAAGCACCTTATTATTGCAATTGATGACAGTGAGCTTATCCTCACTCAATTACAGCTGTTGGTTGCCAATCAAACACCGTGTCTTTTTAAAGGTTTTATCAGTGGAGCATCTGCATTAGAAAGTCAAGAGCTCCATCAGGCTTCTCTTATTTTACTCGATATCAACATGCCACAAATGGATGGCGTTGAGATATTAAGAAAATTTGCCGAACTAAACATTCAAGCACCTATCGCATTGCTAAGCGGCGAAAAAGACCTATTTATTAGAAATACCGCTGCCCTGGCTGAATTGCATGGCCTCAATATTATATCCAGTTTAGAAAAGCCACTTTCTGTAGCTAAGCTAAGAGAGCTTTATAGTCAACTTCAGTCCAGAGGTACCCCCGCAAGATCCCAACATGCGTTACAAAACTATAGTAAAGATGAGATCTATGAGGGGTTATTACGAGAAGAGTTTTGTGCTTATTTTCAACCTAAAGTCGCAAGTCCATCCGGTGCAATCATTGGTGCTGAAGTGCTCGCAAGATGGCATCATAGTACCGATGGCACAGTCCCCCCTTCACAGTTTATCGCAACAATGGAAGAACATAATCTTATTCACTTACTTTCATATAGTTTGTTAAAACAGACTTTGTCGTTGCTTAGCTATAATCGAGACCTTCTTAGAGCGCTTCAATTCAGTATTAATTTGAGCGTAAAAGAACTCGAAGACATAAAACTCCCAGAAAAGCTCGAGTCCATTTGTGAAGAATATTGCACCCCTACCTCTCAAATTACTTTAGAGTTAACCGAAAGCCATTTACTGGAAAACATCAAGCGTGCGCTTGACGTGTTACTGCGCCTGAAGCTTAAAGGCTTTAAACTCTCGATAGATGACTTTGGTACGGGTTACTCCTCAATAAAACAACTTAGCGAGCTACCTTTTGATGAGCTCAAAATAGATAGGTGCTTTGTTGATGGCTGCTCAACACAACCCAATAAGCGTGTCATTATTGCCAGTACCTGTGAAATGGCGCATCAACTTGGGCTAGAGGTCGTCGCAGAGGGTGTCGAAGAGGTTGAGGACCTAGTCGTTATACAGAGTTACGAAGTGGAATCGGTCCAAGGCTATTATTATTACCCCCCTTGTACGCCATCGGAGTTTTTGCAAACTGTGTCAGAATCCGCATTGCAAAAGTCTCATTCTAGTAAATAATTAAAATTAATAGGCTTTGTTGTACTCTCATAGTCAGAGGGAATTTATGCATAAAAAAGACGTTGAACACGCACAACGACATCCAAAAGTGATTATTATTTGCGACGATCCCGCTGAAATGACTGGTGTTGTTGATATAGTCGCTTCTCAAGTCAGCGAATATCGCACACTAACAAGTCATAAAGAAGTAGCTGAAGTGCTAACCGAGTCACCACCTGACGTCATTGTTATTGCTCGAAGAACGGTAGCAAAAAGTGTCGAAATCTATAGTTTGCTCGCTAAGCATGGCTTACTTAACTATGCTCATGAAAATATTTTACTGTGTGAAAATAAAGAATCAGGCGTGGCCTTTCGGTGTTGTATGAAAGGTATTTTTACCGATTACTTTGTCTACAAACCTATGTATGAGAACTACCGATTTCGGATGATCCTACATAACGCCCTAGTTCGCACAGAGGGCTCATCTGAGGTCACAAAAATCCGAGAAGAGCATTTTGGCCGCATTGATGATAAATTAAAGCAGCTGATTGATGATGCAGCCTTATACCATCAAAAAGCGGATGAGACGCTACAGACGGTAAGACGAAATCTAGATAATGAAAAAGGGATCAACAAAGTTCAAGATGACTTGCTAAATGAATTGAAACAAAAACACTTATCGCCACTATTAGACGAGCTAGAACACCAGCTAGCAGATAGTGTTCATGAATTAACAAAAAGACTAAAAGACAAACAGTTTTCTATCGCAGAACTTACGGCATTGCTGAGCGAAAAAGACAACTCAAGATGCGCGCAGTTGGCTCAGAATGTATTGCCAGTTGGTGAAACTGGCGAAGTCAACATTAGTGAACCAAAGGCGCTTGAAACCAAGCAAGAAGAAATAAAAATAATGGTGGTGGAAGACAATGAAATCTATCGTGAAATGATAGCGAAAATTTTACGTGATGAGGGATATAAAGTAGACTGTGAAACCAGTGGGTTGGGCGCTATAAAAACATTGAGAAAGCATAAATTTACCATGGTATTTATGGATTTATTTATGCCCGAGCTAGATGGTTACAACACAACCAAAAATATTCGCAATATTCCACATTGCAGAAAACTTCCCATTATTGCGCTAACCAGCAATAAGAACAAAGATATAATCAGAAAGTGGGCGTCTTTGGGACTCACAGGGTACATCACCAAACCGTCAACCAAATCATCTATTCTAAAAGCTGTGGAAAAAGCACTTACGGAAAACCGCTAAGTTGCGTAAAGTACAAATCAGCAAACATTATCAAATCGGGTTCTGCCATGATAAGCCATATCAGCTCTAACGTTAGTTACGAAGTTGTAATTGGCCGCATAAACCAACAATGAAGTGAACCATGACTAGAAAAGCAACGACCTTAAGCCATTACATTACTCGCTTAAATATTGTTATTGATTATATCTATAACAATATTGATCGCGAACTTGATGTGATCACGCTTGCTGATCAATGCCATATGTCGACCTATCACTTTCACCGCGTTTATCGCTCAATCGCTGGGGAAACCATCAATGCAACCGTGAGAAGAATGCGACTACATGTTGCCGCAGGTATGTTAATTCGCACCCAAGACTCCATTGCAAAGGTGGCTGAGCAAGCAGGTTACGCAAGTATTGAAGCATTTAGCCGAGCGTTTTCCCAACGATACAAGCAACCACCTAGTCTGTTCCGTCAACGTGAACAGACCAAGTTAAAGGACTATGCAGCCGAATTTTATATTATTAAGGCAGATGAGGATTCGAATATGTTTAATGTAGAAATTAGCAGTAATGAAGAAATGACGTTGATCGGACTTGAGCATCATGGTGATTACATGCAAATTGGCCAGGCATTTGAAAAGTTAAACTTACTGGCGCAACAACAAGGTTTATTAGATGCAGAAACGCGTTTCTTTGGTGTGTATTTTGACGACCCAAAAACGGTCGAAGAAAGTAAACTGAAATCAATGGCGACAATTTTAGTGCCAAAGACAACAGCAACCCTCCCCGAGGGGTTTTGTGAATTCACCATTCCACAAGGCAAAACAGCGAACCTACTCTACCAAGGAGACTATGCCTCTTTAGAAACGCCGTACGAATATCTGTTTGGACAATGGCTACCCAACAGTGAGTTTGAGCCTACTGATGTACCTGTCATCGAAGAGTACTTAAATGATGTCAGGGAGACACCACCACACGAGCTTCTCACTCGTATCACTTGTTACATTCAATAACTGATTTTTATCCCGTTAAGGGGTTAACTAATCTAAACGTGACTAAGCATCGACTGCTTAGAAAGAAAAGGAGGGACTTCCCTCCTTTTCTTTTCGAACCGATTAGAACCTATAGTTAAAGCTCAACTTAGCGTTACGCTCATTACCCGGCATACCACCTAGGAACAATGCTTTACTGTAATAACGCTCATCAGTTAAATTTTCTAGGTTTAGCTGAATGTCGAACTGCTCGGCATCGAACTTAATTGCTGCGTCCCAGCGGGTATAACCATCAATCGTCGCTGTTGGAAGACCGAAAGACACAGAGTTAATTGTTCTTTCACTCTCATAGTTAATGCCAAGACTATACTCTAATGCACCACCAAACCATTCCATAGGTTGAGTATACTTCACCCACGTGCTGGCAAACTTTTTTGGTACCCCTTTCATTTGGCCTGAGCGCTCATTTGAACGGATCTCAACAGCATCTTGATAGGTTGCATTCATGTTCACACTGATTTGGTCGTTCAATGCTAAATTTAAATCTAGCTCTACACCTTTTGACTCATCTTCATCATCAAAGAAATAGTGTGGAACACTCACATTGTAGTCTTCTCCAGGCTGATCATTGTACTCAGGGTTTTTATACATGAGA
Organism: Pseudoalteromonas sp. S2755; assembly: GCF_005886535.1. GTDB lineage: Bacteria > Pseudomonadota > Gammaproteobacteria > Enterobacterales > Alteromonadaceae > Pseudoalteromonas. The sequence goes on from NZ_PNDS01000044.1 coordinate 33,026, forward strand.
TTTGTACGTTTTGTTTCAAACCACACTAATGACCCTAATAAGTCTTCGTCAAAGGCAGTAAAACGCACACCAATATCTAACGTTTCAGATTCCGAGTCAGGTCGATTTTTACGGTTTGCATTAGCTTCATTTTCTAGGCTACCCAGTACACTGTATGCTGTACGACCTTTTGCTATGTTTACAAAAGCAGACAGCTGAGGAGTCACTTGGTAATTCAAACCAAGATTATACGTCATACCCGCATCATCTGTATCAAGCTCTTCACTTTCTTCAGGTGAGCGTTCTGTTCCTAAATGCTGATATTTTTGTTCCAAACTAGTATATGCAAGACCAGCACGAGCAGTTAATGCGTCAGTGATATACACCACCTCTTGTGCACTAATACCATACGCCGTAAGCGTTTTATCGTAGTTACTACGTAGAGAGGGATTATAATCCTCGAAATCACCCGTTGGCCAATTTGGGTTGCGAATATCTAAAATGTAAGGCACTGAACCATTGCCATCGGCATCATAGGCAGACCAACTCTTTAAGCGCATATCACGATTTTCATAGTTAACACTGACTAAGTGCTCTCCGCTCAAAGAGCCCATATCCCAAGTTAGCTGCAAATCAGCAAAGTACTGCCAGGTTTTTTCGCTGGCAACTTGGCGGCGATATTCTTGCCGACGAGCCGCATAAGGATACAACACATCATCAATCACAAGCGGGGCTCTTGGGTTTGCATTGATCACACCATTGCGCTCCCAATAAACATAATTGTACGCACCCGTTTGGCGTACAAAATCTGAATCGTAACTACGCCATAATATCTGCTGTGTTAGCTTTGAGTTGCGATTTAGATACCAATCGTGACGAAGCTTTATCCGTAACTCTTCACCCTCATTAGGGCGAGATAGAGGAGAAATAAGATTTCCATCGCCAAGATTGAAAGGCTTTAGGCCATCGCCGATACGGATTGACTCAGCAAGTTGCGCGCGCTGTTCATCATTCAATTGAACACCTAACCATTTACCTTTCTCGGCATCATATTGTTGGTCATTTGGCAAGCGATCAGCCGTAACAAGTCCAGGTTGCCCCGTAATACTATCCCAGTTAATAATCCGCACCGGATCGCCAATTGAATCAACCTGTTGTGAGTCATCGATATAAGCTGTTGAAAATAGTATAGAATGTTCACTGCTTTGTTCAAAGCGCAAACTTGCATAGATTTCGTCTCTATTTGATTCTAGATCTCGATAGCCGTCGCTGCGCTCATGGTTTGCAACAACACGGTAGGCAAGCTTATCAGTAATTGCATCTGTAAAATCAACGCCCAAGCCATAAGTATTCCATGCGCCCACTTTACCGTTAATTGCAAGCGCTTGTTCAAATTGAGGCTTTTTCTCAACTAGGTTAACTACCCCACCCGCTGCACCAATGCCATAAAGGCCTGTAGCAGGACCTTTTAACACTTCAATACTCTCGATGTTGGTTAAGGAGCGTGTTGGGTTAAAGCTGTTCCCTAAATCAGCACCACCATACATACCATCGTAAGTATAGTTCACACCTAAACCACGGACCATGAGTGAATCACCAATGCCGTAGTTATTACCAGCCTGAGACAAACCACTTACGTTGCGTAATGCTTCTTGCAAAGTCGCTGCGCTTTGCGAATCTAGTAGCTCTTTGTCAACAACAACAACCGCCGCAGGCGTTTGCATAAGATCCATATTAGACTTGGTTGCAGTACCAGATTGCAGAATAATGTTATTATGTTTGCCATAAACACTGATTTTTTCTATGTCTTCAGAAGCGAAAGCGGTTGCGCTAGCACCTAGTAAAGCTAACTTAACCGCAATACAAGAAGCGGAAAGAACAGAAGAGCGAGAGTATTGCATTTTTAACTCCAAACTACACAATTGGATAGTGGTGAAATAAGCCAAATACCTATTTCAGAAAATAATTTATCACTGAGGTGGCGAAGTTTAGCAAAACAATAGTAATGATAACAACTATCATTTACATTTTAAATTTGTAATGTTTTTTGCAATACACGTAAAAATGATAATAGAGTGTAACGGATGGGTATTTTCATTTAGCAAGAATAATCTAACTTCGTTATCTCCTTGCTTCGCGGCTTACACAATTTTGTAAACCGCATTAGATTAAAACAATTCGAGCAGCGTTGGATATAACTCGTAACAGGTAAAGCTCACTTCAAGCCCGATTAAGACTAAAAGAAAACTGACCAGATGCCCTACTTTTACTTTTGAACAAACATAAGCGCCTAACGGAGCACCAACGACTACAATCGGTATTGCCGCTAACAAATAGCCATTTATTTCACTGGTGATCGTATTGAGGTGCCACGCATTGATGCTACTTCCAATTAATGAGGTAAATGTCATCACCACAACAGAGGTCGCAGTCGCCTTTTTCACATCGGCATTATAAGCAATCACTAATAAAGCAAAGAGTGCAATATCTGCACCCGACCCTACTAATCCACTCGCTATACCTCCGATTAATGCTACAACCATAAAGCGTAGCATTTTAGGTTGGATAAACTCACTGCTAGGTTGATGATGTGCCTTACGCCACCATCTCAAAATCAGCGTTAGCGCAAAGCAGAGCAACAAAAAACTGAAAATAGACTTAACTAAGAGCCTTGGTGCTAGAGGTGCGATATACAATAGGCTGAGCGTTACACCAAGTGCAGCCATTGGTAACGCCATTAAAATAACGTTTTTATATACTGGAATACGGCGACAGAAAATAGTAATGGTCGCCGCTGTCATACCAAAGCTTTGTATCGCGAGAGAAAATACCTTAGCAGTAGCGGGGTCTATGTCTAATAATTTAGTCATCACAGGAAACGCAACGGCGCCACCACCTAATGCCGTTCCACCTGCTACAAACGAACCCAGCGCCATGGTAAGCGCAATATGGGATTCACTGATAATTTGGCCAAGCGCCTGATAAAAGCCTTGTACCCAGATCAACGTAGCGTACACACCCAATGTAAAAAATAACGGCCACATTGTCGGTTTTGTTATTCGTTGCAACATCATTCATCCATTACTCTAAGAGCCTTTCCTTACCATTACGGTTACCGTGCTCACCTTGCCTTTGAGCGAACGCAATTAAACATGATGAATACATTTTTTTCAAATTAATTTTACATTAAACATCACTCTATCTAGTCTGCAAGAAACACATCCTCAATAGTTGAAACGCACGCCTATCTCCCTTATTATAACTATAAATAATTACTTATTACTTTTTGTTATATCGGTAATTTGCTTATACCTAAAGGCTCAGTCATGACAGTAGAAACGGTGTTACCTCAAATATATTTAGATGCTAATGCAACAACCCCTGTATTAGAGCAAGCAGCAGACGCTGCATTGGTTACCATGAAAACCATGTTTGGCAACCCCAGCAGCAGCCATATTACTGGACTTCAAGCGAAGCAACTGATGGAGCACACTCGCCAACAAGCACGTGCTGTTTTAGGTTCCGGTCATGGTAGAGTGATCTTTACCAGTGGTGCAACCGAAGGCATCCAGACCGGCATACTATCAGCCCTTTGTGAAGCAAAAAAGAAGATACAGCCAAACAAAAAATATACGCTACTTTACGGGGCTACTGAACACAAAGCGGTGCCTGAATCACTCAAACATTGGAATCAAATTTTAGAAATTAATGCCGATGTCAAAGCCATCCCGGTTGATGGTGCAGGTAATCTGGATTTAGCGTTTATCGCCAATGAAGTGCCTAATGCGCTAATGATTTGCACTATGGCTGTTAATAATGAAACCGGTGTATATCAAGACTTGAACAAACTAGAAGAAGTAATAAGAAAGCATAATCCAGATATTTTTTGGATGGTTGACTGTGTGCAGGCGCTGGGCAAACGTAGCTTAAACCTGGCGAGAACAACAATTGACTACGCACCTTTTAGCGGCCATAAGCTCTATGCACCAAAAGGCATCGGTTTTGTTTATATTCGAGAAACTGCGCCGTTTACGCCATTTATTGCAGGCGGCGGTCAAGAGAGCGGTTTACGCTCAGGAACAGAAAACTTGCCAGGCCTTGCCGCACTGAATGTGATTTTTGACGAACTGCTAAAAGAAAATGACAGCCAATTTGCAAGCGTAGATAAACTACACGATTTTCGAAATCAGCTGGCGCAAACGCTCAAAGATGCGTTCCCAACAATTGTCTTTAATAATCAATTTCATAATAGCGTTCCAACTACACTAAACTTTGCAATTCCTGGATTTAGCTCAAAAGAAATCATGGATTTGTTCGACGCAGCAAACATCCGCGTAAGCTCGGGCTCTGCGTGCAGTTCAAAGGTAACGCGCAGTTTTGTACTAGATGCCATGGGGCTCCCTGCATGGCAAAGCGAATCAGCTATTCGACTGTCTTTTGGCCCTGCTACAACCCAAACTGAAATAGACGCGGCATGTGAGCGCATTCTCCATTGTGCTCAGGCTCTCGGTCATAGCTGTCTCATGCAAGCGGCGAATGGCGTTAACAATAAAGAAGCACTTGACGGTCTAGTACAATTTAAAGTGGGTGGTGCATGCTGTTGGTTGTTTGCTGATAAACAGTCAAAAACGGCGATTATTATCGATCCACTTCCTGAGCTGGTAGAACGTCTTAATACGATATTGGAATGCCAACAGCTAACACTGCTCGCCGCACTTGATACTCATGGGCACGCCGATCACGAATCGAGTCGAACCGCACTGAATTTACCAAAACAAGCATGCGACCATTTAGGCTGGCCTACTCAAGCTACACACATTGAATTTAAAGGCCAGTCATTTGAAGCGCTGGCTATTGGTCACTACCATCTTGCAAAACTAGCCACCCCGGGGCATACAGAAGATAGCGTCACCTTTATGCTATTAGAGCAACAGCAAGGTGAGTACACCATCAGATACGTTTTTTGTGGTGATCTAATCCTGATGGGGGCGCTAGGTAGAACTAACTTCTCCACCAGCTCATCAGAAGCGATGCTGCGCAGTATTCAGTTACTTGCCCAACTTATCGAAACCGATACTTTGTTATGTCCAAGCCACGACTACAACAATGAGTTTGCAACCACCCTAGCAGCAGAGTGTAATCGTAATTTGCTATTAAATAGTGTACTTCAACATGACATTACTGTTGATATATTTGTCGAGAAAAAGGCACAAATAGACAAAAACATTGTTGATGAGGCTGGCAGCGAGATCATGTGTGGCGCAACGGTTTGCAATAAAAACCAATTTGAACTGCACGAGTACACCACACAAGAGCTTAATGCTCACATCGCTAACAACGAAGGTGTACTGTTAATTGATATACGTGAACCGCATGAATATGCCCTCAACCACGACAGAGCATTTGATCAAAATGTGCCCCTCACCCGCCTTACAGACTTTATTTGCAAGCATAGCCAAGACAAGTCGAAAGAGTTGGTGCTGGTATGTCGTAGCGGCAGTCGTTCACAAGTAGCCGCACAAGCGCTGGCAAGACTTGGCTTTAATAATATCGGACATTTAAAAGGAGGATATGCACTCATCCCTTCAGCATAACCTGCCCTATTTCCTTTCTAAAGCCTCTACAGCGCTTGCTATGGGGCTTTTTTGATCTCGCTTTTCATCACTACCGTATGAATACTAAAAATGACGAATACCAATTAGCTTAATCAAGAGATCTATTTTGAGGCGAGAAAATCTTGTCGATAACCAAGCGAAAATTTTGCTATTTAACCTGAGGTTTGGATAAGGAATGTTCCAACTCATTGTTGCTAAAGCACAACTTAGCTTTTTCCT
>NZ_PNDS01000045.1 GCF_005886535.1 Pseudoalteromonas sp. S2755
AGAACGTTTCGAAACATTTCGCTGTTTCGAGGGATGTGCATTCTAAGCACTCCCAATTTTTTGTCAACACTTAATTTTGAATTTCTTTAGAAGAAGTTTCGAATCTAAGTTTTACTTGACCCTAACTCGTTGCTGCTTTGCTTTTCAGCGTAGCGCCCCGTGTCAGTGGGGTCGCATTATAGGGCGATCCGATTTTAGTGCAACCCTTTTTTTAAAGAAAATTGCGAAAAATAGATCGTTTGGATAGAAATCACTCTAAGACAGTTATTTTTGCATGTTTTACAAACAAAAAGAGCGCTAAATGCGCTCTATTTTTAATTCCCAACCGAATTTTGATAGGTAAGCCGCTTCTTGAACGAGCTCCGCTAACATCAAAGGATGAAGGGATAACCAAGGATCGGGCATTTGCATAGTCAGGGACTTTTTCTCTTCATTGTTGGTTTGAACTGTTACTTTAGGTAGAACATCGTCTTTTCTGCGCATAGATAGCAAAACACCAAGTCGAACTACGACGCATAACAGCTTAGCGTATTCAAAGTGACAACCTAATCGATCAAAATCTTTGGCAACAAGGTCGGCTCTGTGATTTTTAACGATAGCAACGATAATATCTTTTTGCGCTTTGCTATATCCAGGCATTGAAGTATTCGCCAATATATAGCCACTGTGCCTATGGTACTGTTTATAGTCAATCAGTAAGCCTATTTCATGAAGAGATGCGATTGCCTTTGCCAAGTGAAGACTCGTTTGTTCATCCAGACCCCAGCTTGATGACACTTGGGCGATAATATCAGATACCACTTCATATACTCTCAGCGCCTGTTCGGTATCAACATGATAACGCTGAGTGAAACCATCCAATGTGCGCTGACAGATATCAACTGCCTGAAAATCAGGGATCATACTATAAAGTACACCCTCACGAAGTGCGCCACCGGCAAGACCCATAGATTGAATATCCAATGACTTGAATAGTGCAATCAAAATTGCCAGGCCCGATACAAAGACTAAGCGGCGCTCTTCAATTAACCCAGGTAAAGTTAGCGCAGCCACCGTTTCACATTCAATTGCCTTAAGCTTTACTTCTTCCAACTTGTTTAGCGTCAGTTGTTCATTCTCGCCCATCGCAGCGAAAATTTCCTGAATGGCTTGAACAGTACCAGACGCACCAATAGCTAACTCCCAGCCAAGCTTTCTATATTTGGCTTGAATAGGCTGTATTACCTGCTTTGCAGCCTGCTCTGCAGCGACAAAATTTTCGAGACTTAATAGGCCATCGCTGAAATATCTATCTAGATAAGTAACACAGCCCATATTTAAGCTTTTATACAGTAAGGCATCAAAGCCTTTTCCGATCACGACTTCGGTACTCGCGCCACCGATATCAATAACGAGCTGCTTACCTTGACAGGCCGATGTGTGAGCAACACCTTTATAAATGGTTTTTGCTTCCACTTCCCCACTTATCACATTTACCTGATGATTAAGGATCTGCTCCGCTTTTTCGATAAAAGTGTGAGCATTAATAGCCAAACGCAATGTCGCAGTCGCGACAATACTGACGTTTTGCTTGGGGATATCCTGTAAGCGCTCAGCAAACAAAGCAAGGCATTCCCATCCTCTTTGCATCGCCTCAAGCGACAATTCATTTTGGTCATTAAGCCCTGATGCCAGCCGCACTTTCCTTTTCACACGGCCAATGGTGTGAATACCGCCTGCCATATGTTTCGCGATCAACATATGAAAGCTGTTAGAACCTAAGTCTATTACAGCGTAAATATCTTCCTTCGAAGCAGTCTTTGCCACTTTTTAAACCTCAACAAATCGCTTTAAGCGCTTACTACTTTACATCCAAGTTTACTTGGATTGTGGTTTTCTATAGCCACCTGTTCGGCGACCACCACGTTGTTTGTTACCACTATTGCCATGACCTGAATGACGACGCTTATTTACTTGCGGTGCACGCAAGTCAGTCAATAGTGCTGTTTTATCATAATGAGAAACAGGAATTGCATGTTCTATGTATTCCTCTATCTCATGCAGATTATAGGCATATTGTTCACATGCGAAACTAATCGCATGCCCAGATGCACCAGCTCGACCCGTACGACCAATGCGGTGAACGTAGTCTTCTCTGTCATCCGGCAAGTCGAAGTTGAACACATGACTTACTTCAGGAATATGTAAACCACGCGCAGCAACATCGGTCGCAACCAGTAAATCAACATCGCCACGCGTAAACTGCGCTAAAATTGATTGGCGTTTCTTTTGATTCACGTCTCCAGTAAGCAAGCCAGCACGGTGACCATCTGCTTTCAGCCATGCATATACGTTTTCGCAGCTGTGCTTAGTATTAGCAAAAATGATTGCCTTCTCTGGCCACTCTTCCTCAATCAAAGTCAGCAGTAAAGGTATTTTGTCCTCTGTTGACGGGTGAAATAACTCTTCTTGAATACGTTTGCCCGTTTTAACATCTGGCTCAATTTGTACATGAATAGGATTGGTCATGTGTTCGAATGCTAACTCTTGCACTCTGTATGACAGTGTTGCAGAGAATAATAGATTTAATCGCTCTTCACGACCTGGCATGCGATTGAACAAATAACGAATGTCTTTGATAAAACCTAAATCAAACATTCGGTCTGCTTCATCTAGCACAACCACTTCGATATCATTGAGGTTATAAGCACCCTGCTTATAAAAATCGATTAAACGCCCAGTCGTTCCGATTAGTATATCCGCGCCTTTTTCCAGTTGAGCCCGTTGTTTTTCGTAATCTTCGCCACCATATACAAGGGCAAGCTTAAGATCACAACGTGGCGCAATGACTTGCGCGTCCTTATGTATTTGGATAGCCAACTCTCGAGTCGGTGCCATAATAATTGCACGAGGTTGCGTTTTTTTATCCTTTTTAGTCTGCAATAGGCGATGACAGGTCGCGGTCAAAAACGCAAGAGTTTTGCCCGTACCAGTTTGTGCCTGGCCCGCGATATCGCGGCCTTCACAGATGTAAGGTATACACTTTGCTTGGATTGGCGTACAAAATTCGAAGCCATTTTCCTGTAAACCGGCGACCACTTCCGGAGCTAAAGCAAAGTCGTTGAATTTTTTATTGGTCAAATGTGTCTTAGTCATAGCAATAAAGCATAACGTTTAAACTTGCAATAAGAAACAAGAGTGTTTAAATACGCATTAAATATTTCGCCTAATTCTAACGGAGAGCGTAATGAGCGACAAAATTATCCAACTAACTGATGACAGCTTTGAAGCTGACGTAATCAAATCTGACAAGCCTGTACTAGTAGATTTCTGGGCAGAATGGTGTGGCCCTTGTAAAATGATTGCGCCAATCCTTGATGAAGTTGCAGAATCACACGGTGACCGTGTAGCGATCGGTAAACTAAATATCGATCAAAACGCTGGTACTCCACCTAAGTACGGTATCCGTGGCATTCCAACACTATTACTATTTAAAGATGGTGCTGTAGCGGCAACTAAAGTTGGTGCTTTATCTAAGACTCAACTTGTTGAGTTCCTAGAAAACAACCTATAATTCAGGTTGTTACACACTCTGCGGCATAACTGCCGCAGTTGTGAAGCTGATCTATATCATTTTTAATAGAATAAAATTTGTATAAACACTGGACGACCCGACGCCTAGCTGCTAACTTATAAAGCCACAAACCTTTAAGCTTTATCAAATCAACCTCTCTCGTGAAACTAACGAGAATGACAACTGTAATAAAGAACCCACCAATATGCATTTACGCGAATTAAAAGACAAGTCAATCAATGAACTTGTAAAACTTGCTGAGTCCATGGGACTTGAAAACGTAGCTCGTTTAAGAAAACAAGATATTATCTTTGCTATTTTGAAAGCGCACGCGAAAAGCGGCGAGAATATATACGGCGGCGGTGTTTTAGAAATTTTACAAGATGGCTTCGGCTTTTTACGTTCTTCAGAAGCATCTTACCTAGCTGGCCCTGATGATATTTATGTTTCTCCGAGCCAGATTAGACGTTTCAGCCTGCGTACCGGTGATACCATCAGTGGTTTAATCAGACCACCAAAAGATGGCGAAAGATATTTTGCATTATTGAAAGTTAATGAAGTTAACTTCGATAAGCCAGAAAACTCACGTACCAAAATCCTATTCGAAAACTTAACGCCTATTCATGCTAATGAGCGTATGGTGATGGAACGCGGTAATGGTAGTACCGAAGATATTACCGCTCGAGTATTGGACCTTGCTTCTCCAATCGGTAAAGGTCAGCGTGCACTTATCGTTGCACCGCCAAAAGCAGGTAAGACAATGTTACTACAAAACATTGCTCAGTCCATCACATACAACAACCCAGATGCAACATTGATGGTACTACTCATCGATGAACGTCCAGAAGAAGTAACTGAGATGCAGCGTCTTGTTCAAGGTGAAGTTATAGCCTCTACGTTTGATGAACCTGCCAACCGCCACGTTCAGGTAGCAGAAATGGTTATCGAAAAAGCAAAACGCTTAGTTGAACATAAGAAGGATGTCATCATTCTACTTGACTCAATTACACGTCTTGCCCGAGCATATAACACGGTTATTCCTTCATCAGGTAAAGTACTAACTGGTGGTGTTGATGCCAATGCTCTTCACAAACCAAAGCGTTTCTTTGGTGCCGCACGTAATGTTGAGGAAGGCGGAAGCTTAACCATCATTGCAACGGCACTTATCGATACCGGCTCTAAGATGGATGAAGTTATCTACGAAGAGTTTAAAGGTACGGGTAACATGGAACTACACCTAAACCGTAAGATTGCGGAGAAACGTGTATTCCCAGCTATCGACTTCAACCGCTCAGGCACTCGTCGTGAAGAACTGCTGACGAAGACTGATGAGCTTCAAAAGATGTGGATCTTGCGTAAGATTGTGCATGAAATGAGTGAAATCGATGCCATGGAATTCCTTATTGATAAGCTTTCCATGAGCAAAACAAACGATGAGTTTTTCGACTCAATGCGTCGTAAGTAAGTAGACTTAGAGTCTAATTATTGAAAAGCCAGCTTATGCTGGCTTTTTGCATTTCAGGTTCGCCAACTACCTGTTTTTGTTCTATACCTACCTAATAAAATTAAACTAGATTTGAATAATGAACCAAGGGACGTAACATGAAGCCGAGTCGTATTATTGCCGCTGTCACACTGTTTAACTTGGCTTCTGTAACACTTGCAATTACTTTTATTTCCTCCGATGCGATTAAGATAGCTGCTGCAGCTGGCACATTAACACTAGGCGCCTTATTGCAATTCATATGTTTTAAAAGCGCTTCCTCTGCAGAAAAACATATGGAACATCTCGTTCGAAACTTTATCACCGACAGTGGGGTAGACCTTACCTACCGCTTTAACGAACAAGATAAAAATATTTCTAAATCCTGCCTACTAATGAATGATTGTTTTGCTGTCATCGAACACATCATTAGCGAAGTCTACTCCTCCTCTTCGCGGCTTCACCCTATGGCAGATAGCTTAAGAGATACTTATGCATCCATGACACAAAAAGCGACGCTACAGCATACTCACGGTGAATACTTAGCGACTTCAATACAGTCTATGTTGGAGATTTCTGCGCGCCTGGATACTAGTTTAGAGCAGATCTACGCATCGGTAGAGAATGCCACAACGGCGGTGAAACAAACCCGATTAGACACCGATAAAAGCCAAGAAAGCCTGCTCACACTTGCGGATAACATCAAAAAAACCAGTAAACAAATAGAACTCCTCAAAACCGACAGCAATGAGATTAGCTCAGTACTTGAAGTGATTAACGGTATTGCGGAACAAACCAACTTACTGGCGCTGAATGCTGCAATTGAGGCCGCACGAGCAGGAGAGCTTGGCCGAGGCTTCGCCGTTGTTGCCGACGAAGTGCGTAACTTGGCAGCACGAACGAGTCAATCAACCAAAGAAGTAAGTCAGGTCATTAGAAAAATACAATCCGGTACTGATTCTGTTTATGCGCTGATGCAAGCGGCGCTAGAAGAAACAGATAACACGGTAAAATTAAGCGAAGCTTCTACAAAAGAAGTTGATGAAATAGAAAACTCGATGCTCTCCATCAACCAAATGTCTCATGATATTCATCAGCAAGTTGGGGAGCAAAAACAAGCTTCTGACGCAGCTCAAGAGAGTATAGAGTCAATGGTTCATCTAAACTCTGATGCCCTATCGAGTACGAAAATACAAGCTGTGTCCAATCGTGACCTCATTGCCCTATCACAAAGCATTCATGAAAAGCTGTCTATTTTTAAAATCGCTGACTACACACCGGAACTTGATATCAGAAAAGATAGCTCCCGAATATCTATCAGTGATGATACGCAACCTGACAATCTAAAGGTAGATGATTCCGACGATATAGAGCTATTTTAGGAGGCTAATGATTCTTGAGATTTTAGCTGATCACACATTGCTAAAAACAAAGATTGAAATTGCTCTTCGCCTCCTAGCTTTAATACTTTCTCAAATTCTATTGCTATGCTTGCAAGTTCCGGAAATTCAAACATAGATGCTGCCCCAGCCAGTTTATGACAAATAGTCTGAAGTGTGACCAGGTCTTTGTTTTGCCATGCATCAATCAGTAAGTAGCGCTCTTGCTCAAAAGTGCTTGCGAAACTATCTCGCAAATCCGATAAATCAATATTAAGTTCATACGCTTTGCCGTCAGACTCAAAGTTCAAGTGTGTATTCAATACAGCTAATAATTCATTTTTATTAATCGGCTTGCCAATGTGACCATTGAATCCTGAGTCAATATATGATTTTACTTCTTCCATCAGCACATTAGCGGTTAACGCGTATATTGGACCGGAGTAGCCCGCTGAGCGAATGATCCTAAGTGCCTCAACCCCATCCATTCTTGGCATTTGAATGTCCATAAGTACCAAATCTGGAAAATCACTAAGGCACTGTTCAACCGCTCGAGCACCATTTTCGGCTACAATAACCGTCGCCCCCGTTCGCTCAATCATCCGAGAGAATAGCTGCCGATTCTCAGGGTGATCTTCCACAACCAGTACCGTACCTGTGAGCAAAGGTTGCTTAGATTGCGGCTCCTGAATTTCGGCAATGGCCGTATTGAGATAAACTGTACAAGGCACACTGAAGGAGAACGCGCTGCCATGATCGACAACACTTTGCACCTTGATTTCACCATTCATCATGTGAGCAAGCTGGCTCGACAAACTTAACCCCAGCCCAGAACCACCAAAGCGCCTTGTTATACTGTTGTCAGCTTGTTGGAAATTATCAAAAATTCGACTTATCTGCTGCTCAGTCATACCAATACCGGTGTCTTTCACCACAAACTGTAAACCATGGTGCGTTTCAGATACCTCCAATTCGATACGGCCTTTTTCGGTAAACTTGAGGGCATTACTTAGCAAGTTTATTAGTATTTGTTTTACTCGAATGTAGTCCAAACGTACATACGCGTTAGCCCTTACCTGATCACAGACGATAAACTCTAATTGCTTACTCTGTATATTTTGTTGAAACATATCACATAAGTCAGCAAGTAAGCTGCTTACTGAAAATTCAGTTGCTTCTAGCTCTAACCGCTCAGCTTCTATTCGACTTAAATCCAAAATATCATTGACGAGATCGCGTAAATGCAAACCTTGATTATAAATAGTTCTGACCGATGCTTGTGCCTGACCATTTAAATCTTGTTCGACCAACAAGTCTTCTGCATGTCCAAGCACCGTAGTAAGTGGCGTTCTGATTTCATGGCTCATGTTTGCCAAAAATTGACTTTTCACTTGATTGGCCGCTTTTAACTCATCTGCTTTTTGCTGAAGCTCAGATGTTCTGAGTGCAACTTTTTGACTCAACTCCAGTTTTGCTCTTTGTTCGACCTTGCGTCGATATAAGGCGAAGGCGGTTAGCAAAGTTAATATCCCAATGACAACACCCAACAACTGTAACTGACTGCGCTGTTCTTCTTTTAATAACTGTAACTTTTGCTCTTGCTTGAGTATCTCAACTTCACGAGTCAGCTCACTGGCCTCATATTTAGCACGATAGTCATTCATACGCTTGAGCATATCATCGTTCATCATGCGGTTTTGCGCTTCCTGATTTTGCGAGTCATACTCCCTTGCACGCTTAATATTACCTTGTGCAGCTTCGATTAGGGCAAGCAAACCAAGCGCCTTTCGCTCTCTCTTTTGTTCATGCATTATTCGACTTGCAGCTAAACTATGCTCTGCATTAGTCAAAGCTTCATCCAATCTGCCTTGCGCAAAGAAAATCTTTGCCAAGATAAACTGAGCTTCCATAAGGTTGGCAGGGTTTTGTGACTTTTCGGCATAGTAGAGCGCGAAGTTTGCTTCTTTTTCGGCAAGTTCTAATCGGTTTTGTGAATAACTCAATAAAGCAAGGTTGCCATATTCAAATGATAGATGACGAACATCATTCTGGGTTTCATAATAAGCAATTGCCGCTTGATAAGAAGCTTTAGCAAGCGCTGGACGCTTAGTCTCCGTGTACAGCACCCCAAGGTCAGCTTGGGCCAGCGCCGCACCATATTCATCGTTTAACTCGACGAATGCGCTTAGCGCATCATGGAGCATCTCTTCCGCTTTTTCGTAAGCAGCTTGACGGATATAAACACCTGATATGTTCAAAAGGATATCAGCATGATCTTGAGCATTACCAAACTCTTGATATAACTCATCCGCTTTTAGAAAATTTTGCAATGCCAAATCGAGCGTGAAGCTATTAAAGTAGGCTAGCCCTAAGTTGCTATATAAATTCGCCACTTCTATCGGGACGTTACGTTGCTTGGCCAACACCAATGCCCGTGAATAAAAATCTATAGCCTGCTGATAATGGCCTAGATAAAAATAGCAAATACCTTGGACTTTTACCGCATTAAAATGGTTGTCACTCAATGTATTCTGGTGCGTTAGCTGTTCTAGCTGATTAAGAAAGGTAAGTGCATCTTTGAAATGATTCTGTTGATAAGCAGACTTACCGAGGCTAAGCAAAAGATCTATTCTGCTAGCCTTTTCCAGTCCTTGCTCACCAAGTAACTCAGCTCCAAGGATCTTTTGTTGTTGCCAATCAGAGGTTTGCTTAACCTCCGCAACTCGTTCAGCAAATGTAATACTGTTTAACGCAGCGTCGGCGCAAAAGGAACTAGAAAGAAACAGACAACAAACAATCACAGACCATGGCTTTTGTTGCCCCCTTAATTTCATTCTTGCTCTCCGTTGCCTATCATTTAGTCTGCGTGGTAGTGTGAAGATACACCAAGACTAAAGAGCCGACAATGTTCAATCCGCTAACAGATGTTATTTTTAGATTAATTTGTCAAAATCAATCTTTAAAAGTGCACACTATTGCCGCCGCTCTGGTGGAACAACAGCAACTGCCTCGCCTTGATGAAGATGAAAATAAAAACCTATTTAAACGTAACTTCCTGATCATGAATGCTCTTTATCAACTTCAGCAAGAGGTATTCGCCGAAGGCCAATACCTGCATGTTGAAGCACTCAATATTTATCTGTCACCACATTTAGGTAAGCATCAATTAGCATTAGATGATCCACTCAGAAGTTACTACTTAGACTGGCAGCATTACGAAACCAGTGGTGAAGAAGTGA
The DNA here is from genome assembly GCF_005886535.1 of Pseudoalteromonas sp. S2755. Taxonomy (GTDB): domain Bacteria; phylum Pseudomonadota; class Gammaproteobacteria; order Enterobacterales; family Alteromonadaceae; genus Pseudoalteromonas. The sequence continues at coordinate 9,655 of NZ_PNDS01000045.1, forward strand.
GTGCTCTGTTGGATAACTTTTGGCAGCGCTTTGCATTCCATGGCGCTCGCCGGCAAATTGATATCAAGGCTGACGAATTAAACGAGATTAAAACACGCTGGCGACTGCCTAACGGTTATGATCGCAGGATGTTAAGCCAATGTTGGAGAAAACTGGCCCTGACTCATCACCCAGATAAATCAGGTGATGAGGAGACTTTCAAACGCTTGATGAATGAGTATGAGATACTTAAACAGACCTTAAGCACGTAGGGCTTTATAACGCTTATTTTTAATCTTACTATTGTTAAGCTTACGTAGTGCAGGCTTTACTGCCTCGCGTTTTACCGCCACGAATGTTTGCACGTCATAAATATTGATTTTACCAATTTGCTTAAAGCTTATGCCTTCTTCACCCGTCAAACTGCCGACGATATCTCCTTTGCGGAGTTTTTGCTGCTTTCCACCTTCAATCATGAGGGTCACCATATTCGACTTATAGGCAGGCTTTTCGAGTAGTGAATGACCCGGCAACGTGCCATGTTTTAGCTCTTGACCATATATTTCCGCCAACTGTTTTATTTTGAAGGCTTCTTTTTCTCCATAAAGAGATACTGCGATACCTTTGTGCTCACCCCGACCCGTACGACCAACACGGTGAATATGCGTCTGCGGCTCAAGCGCCAAATGATAGTTAACCACAAGCTCAACTTCCTCAACGTCGAGCCCTCGAGCGGCCACGTCAGTGGCAACTAAAATATTGGCACTCTTATTGGCAAAGGTGAGCAATGACCACTCACGCTCACCTTGATCTAAATCGCCGTGTAACTCGACACAAGCAAGTCCGGTTTGACGTAATTCTTCGAATAGTCGCTTAGTCTCAGCTTTGGTATTACAAAAAACGATACAGCTTTGCGGCTGGTGCTGCATTAACAGCACTCTCAGTGCATTAAAGCGCATTTTATTGTTGTCTAATTTATAAAAGGTTTGCTTAATGCTGTGGTGTGCTTGTTCTTCTTTCGCTTCAACAAACTCTGGCTCACGCATATATTGCTTCGCCAATTTCATGATCTTGTCTGGGTAAGTCGCACTAAACATTAATGTTTGTCGAACTTCAGGCACATACACTAAAATGCTTTCTAGCGTTTCAGTAAAGCCCATATCTAGCATCTGATCAGCTTCGTCAAATACTACAGTCTGCGTTTCAGTTAGCATGAGTGAGCCATTAAAAACATGCTCTTCAACCCGACCAGGTGTACCAACAACTATATGCGCACCGTGTTGTAACACCCGTGTTTGAGGTTCAATTGGCGTTCCTCCGCAGAGTGTTTGCACTTTGACATTACCAATTAAAGCCGCAACTTTTCTGATCTCTTGTGCGACTTGATCAGCCAACTCTCTCGTTGGACATAACACCAAAGCTTGAACATCATTGCACTCGGGCTGCAACTTATTTAGCAGCGCAAGTGAGAACACCAGTGTTTTACCAGATCCGGTTTTCCCTTTCACGACTAAATCTCGCCCAGTCAGCGCCGGCGCTAAACTCACAGACTGTACTGCCGTTGGCACCATGTAGTTAAGATCTACAAGGCGCTGAGCAAGCGCTTGGTTTAGAGGTAGTTGAGAAAATGAAGTGATCGACACAGTGCTTTCCTATTCGCTATCTTAATCGCGTATTTTATACCAAATGTTCAAATTCGCTAACCGCTTTACCCTATTATTCCGAGATAAAGCGCCCCCTAAATTGTGGATGAATTTTCCTCATCGCAATACACGGACTTACATCACAATTTATGCTTTAATCGCTCGGTAACTCCATTTTTACCAAGGATTATCATGAAGTTTAAATCACTATTGGCATTTGGTTTATTAAGCGCAGGTTTGAGTACAGCACTGCAAGCCGAAGAATTTACTACACAACAATTAGAACAAGTTAAACAAGTCAGAGAAGCGGCAAGCCACAGCAACCTAAGCTGGCAACTACTAGAATCCCTCACCACAGAAGTAGGCCCACGCTTACCGGGTACCGACAATGATAAAAAAGCGGTAGCTTGGGCACAGAAACAACTTGAGCAACTGGGATTTGACAAAGTCTGGCTTGAGGAAGCGACCTTTCCTGAATGGCGCCGCTACCATGAGTCTGCAAAAATACTGTTACCGAGCGAACAACCGCTACACCTTACAGCACTCGGTAACAGCGTCAGCACACCAAAAGATGGGCTAAGTGGTGAGGTAGTTTTATTTGAAACTCTCGATGAGCTGATTGCCGCGCCAGACAATAGCTTAAAAGGTAAAATAGCTTTTATTAATTACCGCATGAACCGCGACATTGATGGTAATGGCTATGGACCTGCGGTAAGAGCTCGTAATAGCGGCGCCGTAGAAGCGGCAAAAAAAGGCGCTATCGCTTATATGATGCGCTCAGTCAGCACCAGCCATCACCGCTTCGCGCACACTGGCGGCAGTCACTATAAAGCGGGAGTGACAAAGATCCCATCTACTGCAGTTGCGAACCCAGATGCGGATCAGCTAGCACGCCTTATCAACTCAGGTCACGCAGTTAAAGTCGCGCTAAATATTCAAACCGAGGACTTAGGTGAAGGAACCAGTTACAACGTCATCGGCGAATTCACGGGTACTGAATTTCCAGAGCAGTATGTCTTGATTGGTGGTCACTTAGATTCTTGGGATCTGGGTACTGGTGCACTCGATGATGGCGCTGGTGTTGCATTAACGATGGCAGCAGCTAAACATATTGCCGACGTAAAACGCCCTAAACGCAGTGTTCGCGTAGTCCTATTTGCAGCAGAAGAGCTGGGTCTTTGGGGCGCAAAAGCTTATTTTAAAAAGCATCAGGCAGAATTAGACCGCATTGTGGCCGCGTCAGAGTCCGACTTTGGTGCAGATGTAGTCTATGCGTTTGAGTCAAACGTAAATGCAGCTTCTTTACCAGTCGTGCGTGAGATTGCTAAACAGTTGGCACCACTCGGTGTTACTTATATTGGTAAAAATAGCGCACATGGTGGCCCCGACTTAATTCCGCTTAAAAATACTACATCAGCGCCAATCTTCGCGTTACATCAAGATGGCACGGACTATTTTGATTATCACCACACAGCTGATGATACACTTGATAAAGTCGATCCGGCAAAGTTAAAGCAAAACACTGCAGCGTACGCCGTATTTGCCTTAATGGCTGCCGACGCTAAAACGAAAATGGCTGGGAAATAAAATCTTACATTTATGGGGACAAGTATACTTGTCCCCTACACTCAAGTTGCCTACTTTAGACATACCCATACATGACTAATTATTAGAATATGGAAATCAAAAGCGTACTCTTTTCCTTTTACGACACAATATTCAACTTTATCAGTAAATATAAAGTTGCCGTGTCGGCACTGATTGTGGTCACTATTGCACTTTACTTTTTTAACCAACACCAACAACAAGTCGCCAGTTATAAAACGTATTTAGCGTCTCCACAAATCGACGACCTGATTATTTTTGATGCTGGTAAAAACACAGAGCAAGTCTATGAACCCGCTTTTCAGGTATTACAAATTACTGAGCTGACAGACGAAAACATTGAAGTGAAAGAAAGTGCCTACACTTATCGTACGATGCGTAACATCACCAGAGATATACGTGTCAGCATGCTAATGACCGATCATTATTTTAAGCCACAAAGGCTGACATTAGAAAAAGACAACCTATTAGACTTACTTGACGATGAAATGATTGTTTCCGTCTACAGACCCGTAGGGATCCATGTGCTGGGCGGCGTTGTTAGACAACGATTTAAAAAGCCGAAGCCACTGTATAACGGACCTAATATCTCAGCACAGAACCAAGAAGCAATTCGCGCTTACAGCCAAGGAGATTTTGAAGAAGCAAAAATGGGATTTGCAGCAGCGGCTAAAACCGGCAATTCGTGGGCGCAATATAACTACGCAACAATGCTACGTGACGGTGAAGGCGGTGAAAAAGACATTAAAAAAGCTATCCACTGGCTTAAACTTGCCGCAGAGCAAGGTAATTATAAAGCACAAACGGCTCTGGCTAAGTTATGCCAAGATCACCCCTGTTAACTGTGGCTTTGTTTGTGATACTGCATGGTTAAAACGTTTGCTTCAAACTCTTGTTGTGCCACGGGCTTAGAGTGAAAATAGCCTTGCGTCATATCACAGAGCAAGCTTTTTAAGAACATCGACTGCGATGGGGTTTCAACCCCTTCCGCAATCACTTTTAAATTCAACTTGTGCGCCATCAGGATTATCGCACTGACGAGCGCTTTGTCTTCTTCATCTTCAGGTAAGTCACGAATAAAGGTTCTATCAATTTTTAATTTAGAAAGCGGGAAGCGCTTGAGATAACTTAACGACGAGTACCCAGTGCCAAAATCGTCAATCGCCAATTCCACGCCCATCTCTCTTAATGCTTTTAATTGCGACAATATTTTGTCTGAGTTTTCAACCAGTACCGACTCCGTGATTTCTAATGTCAGGTGTTTTGCTTCCAGTTTGGTATCTCTAAGCACTTTTCTTACTACTTCGACCATATCTTGGCGTTTGAACTGAATACTAGAGACGTTAACCGCAATGAATAAGGGTCTACCATAGCTGTCTTGCCAAGCTTTAACTTGAGAGCAAGCATGATAAAGCACCCACTCCCCAATCGGTAAGATAAGACCCAACTCCTCGCAGACCGGGATAAACTGGTCGGGTGAAACATGGCCCAGCAATTCACTTTTCCATCGTAACAATACCTCACAGCCAACGAGGTCGCCGTTGCCAAGCTGTGAAAAAATAGGCTGGTATACCAGTGACAATTCACGATTTGATAGTGCTTTATGCAAGGCACTTTCTAAGACGCTACGCGCTTTGGCATGTTGATGCATCGCAGAGGTATAAAATTGAAAGCAGTCACGACCATGCTCCTTCGCTTTATACATTGCACTGTCTGCGTTACGTAGCAACACTTTACGATCGGTTCCATCATCTGGATAGAAAGTGATCCCCATACTACCAGAGACATAAGCTTCGTGCCCTTCCAAATGAAAAGGGTTGGCTAACGCGCGTAAAATCTTAGTCGCAACCAGCTCTAAATCACTGATAGAGCTGATATCTTGTAGCAGTAACGCAAACTCGTCTCCACCTAATCTTGCAACGGTATCAGAGCTTCGCACGCACTCATTAATACGGTTTGCAGCCTCTTTGAGTAGTAAATCACCAATATGGTGCCCAAGCGTATCATTTACTGCTTTAAAGCGGTCAAGATCGATAAAACAAATCGCAAAGCGTTCTTCTAGCTGAGCTGCTCGCTTCAATGCTAAATCAAACTTAACATGATAATGATGGCGGTTTGCAAGGCCCGTCAAGCTATCAAAGTTGGCTTGTTGCCACATCAACTGTTCGTTGCGTTTTCTCGAGGTAATGTCGCTAAATAGCGCAACATACATATCAATTTCCCGAGCCTCATTAAACACAGCTGACACCTGCAACCAACTTGGATAGATTTCACCATTTTTGCGCTTGTTCCAAATTTCTCCTTCCCAATGGCCTCTGTTAATCAAATCATCATATAGCGTATTGAAAAATCGCTCATCATGACGCCCTGAATTCAGTAAGGCTGGTGTTTCACCTATCACTTCCTCCATACCATAGCCTGTGATCTCGCTAAACGCGCGATTTACCATTTGGATTTGATTATGCTTGTTGGAGACCAACACCCCTTCTGTGGTTGTCGCAAATACCGTGCTTGCTAAACGCTGCTCTCGCTCATTCTCAAGCTCTTCGGTGATGTCTTGAATAACATAAATGAAGCCAAGCTTAGCTTGCGTTTCACTGACTACGGGGGCACACGAAACTCGAACATTACAATAGCCAAAACGCGCATCAAGTTGGCACTCAAGCGTTCCTTCCGCTAGCAACTTTTCACTATCGAGAACATCAAATAAGGTATAAATAGATTTTGATCTTAACGCTTCTAAGCTATCAAAATCCTTTAATACAGTTCCATTCACGGCTTCAATATGGTGTGTTTCATCGGTAAACACCAAGTATGCGGTCATACAATCAAAAATAGCACTGAGTTTCGCGCCTTGAGCTTGTGCGCGCTGGTTTGAACGTCTAAGCCTTACCAACATGGTCATCAATACTGCCATAAACAGGATCAAAACAGCTATCACAGCCGTTAACAAAATGACCTGCACCATATTGGCTTGTTTGATTTTTTCAGTCTGTAACAAGACTTGTTGTTCAAGATTTGCTTGGTAATGCCAGAGATCTTGCTGCAACTTACGCTGCTCGCTCATATCTTGGATGATGGAAAGTAACCTAGGTTTACCATCACTATTTTCAAACGGCGTCGAGTGCACACTTACCGTTTTCACGTTACCGCCCGCCGTCTGATGCTGGAAGATAAAATAATTACGGCCCTCATTTAGTGCTGCCTGACGCTCATTAGCAACCTGTTCGGCGGTAAATAAGTTGATATCCTGTATGGCCTTTGACTCTAAAACCGCCTCGCTGTATCCATAAAATGCGGCGGCAGCCTTATTGGCATCTAAAATTTTTCCAGACGTGGGTTCGATGATCAACATCACCGCACTGTGATTAGAAAAAGTATAATATGGTAACTCGTTAGCTGGCGCTGAAATACAAAACAGCAACAGCAGCCCCCCGAGCAATTTTGACATCAACTTCAAACTCAGACCCCTCAGGATATCGTTTTATGCAACCGCGGCGACTATAGCGCAAAGGGTATGTGAGCTACATCGAAAGTCGATTTTTGCTTGTTTCATATCAAAACAACTCAACACACACATCTTTTTATAACAATTTATACACTTGCTCCGGCGTACTGACAAGCCGATAAGTTCTGAAAGTGTAGTCTATTTCGCAATAGTGTAGACGCAAAAGTGAGTAACTAAACCTTTTCACCACCCCATCCGTACAGCTAGGAAAAATATGTCTAGTTGATATACTAGGCCAAACTCAACTCATAGTGCGCCGATGAAATACCAAGACTTACGAGATTTTATAACCCAGCTTGAAAAGCAAGGAGAACTTGTTCGCGTCAAGCAGCCCATTTCCACCAACTTAGAAATGACTGAAATTGCAGACCGAACGCTGCGAGCAGGTGGACCCGCTATCCTATTTGAAAACCCTGTTGGTTATGACATTCCGGTACTGGCTAACCTATTTGGCACACCAAAGCGTGTTGCAATGGGGATGGGACAAAGCGATGTCAGTGAGCTAAGAGAAGTCGGCAAGTTACTCGCTTTTTTAAAAGAGCCCGATCCACCGAAGGGAATTAAAGAAGCCATTGGCCAGCTACCGGTATTCAAACAAGTGTTGAATATGCCAGCCAAGGAAGTGAAAAAAGCGCCATGCCAAGAAGTCGTATTGAGCGGTGATGAGGTCGATCTCACTACACTACCTATTCAACATTGCTGGCCTGGTGATGCCGCACCTTTAATCACATGGGGGTTAACGGTAACCAAAGGTCCTTATAAAAAGCGTCAGAACCTAGGGATTTATCGTCAGCAGCTATTGGGTAAAAACAAAATTATTATGCGCTGGCTATCACATCGCGGCGGCGCGCTTGACTTTCAAGAGTGGTGCAAAGAGCATCCGGGCGAACCGTATCCGGTATCGGTTGCACTTGGCGCTGATCCGGCGACGATTTTAGGTGCGGTAACTCCGGTTCCCGATACTTTGAGCGAATACGCATTTGCAGGTCTACTGCGTGGTAGTAAGACGCAGGTCGTTAAATCCATTTCTAACGAACTACAAGTACCGGCGAGTGCTGAAATCGTCTTAGAAGGATATATTCAACCGGGCGAGCTCGCACCAGAAGGCCCGTATGGCGATCACACAGGCTACTACAATGAAGTTGACGACTTCCCTGTAATGACTGTCACCCATATGACGCATCGCAAAGATCCAATTTATCACAGCACTTATACGGGCCGCCCGCCTGATGAGCCTGCTATTCTTGGTGTTGCCCTTAACGAAGTGTTTGTACCGATTTTACAAAAGCAATTTCCGGAAATCGTCGATTTTTACCTTCCACCAGAAGGCTGCTCATACCGCATGGCGGTCGTCACCGTGAAAAAGCAGTATCCGGGACATGCTAAACGCGTGATGATGGGCGTATGGTCTTTCCTTAGACAATTTATGTACACCAAGTTTGTCATTGTTTGCGATGATGATGTAAATGCTCGCGACTGGAATGATGTAATTTGGGCGATAACCACACGTATGGATCCCGCAAGAGACACCACCTTAGTTGAAAGCACGCCTATCGATTATCTCGATTTTGCTTCCCCTGTATCCGGTCTTGGTTCTAAAATGGGTATGGACGCAACCAACAAGTGGCCGGGTGAGACCGACCGTGAATGGGGCGAGCCTATCGTTATGGATCCCGAGGTTAAACAACGCGTTGACGAAATTTGGGATACCTTAGGGATCACCATCAAATGACATATATCATCTAACATTGTGCACTCAGCTATGCTAGAGTGCACAGACTTTAGCCACGTGCTTAATAAAGGTAACACATGCAAGTATTAGCAGCAGAGGTTGTCTCAATTACACCTCTTACGGAATTTGTTCACAAAGTTATATTAAAACCTGAAGAAGCGGTGCAATTCGAAGCCGGCCAGTATCTGCAATTGGTACTTGGTGAAAAAGACAAACGTGCTTTCTCGATTGCCAGCAGCCCTTCAAAAACAGAGCAGTTAGAGCTACATATCGGTGCTTCTGGCGCTGACTCTTATGCCATGCAGTCACTAGATCACCTACGTAACGCTTTTGATACAAAGCAAACCGTTGCATTAGAAGTTGGTCTTGGCGTATCTCAGATCCGTGTTGATCAAGCGCGTCCACTAGTACTCCTTGCCGGCGGTACTGGATTTTCTTATGTCAAATCTATGGCCGATCACTTGGCTGAAACGGGTTACGACCAACCAGTATTATTTTACTGGGGTGTAAAAGAAGAATCTGCGCTATATGCAAAAGCGGAGATGGAAGCTTGGGCCGCCTCAAATAAACACTTCCAGTTTATTCCTGTGGTAGAAAATGCCAGTGAAACATGGAAAGGCCATCGCGGTTTCGTTCATCAGGCTGTGATGAAAGATATCGTTTCTTTAGAGCCGTACAGTATTTATATGGCTGGCCGCTTTGACATGATAGGTATCGTGCGTGATGACTTTATCAACCATGGTGCCGAACGCGACTTTATGTACGCCGATGCCTTTGCGTTTATTAAATAACCTGAGCTGCGGATAATTAATGCCTTTCTAGCAGCCAGTTTTAGCGCTAACTGCGTTGAATTCACTTCCAATAGCCAGCTATTGGTGCGTAAATTCGCCTTGCCTACAGGATGTAGGTACCTCAGCGAGAGCAGGACGGG
>NZ_PNDS01000046.1 GCF_005886535.1 Pseudoalteromonas sp. S2755
TTATACCAATTGTATTAATTCTCCAATCAATTTGAAGGGGGAAGTAGCATATTAGCGTCGTTAAAAATTTTTCATTTAGAACAACTAAATAGCAAAATTTTTGCCTAGCTACTAAAGCTATTTCTCCGCTTCAAAATAGCCCATTTACTTAATGCAATTGGTATAAGATGAAAATCTCTCAACTTCAATAGGTGAGCGAGCGCGGCAGTTTATATGTTTAGACGTCTAAAGTCTAATGTTTTATTATTTTCAACTTAACTGACTATGACACACAGATACGGTAAACTCTACTCCCGCAAAAACACATTTCTATTATCCGGTTAGCCATCGTTGCTGCCTTTTGGATAATCAACATCGCAAATAAAAAAGGGTAACGTATGACAAGAATAGGTATTTACGGTGCGAATGGCAGAATGGGGTTAGCATTGATAGAAGCCTGCTATTTGTCGCAACAAGTAGAGCTGGCCAATGCTTTTGTACGTGATAGTTCACAATATCTTGATAAAGCAGTTAATCAATTGCAGCCTCAAGCAGACGCAAATATCTGTTTTAGTTCCGAGCAAAGTAAGCTTGAAAATGTTGATGTATTAATAGACTTTACTTTGCCAGAGGGTATGAAGCAGCATTTATCAGCTGCAATTGCCGCTAAAAAACCAATGGTGATCGGTACTACTGGACTGACAGCAAGTGAAATGGCGCAGTTGGCGGAGGCCGCAAAAGATATCCCAATTGTGTTTTCTCGAAACTATAGCGTTGGCATCAACCTGCTGCTTAACTTAGTACAAACAGCCGCACAAAAGCTGGCTGACGACATGGATATTGAAATTTTCGAAGCGCACCATCGCAACAAAATCGACGCGCCCTCAGGAACTGCGCTCGCTATCGGAGAGGCGATTGCAGAAGCAAAAGGCTGGCAACATGATGAGGTCGCGGTTTACGACCGAAGTCAGAGCCATGAAGCGAAATCCCAACAAGAAATCGGTTATTCGGTCCTCAGAGCCGGAGATATAGTAGGTGAACATACGGCTTACTTCTCGACAATGGGGGAAAGGCTTGAATTAACACATAAAGCAGCGTCGAGATTGACCTTTGCATCAGGTGCTGTAAGGGCTGCACAGTGGCTAAAAGATAAACCAGCAGGCCTTTATGATATGCAAGATGTGCTAGATTTAAAGAAGTAAGTATAACATTTTGAGGCTTTAAAGCAAAAAAAGAGTTTAATGGCTTATTTTTATAATTTTTGTGATTTGTATTAGACGAAAAGGCATTCATACTGTAGACTATAACGAATTTGCCAAAATTTTAATAACTGCGTGTTACCAAGCGCTTTGTAGACGGGATGTTGAGCGTTTTGCTTTCGCCCGTTTTTTACTATTAGGAGGTTAACTTGACTAAATCCGCTCTGTTAGTCCTTGAAGACGGCACGGTGTTTCGCGGTACTGCTATCGGTGCTGACGGTATGTCAGTCGGTGAGGTGGTATTCAATACGTCAATGACGGGGTATCAAGAGATCTTAACTGATCCATCATACGCGGAACAAATCGTTACGCTTACTTACCCACATATCGGCAACACCGGTACTAACAGCGAAGATGAGGAAGCGGACAAGATCTGGGCAAAAGGCCTAGTGATCCGTGACTTACCACTGCTTGCGAGTAATTTCCGTAACGAACAATCATTGAGTGATTACTTGAAAGAACGCAATATCTTAGGGATTGCAGATATTGATACTCGTAAACTAACTCGCATTTTACGTGATAAAGGCGCTCAAAACGGCTGTATTATCGCAGGTGACGAAGTAGACGAGCAAAAAGCGCTAGAAGCGGCGCAAGCATTCCCTGGCTTGAAAGGGATGGATTTAGCAAAAGTAGTAACAACAGAATCTCAGTTTGAATGGCGTGAATCAAGCTGGACTCTAGGCGAGGGCTTTAAAACGCTTTCTGCTGAAGAAGAAAAATTCCATGTTGTTGCGTACGATTTTGGTGTGAAAAAGAACATTCTTAGAATGTTAGTTGATAGAGGCTGTAAGTTAACCGTTGTTCCAGCAGAAACCTCCGCTGCTGACGTACTTGCATTAAACCCTGATGGTATCTTCCTATCAAATGGCCCTGGCGACCCTGAGCCGTGTACTTATGCCATTGAAGCAATCAAAGCATTTTTAGAGACAGATACACCTATTTTTGGTATTTGTTTAGGCCATCAGTTATTAGCACTCGCTTCTGGTGCGAAAACAGTAAAAATGAAGTTTGGTCACCATGGTGGTAACCACCCGGTTAAAGACTTAGACCGTGATGTCGTGATGATCACAGCACAAAACCACGGTTTTGCTGCTGACGAAGCAACGCTTCCTGATACGCTACGTGCAACGCACAAGTCACTGTTCGATGGCACACTGCAAGGTATTCACCGTACTGATAAGCCAGCGTTTAGCTTCCAAGGTCACCCTGAAGCAAGTCCTGGTCCACATGATGCGGCACCGCTATTCGACCATTTCATTGAATTAATGCAATCTCGCAACGCTTAATTAGACCGGAGTAATAATGCCAAAACGTACCGACATAAAAAGCATTCTGATTTTGGGCGCAGGCCCAATCGTTATCGGCCAAGCATGTGAATTCGATTACTCTGGTGCTCAGGCCTGTAAAGCGCTTAGAGAAGAAGGCTATAGAGTTATTCTTGTTAACTCTAACCCTGCGACTATTATGACTGACCCTGAAATGGCGGATGCAACTTACATCGAGCCTATTCACTGGGAAGTGGTAGAAAAGATCATCGAAAAAGAAAAGCCTGATGCGGTGCTGCCTACTATGGGTGGCCAAACAGCTCTTAACTGTGCGCTAGACCTAGATAAGCACGGTGTGCTTGCTAAACATGGCGTTGAGCTAATTGGTGCGACTGCAGATGCAATAGATAAAGCGGAAAACCGTGAGCGTTTTGACGCGGCGATGAAAAATATTGGCTTAGAATGTCCTCGCGCTGAAATTGCACACTCAATGGATGAAGCACACGATACCTTAACTCGCATCGGGTTCCCATGTATCATTCGTCCTTCATTCACAATGGGCGGCACCGGTGGTGGTGTTGCGTATAACATGGAAGAGTTTGACGAGATCTGTACTCGTGGTCTTGACCTGTCACCAACCAATGAGCTGCTTATCGATGAAAGCCTATTAGGCTGGAAAGAATATGAGATGGAAGTGGTTCGTGACAAAAACGACAACTGCATCATCGTATGTTCAATCGAAAACTTCGACCCAATGGGTGTACATACTGGTGATTCAATCACAGTTGCGCCAGCACAAACGCTAACTGATAAAGAATATCAAATCATGCGTAACGCCTCGATGGCGGTACTTCGTGAAATTGGTGTTGAAACGGGTGGTTCAAACGTTCAGTTTGGTGTAAACCCAGTTGATGGCCGTATGGTTATCATCGAGATGAACCCACGTGTATCACGCTCTTCTGCACTTGCGTCGAAGGCTACGGGCTTCCCGATCGCTAAAATCGCAGCCAAGCTTGCCGTAGGTTACACGCTTGATGAGCTTCAAAACGACATCACAGGTGGTGCAACTCCAGCATCATTTGAGCCGTCAATCGACTACGTAGTGACTAAGATCCCTCGTTTTAACTTCGAAAAATTCGCAGGTTCAAACGACCGTCTAACTACGCAAATGAAGTCGGTTGGTGAGGTAATGGCAATTGGTCGCAATCAACAAGAGTCATTACAAAAAGCACTACGAGGTCTAGAAGTGGGTGCAACGGGTCTGAACCCGATCGTCGCATTAGACGCGCCAAACGCAAAAGAAACGATCATTCGCGAATTGCGCGAGCCAGGTGCCGAGCGTATTTGGTATATTGCCGATGCGATGCGTCATGGCATGTCTGTCGAAGAAGTATTTGAATTAACTAAGATTGACCCTTGGTACCTAGTTCAAATCGAAGACATTTTAAAAGATGAGGCGACAATCGCTGAAGTGGGCATGGCAGGTCTAAACAAAGACTTCCTGCGCCGCTTGAAGCGTAAAGGTTTCTCAGATGCTCGCATTGCCGAAATCGCGGGTGTATCAGAAAAAGAAATTCGCAAGAAGCGTCACCAGCTTGAAATCCTACCGGTTTACAAGCGTGTAGACACATGTGCTGCAGAATTTAGCTCAGACACCGCTTACATGTATTCAACGTATGATGAAGAATGTGAAGCGAACCCTTCTGACAAAGACAAAATTATGGTTATCGGTGGTGGTCCTAACCGCATCGGTCAAGGCATCGAATTCGATTACTGCTGTGTACACGCAGCCCTTGCAATGCGTGAAGATGGCTATGAAACTATCATGGTTAACTGTAACCCAGAGACGGTTTCAACAGACTACGATACGTCTGACCGCCTATTCTTCGAGCCAATTACACTTGAAGACGTGCTAGAAATTGTCCGTGTTGAAAAGCCAAAAGGCGTGATCGTTCAGTACGGTGGTCAAACGCCACTGAAATTGGCACGAGATCTTGAAGCGAATGGTGTGCCAGTGATTGGTACTTCTCCTGACGCTATCGACCGCGCAGAAGACCGTGAGCGCTTCCAACAGCTTGTAGAGCGTCTAAACCTACTACAACCAGAAAATGCAACGGTAACCTCACTAGAAGAAGCGGTTGCTAAATCACAAGAAATTGGCTTCCCACTGGTTGTTCGTCCATCATACGTACTTGGTGGTCGTGCAATGGAAATCGTGTACGATGAAGACGACTTACGTCGTTACATGACAGAAGCTGTGTCTGTTTCTAATGAAGCACCAGTGCTACTTGACCGTTTCTTGGATGATGCAATTGAAGTAGACGTAGATGCTATCTGTGACGGTGAGAACGTTATCATCGGCGGTATTATGGAGCACATCGAGCAAGCAGGTGTTCACTCGGGTGACTCGGCCTGTTCATTGCCTGCACACACGCTGCCGCAAGATATTCAAGACGTGATGCGTAAGCAAGTCCGTGACATGGCGCTGGAGCTAGGTGTTGTTGGCCTGATGAATACCCAGTTCGCGGTGAAAGACGGTCAAGTTTACCTGATCGAAGTTAACCCGCGTGCTGCTCGTACAGTACCATTTGTTTCAAAAGCGACAGGCGTTGCACTTGCAAAGGTTGCTGCACGTTGTATGGTTGGCCAGTCTCTTGAAAGCCAAGGTATAACGAAGGAAGTTATCCCTCCTTATTACAGTGTAAAAGAGGTGGTATTGCCATTCGCTAAGTTCCCAGGCGTTGACCCAATGCGTGGTCCAGAGATGCGCTCGACGGGTGAAGTGATGGGGGTTGGTGAAAACTTCGCCGAAGCATTCGCAAAAGCCCAATTAGGTGCATCAAACACTTTACCACGTGGCGGCCGCGCGCTACTATCTGTGCGCAATGGTGATAAGGCACGCGTAGTTGAACTAGCTAAGACAATGAAAGCAATTGGCTTTGAGTTAGATGCAACGAATGGTACGGCGAAAGCGCTTGAAGAAGCGGGTATTGAAGTACGTCGCGTAAACAAAGTATTCGAAGGCCGTCCTCACATTCTTGACCGTATCAAGAATGGTGAGTATAGCTATATCGTTAATACTACCGAAGGTCGCCAAGCTATTGAGGACTCGAAGGTGTTACGTCGTGGTGCACTTCAGCATAAGACTAACTACACCACTACGCTAAATGCAGCGTTTGCAAACTGTACAGCGAATGAAGCTGACGACAGAAGTTCTGTAAACTCTGTTCAAGAACTACACCAGCGTTTGAACTAAAAAGAACAAGGCCAGAGCGTCAGCTCTGGCAATGAGTGAGATACTTATGCAATCAATTCCGATGACAGTACGAGGCGAAGAATTGCTTCGTGATGAACTGAATCATTTAAAAAAAGTTGTTCGCCCGAAAATCGTTGCAGATATTGCAGAAGCGCGTGAACACGGTGATTTGAAAGAAAATGCTGAATACCATGCTGCACGTGAGCAGCAAGGTTTTTGTGAAGGCCGAATTCAAGAAATTGAAGCTAAGCTTTCAACAGCGCAGATTATCGACGTGACTAAAATGCAGAACAACGGCAAGGTTATTTTTGGTAGTACTGTGACTATTGTAAATGTAGATACGGACAAAGAAGTAACTTATCGTATCGTTGGTGACGACGAGGCCGATCTTAAGAACAACTTGATTTCTGTTAATTCACCGATTGCGCGTGGATTAATCGGTAAAGAACTGGATGATACAGTGAATATTCAAACGCCGAATGGCGCCGTTGAATATGAAATCATCGAAGTTGAATACAAGTAGCCCCTTCTTCTAAAGCCCGCATCCGCGGGCTTTTTACTTTAACAATCATTTCTACTTTTGCTGCTGTAATGCCGTGTAATTGCCATTTCTCTATATTCTTATAGTTTTGTGTAATGCCTGTATATTTTTTGGTACAAACAATTTTAGGAGAAAAGGATGTCATTTGAAGTAGAACAATTCAAAACACAAGGGTTTGAGTTGTTTATATCGAGTTGGAGATCTAGGTTGGCAGGCGCTGGCGCGTGGGATCTTTCTCAGAATCCACATTATTTTTGGCGTACAATGCGTAGTCAATGTGCGATTGACCTTAGTAAGCAGAGTGAGCTTTTGCAAGGTGTAAGTTTAGCAAGGTACGATACCTATCTTATTCTCACTGCTTTGTTATATACCAATAGTTTATATGCAAGCTCTGATTTAATCATTGGTTATAATCTACCAAATCACTTCTTTAGCAGTAATAGTTCAGAAGCTCGACAAAGCTTTTCTCGTGAGTTACTTGATTCGCTTAAGCTCACTCAGCCCTTGCTCTTGGTTGATGAATATTTTGAAAATTTTGAGTTTAATACGGTTGCTTATGACAAGCTCAATGAGGCTAATCCCGTTTGGCACGATATCAGTAGCGAGTTAGGCACTCTACCCAGCTTAGTAAATACCACCCGTTCAGAGCACCAGCTTTCCTTAAACCTATTACACTTTGTACCGAAGCTTTTCTCTGGTAAGCAACTTGCCGAGCAAATAAAGTATTTAGCTGAGATAGAGTAGGAGCCATACACATTTGACATAGTTTGAAACGAATTTGCTTTAGACTTCTGGTGCGAGCTTGTTACACTCAAATTGTTCCCAAAACCAATCAGGCATCGGTTCATAAATGATATGTTAGGATAAGTCGGTATCTTTATCAGGAGAATAACCATGAGTTTATTAAAAAGCGCATTGTTTAAGACGTTGAAAAATAAGTCTACTCAGCAAGTCGCTTCAGTGGTATTGGATAAGGCACTGAAGCAGGGAAAAGAATACCTAGATTCAAGAAACACTAGCAGTGGCAACGATACAGATGAATTGCTGTTAGGGCTACAGCATTTATTAGCACAAAAACCGAATGACGGTGTTTATTCAATCTCGCTATCCACTTATCGAGTGAGAGTAAAAATCACTTCTGGGGCTATTTCCCATATTGATAAGATTTAATTTATTCCACTCACTGTAAATTTTTATTCCTTTTTTTTCGTCAATTGGTTGGACTTTTTATCATAAAGATCAACCAATTGGGTGAATTTATAACCAACGACCTTCCCCCTTGGATACCCGCTTTTAAAATTATGGTGGCTTTTCCGTCGAGCCACTATTCCATAAAGTTATATAAAATATATTGTATACATTGTAATTTTAGTGTTAAAAACCTATAACCCAATCGGGTTTGGATACACAACAGGAAAGGTAAATGATGAAAATTACAAAACTCACTTTGGCGTTATCTGCGCTTACAGCGATAAATTCTGCCAACGCACACCAAGAATCACAGCGACTCTTTAAGCCGCTCGATGCATCGGTTCAAGTGGAAACGAACATTTCCCATGGTCATGAGCACCAAGCTTTGAATGATAGAGCACCCGTTGCACACACTCCAACACGAAGTATGCCGCTGTTATCTGCTAAACACACGCCATTATTGCAAGCTATGGCAGTAACCCAAAGTAAAGCGATTGCTGCATGTGATTTAAATAGTTTAGCGAGTGCGAGCAGTAGCCAAATTGTTACTGAAATAAAGCAACAGGGTACGAGCTGCATCAATGCTTTGTTCTCCGCTGACAGCAGCATCCAAACACAAGTGTTCACGTCAGATAAAATGTATGCTGCGGCGCAAAATGCCAAGTCGCTTTCGCAAAGCTATACAGGCAACGGCAGTGCCGATCTCGAAGCGCTTTATTTGTTTATTCGCGCTGGCTTTTATGTTGAGTTTTACAATGATCAGGTAACTTTCGCCACTTGGGTTAAGCCTGCGGTGAAAGATGCGTTGGATGCTTTTGTTAGCAATAGCCATTTCTACGACGACAATGATGCCCATGGTAAAGTACTTGGTGAGGTTATTACTACAATGGACTCATCGGAACTACAAGGGCACTATCTGCCTGTCGTAAAAGCATGGTTATCTAAATGGAATGAAAGCTACGCTCAAAAGTGGAATATGCGCAGTGCGGTAAACGGCATTTTCACTATCTTATATCGTGGTCAGTGGAATGATAACTTTGTCGCTTTGGTTAAAAACGATCAACAATTGGTGAGTTTACTAGGGAGCTTTACCGCACAAACTTGGATGATAAATTCAGACTCTGAATATCTAATCATCAATGCAGCAAGCGAATTGGCTCGACTTAAACTATACAATGGTGCAGCTATTCAAGAGTCAGTCGACACGCAATTAACCGCTTTATTCTCGCGTTACAACAGTTATGGTTTTGGCGATGGTGTCTGGTTAGCTGCGGCCGATGTCGCGACCTATTATGCTGATTGTGGTCAGTTTGGTATTTGTAATTTTGATAAAGAACTTGAGACAAAAGTGCTTTCTCAACAACATAGCTGTAGCGATACAATAAAGATTAGAGCACAAGCGCTTACTACTCAGCAATTGACTTCAGCGTGTCAAACCATGGAAGCGGAAGAAGTGCGATTCCACACCATGCTGGAAACAGGCCGCTTACCGGTTGCCGATGACAACAATGACTTTCTGCAAGTGAATATCTTTAATAGCAGTGCGGACTATAAAAAATATGCCAAAGCCATTTTTAAGATCAGCACCGACAACGGTGGCATGTATTTAGAAGGTAACCCTAGTGATGTGAATAATGTTGCTAATTTCATTGCATACGAGGCCAGTTATGCAAAGCCGGATCATTACATCTGGAATTTAGAGCATGAATACGTACATTATCTTGATGGGCGTTTTGATCTTTATGGTGACTTTAATGCTCCGACTAAGCCTATCGTCTGGTGGAGTGAAGGAGTGGCTGAGTACATTGCAAACCTCAATGATAATCAAGCCGCAATAGACACAATCAAAGATGGCTCAGTATATACGCTGGCCGAAATCTTCAGCACGACGTATGACGGCTTTGATCAAGATAGAATTTATCGTTGGGGTTATTTAGGGGTGAGATTCTTGTATGAAAAACACTTTGATGAAGTGCTCGCAATGCGACAGGAAACGCGACAAGCAAATTGGAATGCGTACCAAGCTCGTATGGACCGACTCGCATCACAGTATCAATCAGAGTTTGTTCAATGGTGCAACGAGCTTGCCGCTGGTGGTCAGAATAACGCACCAACTTCAGTGATTAATGGCCCATACTCTGGTGACGTTAATCAAGCGATACTATTTTCAAGCCAAGGTAGTATCGATCCTGATGGTGACGCGCTCACCTATTTGTGGCGTTTTGGTGATGGCAGCCAAAGTAATGAAGCCAACCCTACGCACAGCTATGTGCAAGCTGGCGAGTATCAAATTAGCTTAACAGTGAGTGACCCTAGCGGTTTGGATCACACTAGTAATACAGTGACTACCGTAAGCGCAACGACTTCAAACAAACTACAGCCTGGCATACCTGTCATGGTTGCGGGTGAGCAAGATGAACAAGTTGCATTTTCAATTGATGTTGCTGCTGGCACTGATAAATTAGTTATCAGCACGTCTGGAGGTACAGGTGATGCCGATCTTTACGTAAAGTTAGGCTCGTCGCCAACGTTCAGCGAGTATGACTGCAGACCATACCAATCCGGCAACGAAGAGGTATGTGAAATCACCACACCTGCCGCTGGCACCTATTACGTTATGTTGCATGGCTATAATCGCTTTGAAAATGTGCAGTTGTTAGGAGAAACCGTAACAAATTCAACAATAGAGGACGTATGTCAGTCGCAGGGTAGTGTCTCTAATGGTAGATTGGCAGCGGATGAAACAATTTGTCTTGGAAGCCAAGAGCCGATGTGGTTTAGCCTTGAGAATGTAAGTGGCCAGCAATCGGTAGTGATCAAGACCGCGCATGGTAGTGGTGATTTAGGGCTTGAATACAGTAATGCAGGATGGCCAAATGGCACTAATGTGGATGCAAGTTCGTTCAATCAAGGTAACCAAGAGTGTATTGAGATAAGTGCGCAATCTGAATATTGGGGGTACTTGAAAGTGTCAGGCGCACCAACGGGGGCTGCGCTGAAAGTGTCTTATAATAAAGATGGCTGTCAGTAATTGCCTAATACTAAGGCAGACATAATGAAAGTAGTTAAACGGGTAATACAGATCATAGTTATTACTTGTTAATAATTTGTATTTGTTATATTTTTGTAAAACAAGGGGCCTTAGGTCCCTTTTCTCATTTAAAAACATGGAAAAGGAATTAACTGATGTGCCGAGAAGGAGCTAGGCTGTATTTTTAGACTGTATTAAAAGTTTAGGTTAGACACGAGGCACTCAGTGTTAAAAAAGTACTTTATAGTCATTTCCACTTGGTTAATGGTGGTATTTTCAGTGGCAGCTGCTGAAACCAAAATTCTCTACGTATATCATCATAAGCCGCCCTATATTATTGATCTAGAGGCGCAAAAGGGCCTTTATTTTGATTTAGCAAAGCTCATTAATGACGTGCAAAAAGAGTTGCAGGTAGAAGTACGTTTTGTGCCACGTAAACGCTTAGATAAGCAGCTCGAACAGCAAACGCTCAAAGGTTTTATTTTAGGCGTAAACCCAGCTTGGTTTGATGACCGGAAGAAACAAAAGTATTTGTGGAGCAGCCCGTTAATGTTTGATACGGACGAATTCGTCTCGCATGTTGAGCAGCCGTTTGAATATTATCACCCGAGCTCATTGTACGGTAACCAAGTTGGCGCTATTGCAGGGTACTACTATCGCCACTTGGATCACGGGGTGGAGCAAGCCAATATCCAGCGAGTGAACGTAAATTCCGAAGAAGCACTATTGGAGATGATCCTTAAAAAGCGGGTGAGTATTGCGATCGTCAGTCGGTCTACGACAGAATATCTTATTGCTAAAAATGGTTGGAAGCGAGTGTTTCACTTTTCTCAAAATCCCCATGAAACCTATTTTAGAGCAATATTGGCGCCTAAAAATTCGGCATCGGATTTTGAGGCGCTACAACAGGTATTAGATTCTAAGTCTTTCAAAAAGCAACTGGTGAAATTACTTAAAAGCTACCATCTCGCTTATTGAAGTAAGGGAGAAAGAAGCGGTAGCTATTCTGACTTTAGGTTTAGATACATCGCTGCGGTGCTCTAATTATTACCAGCTACCCGTGTTTTCCATTGATTGCCAAGGTTCGGCAGGAGGCAACGCATCACCTTGTTGGAGTAACTCGATAGAAATGCCATCTGGAGATTTAACGAATGCCATGTGGCCGCAGCGCGGTGGTCGGTTGATCACCACACCGGCATCTTGCAGCTTTTGGCAAAGTGCATAAATGCTTTCTACGGCAAAAGCCAAGTGGCCAAAATTACGACCAGCAGTGTATTCTTCCGGATCCCAGTTATAGGTAAGTTCGATAGTAGGAGAAAAGCTTTGCTGCGCCTGCTCAACTTGATCAGGGGCGGCGAGATAAATTAAACTAAAACGGCCTTGTTCACTGTCATAACGCTTCACTTCAACGAGACCTAAGAGGTCGCAATAAAACTTCATTGATTCATCAAGATCACGTACTCGTACCATTGTATGTAAGTATTTCATTATGTATTCCGTTTAGACTCCAGTCAGCAAATTTTAAAATGTTATACATCAGATTGAAAGGCCCACAGACTTTGACACCTAAAAGTGGCAATCAAAGTGCTTTGTGAGTCGAAAAGAAGAGCAAGAACCTGTCCCTATATAGCTTCAAACAATACTGAATATTAGATTAATATTTTGTTATTTATCATGTTTTTATAAATTTTCATGATATTTTTCGTTGCCCTTTGCTTTAAGCAGATGATTGATTTAGGATCAGGCTTTATAGTCAAAAAAACATGGACATTATGATCATCAGGCTGATCCTTATTGCACTGTTTTGTTTTGCTATGACGGCAAAAGCAGTAGAAGTTCAAAATTTATATGAAGCCTCGCTGAGTGTTAGCGACAAATCTCGCGCAACACGAGCGCAAGCGAGTCAACAGGCATTATTAAAAGTGTTGCAAAAGCTCACAGGTAAAGCCGATGATTTTTCTCACCCTTCTATCCAAGCGAGCCTTAAGCGAATCTCAGATTACATGCTGAGGTATGAATATTATGATAGACAAGGTGTAACTAAAATAAAGGTGGAGTTTGAGCCTGGTAAGGTCGAAGATCTAGTCAGAGAAGCTGGTCTACCGCTTTGGGGTAACCGCCGTCCTATGGTCGCGATTTGGATGGTGATTGAAGATAATTTCCGCCGAGAGTTTGTTACGCAAGAAAGCTACCCTCAACTCGAACGCCTGATTTATGACACCGCAGACGAATGGGGCGTGCCAGTGGTTGTTCCTTTGATGGATCTTGAAGATCGCAGCAATGTGAGTATCGCAGAGGTTTGGGGTAACTTTTCTAACGAAGTAGAGGAAGCGTCATTGCGTTATGAAGCGGAGCGCGTTATCACCGCACGTTTGTTTCAGCCCCCCCATACAAACTCCTGGCAGTTAGACTGGCGCTACACTGATGCTGAATATTTTGAGCCTGAGCAATATGTCGGTGACAAGCAGCAAGTTATTATTGATATGGTGAACCAGCTATCTAGCACCTTAGCTCAGAAATATGTTATCGATCCTAATCTCACTTTAGAAGCGCATCGAACTGAAATTGTCGTTGAGCAATTACAGTCATTTACGGATGTAGAAATGGCGAAGCGTCGTTTGCTATCTATGAGTACCGTGGTGGATGTTGATGTGATCTATCGTGCGAAAACAGCGGTGAAGTTTGCGATTGAACATACCTCAAGCGCATCAGATTTGCGTAAAACGATTGCATTGGAGCAAAGCTTTAAGGCTTACGAAGACCCTAGGGCCTATTATCAAATCGCAGACGACAACAACCTTAAATACAATTGGGTGGGCAAATAGAATGGAGTCGCCACGTCAAATGGCGTTGCCAGTGACGCTGCCTGATGACGAAACCTTTGCCTCGTATTTTGGTGGCGAAGCGTCATTGGAAGTAAGTCACTTAAAAAATGGTCTTTCCCGTCGTTTAACTGGTTTTCAGTACACTTACCTTTGTGGACTGGCAGATTCTGGCAAGTCGCACTTGCTTTATGCCACGTGCATTGAAGCGCAGGAGCTTGGGCTTTCAACTATCTTATTGTCGATGCGAGAAGTGTTGGATTTTGGTCCGTTAGTGTTAGATGGGCTCGATGCATTGGATGTAGTTTGTATAGACGATGTGCATTTGGTTGCAGGAGATGAAGCGTGGGAAAAAGCCTTATTTAACTTTTTCAATCGTTTTAATGAAAAAGGAAAATGCCTAGTGGTCACAGCCGATCTGTTACCCAACATGCTGAATTTGTCACTGCCAGACTTAGAATCGCGCCTAACCTGGGGAACGACCTTTCAGATCCGCTCGATGAGTGATGATGATAAAGCCGAAGCCTTAGTAAAGAGAGCGCATATGCGTGGCCTTGAGCTCTCCGATGAATGTGCGCGATTTTTGCTCACGAGATTGAGTCGTGATATGCGCGCTTTACTTGATGTATTGGATAAACTCGATCACGCATCCATGGCTGCGCAAAGAAAGTTAACAATTCCTTTTATAAAAGCCACTTTAAAGCTGTAACAGGGCTAGAATATCGCCTTGCAATTCAGTTATCATAAGAGATTAAATAACAGCAAATTACCTCAGCAAAGATCAGGTAGACAATGAATTTAGAAAATATTTTAGCGCAAGCGCTTGAAGCCGTTGAGCAGGCAAGCGAAATTGCGCACCTTGAGGAAGTTAGAGTTAACTACCTTGGTAAAAAAGGTGAGATCACAGGTCTTCTTAAAACGCTAGGCAAACTAGCACCAGAAGAGCGTAAAGATGCAGGTCAAGTGATTAACCAAGCTAAGACCCAAGTACAAGATGCGATTACGGTAAAACGTGAAGCGTTAGCCAATGCAGCACTTGAGCAGAAGCTAGCAGCTGAGACGATTGATGTGACGTTGCCGGGTCGTACAATGCCAGCTGGTGGCCTTCACCCAGTTACTCGCACCATTGAGCGTATTGAGCAGTTTTTTGGTGAGCTAGGATTTGCTGTTAAATCTGGCCCAGAGGTTGAAGATGACTTTCATAACTTTGACGCGCTAAATATTCCAGAGCACCACCCAGCGCGTGCCGATCATGATACTTTCTATTTCAATCCTAAATTGGTACTACGTACACAAACCAGTGGCGTTCAGATCCGTACTATGGAAGCTGAGCAGCCGCCTTTGCGAATTATCTCGCCAGGTCGTGTATACCGTAACGATTACGATCAAACACATACGCCAATGTTCCACCAAGTTGAAGGCTTGATGGTCGACACTAACGTGAGCTTTACAGAACTTAAAGGAATTTTGCACGATTTCCTACGTAACTTCTTTGAAGAAGATATGGAGATTCGCTTCCGTCCTTCATACTTCCCATTTACAGAACCTTCAGCTGAGGTGGACGTAAAAGGTAAAAATGGTAAATGGCTTGAAGTACTAGGCTGCGGCATGGTGCACCCGAACGTACTGCGCTCGGTAGGCATTGACCCTGAAAAATACACTGGTTTCGCCTTTGGTATGGGCGTTGAGCGTTTGACGATGTTACGTTATGGCGTAACTGACTTAAGAGCTTTCTTCGAAAATGACTTAAAATTCCTAAACCAATTCAGATAAGAGCGACAAAAGTATGAAATTCAGTGAAAAGTGGTTACGCGAGTGGGTCAATCCAGCAATTGATACTGATGCGCTATCTGAGCAATTATCAATGGCGGGTTTAGAAGTTGATGGTGTAGACCCAGTTGCCGGTGACTTCCAAGGTGTGGTTATCGGTGAAGTGGTTGAATGTGGCCAACACCCAGATGCTGACAAACTTAGAGTAACAAAAGTAAACGTAGGCGAAGACGAACTACTAGATATTGTCTGTGGAGCCGCTAACTGCCGTGCTGGTTTAAAAGTAGCGGTTGCTAAAGTGGGCGCAACGCTTCCTGGCGATTTCAAAATTAAGAAAGCTAAACTTCGTGGTCAGCCGTCTCACGGTATGCTGTGTGCGTTTGAAGAGCTTGGCATGGCGGAAAGCTCAGACGGTATTTTAGAACTCCCTATGGATGCGCCAATCGGTCAAGATATTCGTGAATACTTTGGCTTGAACGATGTAACGATTGATGTCGATTTAACGGCTAACCGTAGCGACTGTTTAGGGATTAAAGGTCTTGCTCGTGAAGTTGGGGTACTAAACAGCATCGACGTAACGGAAGTTGCTATCACGCCTGTTGCGCCAACAATTGATGATAAAATCTCTATTGAACTGGTAAACAGCGAAGCATGTCCACGCTACTTAGGTCGTGTGATTAAGGGCGTTAATGTCAAAGCAGAGACACCGTTCTGGATGGTAGAGAAACTTCGCCGTTGTGGTGTTCGCTCGATTGATCCAGTTGTTGACGTAACGAACTACGTGTTGCTTGAGCTAGGTCACCCGATGCACGCGTTCGATTTAAGCCAAATCGAAGGTGGAATTAAAGTACGTAATGCCTTTGAGAATGAAGAGCTAGTATTGTTAGACGGCAACACGGCGAAGCTTAATCCATCAACACTAATGATTGCTGATGATAATAAAGCACTTGCGATGGCAGGTATTTTCGGTGGTGAACAGTCAGGTGTTAGTGACGAGACAAATGATATCTTGCTAGAAAGCGCGTTCTTTGCACCGCTTGCGATTGCAGGTCAGGCACGTAGCTACGGTTTGCATACCGATGCATCGCACCGTTACGAGCGTGGTGTAGACCCAGTACTTCAGCGTGATGCGATGGAAAGAGCGACAGGCTTGTTACTTGAAATCGTTGGCGGTGAAGCAGGCCCGATTGTTGAAGCTGTGTCAGAAGCAGATTTACCAAAAGAGCGTCAAGTAACTTTACGCCGTGAGCGTTTAGACCGCGTGATCGGTTATCATATCGAAGATGCTAAAGTGTCAGACATCTTAACGCGTCTCGGCTTAGCTGTAACATTTTCAGGCGGCCAGTGGCAAGCAACAGTGCCAAGCTATCGCTTCGACATTAGTATCGAAGAAGACTTAATTGAAGAAGTTGCTCGCGTATTTGGTTACAACAATATCCCAAATGTGGCGCCAACCGCTGCGTTAAAGATGACAGATCATCAAGAAGCACGTTTGCCTGTAGCGCGTTTTAGAGATGAGTTAGTAAGCCGTGGTTATCAAGAAGCCATCACATACAGTTTCGTTGATCCAAAAGCACAGCAGCAGCTACATCCTGAAGCTGATGCATTAATTCTTCCGCACCCAATTTCGATTGAAATGTCAGCAATGCGTGTAAGCTTGATGACAGGCTTGATCAATGCGGTTTCTTATAACCAAAACCGTCAACAGTCACGTATTCGCTTATTCGAAACGGGCCTTAAGTTCATCAAAGACGACAGCGCGGAAAACGGCGTGCGTCAAACTGCTGTGATCGGTGGTATCGCGTATGGTAATACGCACAATGAACACTGGTCTGTGCCTTCACGTAAAGTGGATTTCTTTGATGTGAAAGGCGATGTAGAAGCATTACTTGCGCTTTGTAACGATAAAGCACGCTTTAGTTTTAAAGCAGAAGCGAGCGATGGTTTGCACCCAGGTCAATCAGCTGCAATTTATGCAGACGGTAAAAAGGTTGGTTTCATCGGTGCAGTTCACCCTCAGCTATTAAAGCCGTTAGAGCTTAAAGATACGCCATATGTATTTGAAATCGACATGGCTGCTTTAGAAAATCGCCTGCTTCCAGAAGCAGTTAGTATCTCGAAATTCCCATCAAATAGAAGAGATATTGCTATTTTAGTTGCAGATGACGTAAAAATAGGCGATATTTTAGAGTGCATTGAGAAAGTTGGCGGAAATCAATTAGTTGACCTAAACTTATTCGATGTGTACAAAGGGCAAGGGGTTGAACCTGATCATAAGAGTTTAGCCATTGCTCTAACATTACAAGCGGTTGATAGAACGCTCGAAGAGAAAGACATCAACGCGGTTGTAGAAAACGTGGTGGCCGAACTGGCCAAACAATTCAATGCATCGTTGAGGGACTAGATATGGCGCTTACTAAAGCCGACATAGCTGAACACCTATTTGAAAAACTGGGGATCAATAAGAAAGATGCCAAAGACTTAGTTGAAGCGTTTTTTGAAGAAATCCGCTCAGCGCTAGAAAACGGCGAGCAAGTAAAGCTCTCTGGGTTTGGTAACTTTGACCTTCGCGACAAGAAGGAACGCCCAGGTAGGAACCCAAAAACTGGGGAAGATATTCCTATCTCTGCGCGACGCGTGGTAACTTTTAGGCCTGGCCAAAAGTTAAAAACCCGTGTTGAGGTCGGCACAAGCAAAAACTTGTAATATAAGAAAGCCTTGGTGGTGATACCAAGGCTTTTTTTATATTGAAATAGTTTTGTCATATATTCAAGCTACACTCTGCGCCTGTTTGCGTTCCGTGGAGTGAGGAGCTTATGCGAGGAGCACACTGCTTAAGCAAGTTGTTTAAGAATGTCTTTATTGCTTGGTTGTCTTGCACCTTTGTATTTTCAATTGTGGCTGCCCTCACTTATGTGCATCAAAAAGAGACTGCTAAATCCAACCTTACTACCGTAGCGAGTCGGATTGTATCTGACATCAACAAAGAGTTTGCTGTAGTAGACGATACCTTAAAACATGCTATCCACCTTTCTTCGAATTGTGACCCTGAGGGTCTACAGTACATGCGTAGATTGGTTTTTGAAAATCCAGGTATGAGCGAAATAGGTATAGTAGATAGTAAAGGGAAATTGGTTTGCAACTCTTTTGGGCAGCTCACTCCACCTGTTAATACCAGTGCCCCCATAAAAAAGCCCGGGCTAAGATACTACGGTCCAGTTATTACTGACTACCTGGAGCTTCCAGCCTTTGTTCTAGCACGTACAAGAGACGATGGCTATGAAGTGAATGTGTTGATCCCTGCTCATTGGCTGAAGAGTATGCTTGATATTTCGGCTCATCATAATACCGATTTTGCTGCCTTGGTCGACAATAGCACGGGTGTGCCGATTTTTTTAAATGGTAAATACGCTTTGCCAATCCGTCAAAAACTATTTCCGTCCGCTAATAGCCGTGCAGTAGAAGCACTTTTTGATGATGGAAAAGTAAAATTTGCTTACGTTGCTGCTATTCCAAGTTTACCGCAGATGAGTTTGATTATTGCAAAAAATGACGAGCAACTAGTGAGTCTAGGTTGGTTATGGTTAATACTCTGGAGTGTTTTTTATGGCGTCTCTTGGGTTGGCCTCACTTTGTTATTAATCAGTTATGACAAGCGCCAGCTAAGCAGTAAAACACAAATATTAAGAGCATTGGCAAATGATGAGCTGTTTAACGTGTATCAGCCTCTCGTTAATTCCGAAATAAAGTCGATAGTGGGCGTAGAGGTGCTTATTCGCTGGCATCATCCACTTGAAGGTGTGCTCGGTCCTGCTTACTTTGTTCCAGAGGCTGAGCGAGATGGTACTATTTTAGATATCTCGATAGCGCAAGTCGAAAACGCTGTGCGTGATTTGACGGACATCTTGGAAGCTCAGCCAGGCTTTAAGGTTTCTTTTAACGTTAATGGTTTACTTCTGGGTTCTAAGCGCTATATAGACGCCTTACTCGCTGCAAAATGTCAAATATCATCGTTGACTATTGAATTAACTGAGCGCGATGTGCTGACACAAGCTCAAACAAAAACGGTACTAACTGAGCTCAAACGTGCCGGAATAGAAATCGCGATTGATGATTTTGGCACGGGATATAGTGGTCTGCAGTACCTGCAAAGTTTTCCGATTGACCTACTGAAAATAGATCAGAGCTTTGTCGCATCGATTGGCCTAGATACTTTGCAATCCCCGGTTTTATCGGCGGTGATTGATATGGCGGAAAAGCTGGATAAAAAACTGATTGCCGAAGGGGTAGAAACTCAGGCTCAAGCAAGTTACCTAAAAAGTCGAGGAGTGAATATTCACCAAGGCTGGCTTTACTTTAAAGCATTGGAGCTGCCGCAATTGCAATGTGAGGTAGGTAAAGCGCTGGGTGATAACAGAGTAGCTTAACCACTCTGTTACTTTTAATAGACCCTAAAATCAAATAACCTTAGCGAAGTAGCAACCAAATGCATCAAGAGTGAGTACATTTGCGCTTGCCGTGCCACTTAGGTGCTTCAGGTCGCACTGCATTAATGCAACTTCAGGAAGTGTCACGCTTTGCTGAGTAGCGGCTAAGTTGAATGCGCACAGCAGTGTCTGGGTTTGTGTTTTACGGTAAAAAGCTAATACTGGCTCTGGAGTATCAATAAACTCAATATCGCCTGTTTTTAGTGCAGGTTGCGCATTTCGCCACTGTAAAAAAGCTTGATAGTAGCTGAGCGTTGAATTGTCATCTACTGCCTGTTCGTCTACTGCTCGTAGCGCATGCGCTTCAGAAACTGGTAACCAAGGCTTAGATTCTGAGAATCCAGCATTGGTTTTTTCTTTTGTCCACGGAAGCGGCGTTCTACAGCCATCACGGCCTTTAAAGTTTGGCCAGAAGGTAATGCCATATGGGTCCTGCAGCTCCTCGAAAGCAACGGTGGCTTCGCCAAGTCCAAGTTCTTCGCCTTGATACATACAGACGCTACCGCGCAATGAACCGAGAAGGGCGGTGAGCATTTTGACCTGCGTATCGTTCACCTTGCCATCTACACTCCAGCGACTTGCTACCCGTTCTACATCGTGATTTGCAAACGCCCAACATGGCCAACCTTCGGTCATGACTGACTCTAGGCGAGAAACCGTTTCTCTGATGTACTTTGCACTATAATCGCTAGTTAGGAGCTCAAAGCTATAACCCATGTGTAGCTTGTTACCATCGGCTGTGTACTCTGCCATTGTTTGCAAAGAGTCTTCTGAGCTTATCTCACCCAAGCTAACTGTGCCTGGGTATCTATCTAATAAGGCACGGATCTCTTCCATGAACAGTAAGTTTTCAGGTTGTGTATTGTTGTAATAATGGTACTGAAAAGCATAAGGGTTGTCTTCGCTAAAGCCACGACCTTGACGAAGCTCAATAGGCTTAGCTGGATTATCCCTAAGCTGCTTGTCGTGAAAACAGAAGTTGATGGCATCTAGTCTAAATCCATCAACGCCTTTTTTAAGCCAAAATTCGACGTTGTCTAGTACGGCTTTACGCACTTCAGGGTGATGAAAGTTAAGATCCGGCTGCTCAGTTAAGAAGTTATGCAGGTAATATTGGCAACGTCTAGGCTCCCACTGCCAGGCAACACCGCCAAAAATGGATAGCCAATTGTTTGGTGGACTGCCGTCTGGATTGGCATCGGCCCATACATACCAGTCTGCTTTGTCGTTTGTTTTGTTTTCACGACTTTCGACAAACCAAGGGTGTTGATTTGAGGTATGACTAAGTACCTGATCAATGATGATCTTAATATCACGGTTATGTGCTTCACTGATAAGCGTGTCAAAATCTTCGATAGTGCCGAACATAGGATCGATATCGCGATAATCGCTAATATCATAGCCAAAGTCTTTCATTGGTGATTTAAAAAATGGTGAAATCCATACTGCATCAACACCAAGCGACTTAATGTAGTCTAGTCGCTGAATAATACCTTGTAAGTCGCCAATACCATCTGCGTTACTGTCCTGAAAGCTACGTGGATATATTTGATAGATAACCGCGCCTTTCCACCATTCATTATTTGCCATGCACTTTCTCCAGGCTATGTGCGTGTTTATTCTGTGGTCGTGCTGAGTATCAAGTAAATACGATACTAGGCACTTTCACCACTAATTTTGCCAAAGAATACGTCATGCTCATGGGGCTGTAAAAAACCTGCATACGTATGCAGGTTTTGTTGGGGAAATTTATGATAAGTCATTTACATAATTTTATTTTATAAAATAAATTTACCAATATTGGCCTACAAAAGGGAATAACCAGATAAATAAGGCTTTACAAGACTAAATTTTTGGTAAGACCAATTTAACTTGAGTAAGTCGTTAGATAACACAGAAGATGTGGTTTGATGTTCAGTCAACAATAATAGTCCGTGAAAGTTAAGATTTAGTGAAATTAAAGCAGGTAAATAAATGTTGTCGGTCTTATGACCTTAATAAGTAAAACTATATATTTATCATTAGGTTGAGCTTTATTTCTGTAAAAAGCCTGTAAATTTCGTTGAAATGCACTAGCTTTGAATACGTATGCATAAAGTTGTTTACAAATTTAATCAGCCGCTAGTATTTGACTGACAACAACTGTGCTCGTTTGTTTTTTCATCAGTTTGCACGCCAGATGAACAAATCGCACAATATAATATGGTTAATTGGGATAAAACATTATGTCTAAGTTCAAACCGAGTATGCTAACGCTTGCGCTGATTGCTGCAGGTGTGAGCCATGCTGCTCCTGTTGAAGATAACACTGCTAATAATGAAGAAAATAACGTTGAGGTGATCGAAGTCCGAGGTATCTCGCGCAGCATCATCGCCTCAATAGATAAAAAAAGATTTAGCGACACCATTGCAGAAGTAGTTGATGCTGGAGACTTAGCTTCCTTACCTGACGTGTCAATTGCTGACTCGTTAAGCCGATTGCCTGGGATCACAGCGGTAAGAGCAAGCGGACAATCTTCGCAACTTAATATTCGCGGGATGAACGGCGACTTTATTCAAACCACATTAAACGGACGTGAGCAGGCGAGTACCAGTGGGTATACCGCAGGTAGTCGCTGGATTTCATTCGACCAATATCCGTCAGAATTAATTAATCAAGCCGCTGTGTATAAATCACCAAAAGCGTCGCTGATTGAAGGCGGTGTTGCGGCTACGGTTGAACTTAAAACGGCAAACCCTCTCGATGCTGAAAAAGAACATAATTTTAATTCTTCGGTAAGATATTCCTACAATGATGCAGCGTCAGATGTGGGGGCGGATTCAACAGGCGAACGTATTAGTTTTTCATACCGAGGTAAATTCCTAAATGAGACACTTGGTTTTGCCATTGGTGGGGCGTATCTAAACCAACCAAATAATGCAATTGATATCTCAGCGCATGCTCCTACACGCTCTCAAGATTTTGATGGTGATGGTACTGAAGAGCGCTCAGTTAATGGCTTTCAATATCGCTCAGCCAAAGGCAGTGATGAAAGACTTGGCCTGTTAAGCACCTTGGTGTATCAGCCAACAGACGCATTCAAAGTCCAATTTGATTATTTCCATTCTAAGTTTGAATCGGAAGATAAAAAGAGCGGCTTAAATATTGAAGGGTTTTCAAAAGATATTAACTCGTTGTATACGGTTGACAATGCAGTTGTTAAAGACGGCTTTCTAGTTGCTGGGGATGTCACTATTACAGATCCAAATGGTCCATGGGTTGAGATGCGCTCTGAAGACCAATCAACGGACTCAACCACCGACAGCTTTGGCTTAAACTTGCAATACACGACAGATTCGTGGGAAGTAAACTTCGACTGGGCTCATAGTGAAGGGGAAAAAACGCGTAGAGATATGATTGCTTCAATGCATGCATATGAATACGGTACTTCCACACTGGAAGATGGAACGTTAGTTAACACTTGGCAAGAATTAAGAAATCAAACGTTTTCTTTTGAACAAAGAGAGAAAGACTCACCACTGTTAACACTTGGCAACGGGTATACTGACCTATCTAATATGCGACTGGGTGATTGGGAACAATTCCCTCACAAGTACACAGACGAGTTAGATAGCGTTAAAGTTGATTTTAAATATTTTATTGAGAACAGCTTTATTTCTTCAATTGAGGTCGGTGCACGCTGGTCCGAACGAGAATTTACTGATCAGCGCTCGACATTTAGATGGGGTGCACGTGAAGGTCAAAATGGTTATCAGTTACCGGATGGCACTATCGTCACGAACAAAGGCTGTGAGTTTAATGATCAGAACCACCCGTGTATTCCTCACGATTTGACGGGGTATGTCTCGGTTAGAGATACACGGGGCTTTCAATACTTGGAATTAGATCTTGAAGGTATCGCTGATGAGGTATTTGGTCCAGGTAACTATGACGCGCAACAAACTTGGGGTCATAACTGGACACTTATTGAAAGTGGAGCTGTTCGAGAAGAAGTGTTAGCTGGTTATATTATGGCTAACATTGATACCGAAATTGCTGACATACCAGTGACGGGTAATTTTGGTGTTAGAGTTGTAAGAACTGATACGAAATCAATAGGCATTCAACAGATCCAAGGCGATGAAGTTGGCGACTCAATCATTGATGACAATGGCGTTGAAAGAACCGATTATCGCCATGTTAATTATGGTCCTGAGTATACAGATACATTGCCTTCATTAAACCTCAATTTCAGAGTGAGTGACACTGACCAAATTAGGTTTGCAGCTGCGGAAGTTATTGGCCGCCCACCTGTCTACCAGCTTAGAGGTGGTGCAGGTTCTTGGGCTGACACCGCAAATGATGGTACTAGTCCTCGTTATAATGTGTGGTCAAAAGGTAACCCAAATTTAGACCCGTTTAGAGCGACTCAAATTGATTTATCTTATGAGCGTTACTTTGAAGATGGTGGTGCTTTTGTTGCCGCTATATTCTGGAAAGATATTGAATCTTTGATTGAAAGCATCACTTATCAGGAAGGTGAAGTTGACTGGGCTGATATTGGCTTAGAGGTACCAGATGGGTTCGTTGCGGGTCAATACCAAACGACTCAGAACAATGATCAAGGTGGATACATAAGAGGTATTGAGCTTGCTTATACCACGATGTTTGATAATTTACCGGGCATCTTTTCGGG
The DNA here is from genome assembly GCF_005886535.1 of Pseudoalteromonas sp. S2755. Classification (GTDB taxonomy): domain Bacteria; phylum Pseudomonadota; class Gammaproteobacteria; order Enterobacterales; family Alteromonadaceae; genus Pseudoalteromonas. The sequence goes on from NZ_PNDS01000046.1 coordinate 24,277, forward strand.
CTTAGGTTTTAACGCTAACTATTCATATACTGAGAGCGAAACAACGGTGGATGGCGGTGGTAACTTCCCTGATCAGCAATTGCCGCTCCCAGGTCTATCAAAAAATGTTTGGAGTGCGACGGTATTTTGGAACATAGACTCGTTCACAACACACCTGAATATCCGTTACCGTGATGAGTATGTGTATGAAGGGGCTTCACCTGGTGGCTCTTCTCTAGCTTGGGCTGATGAATATACTGTGGTTGATTGGCAGGCATCGTACAACTTTGAGAATGGTTTGGAAGCCGTCTTACAGGTTAATAACCTAACTGATGAGCCAAATACCACTAACTATGGTACTGCACTTGCCACTGGTGAGTACAAAGAGTTTGGTCGCCAGTATTATTTAGGGTTTAACTATAGCTTCTAATTAGTTGCAAGCATCCATGGCCACCAAAGTAACACCTGCTTTGGTGGCTTTTTTATAATCGCTCATAGCGCAATGAGTGGTTATCATCAATTATCTAAATTGATATGTTTGTTTCACTTTCAATACATGGTTTTTAATAGGTTTAAGGTGCGAAGGCGATGAAAAATCAGAAAATAGTGATTTTAGGTGGTGGAACTGCAGGTTGGATGGCCGCGAATATGATGGCAAAAAGCTGGGCAGATAAAGCGATAGAAATCACTGTGGTTGAATCTTCTAGCATCGGAACTATTGGTGTTGGTGAAGGGTCTACTCCGCAGTTCAAAGGATTTATGGACTATTTAGGTATCTCGGAAGCCGAGTGGATGCCGGCTTGTAATGCGACCTATAAAAATGGCATTCGGTTTATAGATTGGTCGACAAAACCTGGGTTTTCTAGCTATTTTCACCCATTTCCTGCACAACCTGACGACTACAGTGCACCGGCTTTTTTTCATAACAGCTTTGTTCGGCGTAAGGCGATTGACGTAGAGGGCCACCCAGACCACTTTTTTTTAGCGACTCACTTGGCTGATTTAAATAAATCCCCAATTGCTGCAGAAAGCTTCCCATTCGAAATTAATTATGGTTATCACTTTGACTCTGCTTTGCTAGGCCAGTTGTTGGCTCGCAAAGCGGCTGAGTTTAATGTAAAACACATTGATGCCACAATTACCGACGTTCGAAAACACCTTGATGGTGATATTGCGGCACTGATAACGTCTGATGGTACAGAAATCGCTGGTGATATCTTTATTGACTGCTCGGGCTTCAAAAGTTTACTGCTACAACACACTTTAGGTGTGGGTTTTGAGTCATTTGAGTCCAATTTATTTAACGATGCTGCGGTCGTTATACCTACCAAGCAACTTGACACTATTCGCTCCGAAACACAATCTGTTGCGCGTCAATTTGGGTGGTCTTGGCACATTCCACTAACGAACCGTATCGGTAATGGTTATGTTTATAGTCAGCGTTACTGCGATGCGGATCAAGCAGAAACTGAGCTAAGGGCTGCTTTGGGTTTGTTGGACTCAGAAGTAGAAGCTCGGCATATAAAAATGAAAGTCGGGCAAGTTAAAGCGCACTGGAGTAAAAACTGCATAGCGATTGGTTTATCTCAGGGCTTCATAGAGCCATTAGAAGCAACCGCTTTGCATATAGTCCAAGAAACCGTTCAAAGTTTCATTGAATGCTACCAAGATGCGGATTTTACCGATGGTAACAGAGATAAACACAACCGCGCTTTGAGCGAACGGTATCAGGCTATTCGAGACTATATCGTCGCTCATTATCGTGTGAATAGTCGTACTGACACCAACTACTGGCTTGATAATGCCAACAATAACCACTTATCGCGGTCACTCTATCAAATTTTACAGGCTTGGGTTTCTGGTAACAACTTATCGGATGAATTAGTTCGCCAAAACGTTGATCAATATTACCCTTCAGTCAGCTGGCATTGTTTATTGGCAGGTTATGGTATCTACCCAGAACAATCTCAGCTTAAGTCAGGCAATGCCCTAGCAAACCAACATAGCATCGAAAAAGTGAATGATTTCATCAGACGATGTGGATTGAATTTTAAAGATCACCGAATGGAGCTAGAAAGCTTTGTGGCAAATGTTCACAAGTAACTTGGTATTAATCGTTATAAATAAAATCTAATAAAGGGTCTGTCTGAATACATATGTGATGGGTTCAGTACGTTCGTTTACGCAAGTAGACTCTTTTAAAACAGCATTATGACAACACTATGAAAAATAAATCTCTACTATTGGCTGTGTCAGCGCTTTTGGGTGGTGCAGTAGGTTTAAGCGGCTGTGGCCCTAAGCCAGTTGACAATAAAACTGAACAAATGACATTGCAATCGGAAGTGGTGCCAGTGAGCAAACCCGTTGTTTATCAAGTCTTCACAAGGCTCTTTGGCAATACCAAAACGGTGAACAAACCTTGGGGAACAATTGAGGAAAACGGTGTAGGCAAGTTTTCTGATTTTACTCCTACGGCACTACAACAAATCAAGGCGATGGGCGTGACCCATGTTTGGTATACCGGTGTCCTTCATCACGCAGTAGTGACGGATTATAGCAAGTATGGGATCAGCCAAGATGATCCTGACGTTGTAAAAGGCAGAGCAGGATCACCCTATGCGATAAAAGATTACTACAATGTTAACCCTGATCTTGCGAACGATCCTTCCGCACGACTGGCTGAATTTGAAGCCTTAATCAAACGCACACATGACGCGGGCTTAAAAGTGATCATCGATATTGTGCCAAACCATGTCGCTCGTAACTATGAGTCACTCGGTGCGCCTAAAGGAGCAGTCGATTTTGGCGCGAATGACGACACGCAAGTTGCATATGCTAGGGACAATAACTTTTATTACGTGGTTGGTGAGGAGTTTACCGTACCAACGAGTGAAAACTATCAGGTGTTAGGTGGTGGATCTCATCCATTGGCGGATGGCAAATTTGCAGAAAATCCAGCAAAGTGGACCGGTAATGGGGCTCGTGCGGCAAAGCCTGATATTAATGATTGGTATGAAACCGTCAAAGTGAATTATGGGGTGAAGCCTGATGGTAGCTACGATTTCGATCGCTTGCCAGATGAGTATGCGCAGCAAGATTACCGTGCGCACTTTGAATTTTGGCAACACAAGCAATTGCCCGATAGTTGGTACAAATTTCAAGCCATTACCCACTTTTGGTTAGAAAAGGGCGTAGACGGTTTTCGCTACGATATGGCGGAAATGGTGCCAGTAGAGTTTTGGAGCTTCTTAAACTCGTCGATTAAAACAAAAAATCCTGAAGCTTTCTTGCTTGCAGAAGTCTATAACCCCACTTTATATCGCCCGTATATCAAGCAAGGGAAAATGGATTACCTTTACGACAAAGTGGGTTTCTACGACACCTTGAAGGCGTTAATGCAAGGCAAAGGTAGTGCCCAAGCGGTGTTGGATATGCATCAATCGGTAGCCGATATTGCCCCCCATATGTTGCACTTTTTAGAAAACCATGATGAGCAGCGTATCGCAAGCTCTGAATTTGTAGGCGATCCGCTAAAAGGTAAACCCGCTATGGTGGTTAGTCACCTGATAAGCACAGCGCCATCGATGATCTATTTTGGACAAACATTAGGGGAAGACGGCTCTGAGCAGGCGGGGTTCGGCAGTCCAAGCAGAACCAGTATCTTTGACTATATTGGTGTACCCGAACATCAAAAATGGATGAATAACGGGGAATTTGATGGCGCGCTACTTTCAAATGAGCAAAAGGCACTTCGTAATTACTACGTCAAATTACTCAATCTTGCAAAGCAGCCGGCGATTGCAGCTGGTGAGTACCAGCAAGTCGCTCTGAGCGCTGAGATGTCAAGCAATGCTGAAACAGTCATGGCATTTGGCCGTAAATTAGGTCAACAAAAGCTGTTGGTCGTGAGCAACTTTAATGCAGAACAAGAACAAATAGTCACCATCAATCTGCCTAAAGAGTGGCATGGTGTTTATAACGATATTTTAGAGTCACACCCGACTTTACAATTACAACCAACGACTGATGGCGAGCACGCCAACGCAACGATTACGCTAGCACCGCTTGCCAGCGTGGTTTATCAATTAGAGAAGTAACCTATGCAACAAGAACAACAAAAACCACAACTCAGTTTTTGGCAGATATGGAATATGTGCTTTGGGTTTCTTGGGATCCAATTTGGTTTTGCACTGCAAAATGGCAATGTGAGTCGTATTTTTCAAACCCTCGGTGCTAAGGTCGATGACATCCCTATTTTGTGGGTTGCAGCGCCCTTAACGGGTTTAATCGTGCAACCAATTATCGGCTACTGGAGTGATAGAACATGGGGAAAACTTGGCCGTAGAAGACCATTTTTCTTGTGGGGGGCTATTCTCACCACGCTATCGCTTTTTATCATGCCCAATTCTCCAACGCTTTGGATTGCGGCGGGTATGCTGTGGATCATGGATGCGTCAATCAACGTCACTATGGAGCCGTTTAGAGCATTAGTAGGTGATAATCTGAATGAAAAGCAACGTGCTACAGGTTATGCGATGCAGAGCTTTTTCATTGGTGTTGGTGCCGTGGTCGCGTCTGCGCTGCCTTGGATGATGACCAATTGGTTTGAGGTGAGTAACACAGCACCTGCTGGAGAAATCCCTGACTCGGTAAAATACGCATTTTACTGGGGGGGAGCTGTCTTGTTCATCTCCGTATTGTGGACGATTCTAAAAACGAAAGAATATAGCCCTGAGCAACTCGCAGCCTTTGAACAAGCGCAAACGAATACGCAAAGCGCAACACTGTCAGACTTACCTGTGAACTTTATAAAAGGCAGTGCGGTGAGTGGTTTCATTGGCGTTATTGTGTTGCTTGCCGTTGCACTTCTTGGCCTTGAAAAAGAGCTTTATTTGCTTAGCGGGCTGCTCATCGCTTTTGCAATTGTATTTGTTATTGCACATGTGATGCAGCAAAAACAGCGTGTAAGTAATGGTTTTTATCATGTTATTTTTGACTTATTTACGATGCCAAAGACCATGCAGCAGCTTGCTGTGGTGCAGTTTTTTAGCTGGTTTTCGCTATTCGCCATGTGGATCTACACTACCTCAGCGGTGACGAGCCATCACTATGGTACGTCAAATGTAACGAGCAAAATTTATAACGATGGTGCTGACTGGGTTGGGGTGTTATTTGCAGCTTACAATGGCTTTGCTGCCATTGCTGCGATGGTGATCCCATTCATGGTTAAGCACATTGGTCTCAAAGGGGCACATGCAGCTAACTTGTTTTTTGGTGCTGTGTCTTTAATTAGCTTCAAATTTATTGGTGACCCCACATTACTTTGGTTGCCAATGGTGGGCATTGGCTTTGCTTGGGCATCTATTTTGTCATTACCTTACGCGATGTTAAGTAACGCTTTGCCAAGCAACAAAATGGGTGTATTTATGGGGATCTTTAACTTTTTTATCGTGATCCCACAATTACTCGCCGCCAGTATTCTAGGTCTAATTCTACGTCATGGTTTTGATAACCAACCGATATTTGCACTCGTCATCGGAGGCGTGTCATTTTTACTCGCTGCATTAGCTGTTTCAAGAGTCACGATAAAGGCTCAATAAGGAGAACGAGATGATTAAACTATCAACAATTGCACTTGCTCTGGTAAGTGCTGGCCTCATGGGTTGCGGATCACAGCAATCTGGCAATGAAACCCTGACGGCACCAGGTGCACCTGGCGTTAAACCTTATTGGTCATACTCTGGAAAAACGGGGATTGGCACGTCGTACGAAGTGTACGAAGACGGCAAGTACAGCGATTCTACGGCTACTAAAGCAGTTTCAAAGGTATGGTTTTCTGTTGCAAAAGGGATGATCACAGAGACCATGTTTGGACTTATTCACCAAGCGCAGATCAAAGACATGCAATTTATCATCGTGGGTGACGGCTTTGCAGTGAAAGAATCTGACATCGAGGCTTTAGATGTCACGATTGACTATCTTTATAAAGATGCCAGTGGGCGACCATTATCGCTTGCTTACAAAATTTTAAGCAAGGATAAACAAGGTCGCTTTACCCTTGAAAAGCATATTTTTACCGATCCTGATGGACAAACCTTGTTTGTTAGAGCAAAAGTAGACAGTGATCTCAAAGGTGTACAAGCTTTTGTGAACGTTAACCCATACGTGAATAACAATGGCTTAAACGATTTTGCAGAAGTGACAGAGCAAGGTTTGTTAGCATGGGAAGGTAAGAATTATCTCTCTTTGCAGAGCAAAACTGGCTTTGTTGAAGCATCTGTTGGTTTTACTGGCACCAGCGATAATTTAGCGGCACTTGAGACTACAGGACATATAGCCCAAGCTTATGCGTCTACAGGTAAAGAGAGTGGCAACGTTAACTGGTTGGCAAACTTAGGGCAAGTAAAGGGCAGCAGCACCTTTGACCTTACCTTGAGTTTTGGTCATTCTCAGCAGCAGAGCTTTGCTGAGGGGGCGACTACATTAGCCAAAGGTTACGATAAGGTACTGGCTGATTATAATGGTCAAGGCGAAGCGACGGGCTGGCAAGATTATCTCGAAAGTTTAGCGCCACTTAAGTCCATGACGACAAATACCGCAGACAACGGCAAGCTACTTTACACCAGTGCACTAGTGCTTAAGGCGCAAGAAGATAAAACCCATGCCGGTGCGCTGATAGCATCGTTGTCAAATCCGTGGGGTGACACAGTGCCAGCAGAGCAAGGTCATACCGGTTATAAAGCAGTATGGGTGCGTGATTTTTATCAAGTAGCGATGGCATTTTTGGCGATGGGAGATACACAAACAGCACTCACTGCTTTCGAGTATCTAGAAAAAGTGCAAGTTACGGATAAAACACCGGGTAACCATGGAGATACTGGCTGGTTCTTACAAAAAACGCATGTAGATGGCGAGCTTGAGTGGGTTGGTGTACAGCTTGACCAAACGGCAATGCCAATCATGCTGGCATGGAAACTGTGGCAATCGGGTGTGCTAAGCGATGAAAGACTGGTTTATTGGTACAATAAGATGTTAAAGCCTGCGGCTAACTTCTTAGTTGAAGGGGGACTGGCTAAAATATTATGGAATGACACGCAAATCACACCGCCTGCGACACAGCAAGAGCGTTGGGAAGAGCAAAATGGCTATTCGCCATCGACTACCGCGGCAATCATTGCTGGCCTTGTGACGGCGAGCGATATTGCTAAATTGGCTGGTGATAAAGCGGGACAAGAGAAATTCCTTGCGACGGCGCAGCAATACAATCGTGATGTTGAGTCATTCATGTTCACAACCAAAGGTAGTCTGCAAAGCAAACACAGTGACGGTCAGTATTTCTTCCGTATTGGACAAGACGAAGATCCTAATTCCAGTACGACCTTAAATGCCAACAATGGCCGCAGCGGAATAGATAAGAAGCAGATCATCGACGGTGGCTTTTTAGAACTTGTGCGTTACGGGGTTAGAGGGGCTGACGCCCCGAGCATCGTGGCCACCATGCCTGAATACGATGATGAATCGATAGCTGACAACTTAAGAGTAAAATATAGCTTTAAATTTGATGGTGATGTTAATAGTTATCCGGGGTACCGTCGTTACGGTAATGACGGTTATGGTGAAGATGAGAAGCGCGGTATCAATTATGCCGAAAATGGCCAGAATACTGATGGTCAACGCGGTCGAGTGTGGCCTTTCTTTACCGGAGAGCGTGGTCACTATGATATTGCGCTGGCGCTGCTTGATGGTGAATTAAGTGCGGATGAACAGAGCAAAATACAAAATACTTATGTGAAGGGCATGGAGCACTTTGCTAATGAAGGCATGATGTTACCTGAGCAAGTATGGGATGGTGTGGGTAAAAATACCTTTGGCTATCAACTTGGTGAAGGAACGAACTCAGCGACGCCTTTGGCTTGGACACATGCTGAATACGTAAAGTTAGTGCGCTCTCTTAATGAAAAGCAAGTATGGGATCACTACCCAATCGTAGAAAGTAAACTGAAATAACAAACTGTAAGTAAACACATAAAAAATGCCGAACATGAGTTCGGCATTTTTTATCGCTATTGCTACCGTGAAGACTGCCTAATAATCAATTTCGGCGGCAAGAGGGTAGAGGTTACCGCTTCACCTCGGATAAGCGTAAGTAGGTTATCGACCAGCATTTGCCCCGCCAATGTGGTGTTTTGCTGCACAGTAGTCAAAGAGGGAGAAACATAACCCGCCGCGGCAATGTTATCAAAGCCAACGACATGCACATCATGCGGCACGCGAACGCCCGCTTCTTGAAGCGCCTTAATCGCGCCAATAGCAATGAGATCGCTAGCAGCGAAAAGCGCATTAAATTTAACATTGTTGGCGATTAAAGAGCGAGTCGCATGATACCCTGAGTCTTCTGTGGAAATCGCATTTGCCATTTTACGGTCACTCACCTCAATACCTTTTGCTTTAAGGGTGTCTCTAAAACCTTTAAAACGCGCAAAAAATTCCGGGCTGTGATCCGAGGCATCGCCAATAAACGCACAATCTGTTCTGACCATGTCGATTAAATGCTTTGCAGCTAATACACCACCACCGTAATTATCGCAGCTCACAGTGAGGTCTGGACGGTTATCAACCGTTGCCCCCCAGCAAACAAACTTTGTGTGGTTGTCGAGTAGAGTTTGTAACTTTGACTGGTAATCGATGTAATCACCATAGCCGAGTAAAATTAACCCGTCAGCACGATGACTATCCTCGTAATCGGCATGCCAATCACTGCTCGTCGATTGAAACGACACTAAAAGGTCATAGCCTTCTTTCGCGCATGCTCGGGTAATACTGCCAAGCATACTTAAAAAGAAAGGATTAATTTGTGACTCGTCTTCTGTGGGATCTTCAAATAACAGCAAAGCCAATGTACTGCTTTGCTGCGTGCGTAGATTACTCGCGTTTTTATCGACCTTATAGTTAAGCTTTTTAGCAATCTCATGAACGCGACGACGAGTTTCTTCGTTAACCAAAGGGCTATTTCTTAGGGCGCGCGACACCGTAGATTGCGAAACACCAGCATAATGGGCGATATCAAATGAAGTTGCTTTACCTTTCATGTTCTTCTCAACGCTTAAGACAGTGACATTGTCAGTCATTCAATTTTTTTTTCAACCAATTTCACCGAATTTGCAAATTTTTATTGATACAGTCTGACACCGGTGTCATAATGTCGATGTTTTATCATTTTGTTGTCAAAACGTATTTGGCTGCCCTATGCCAAGGGCAGCATTTTTTTACCAAATTAACAGAATAACAGGTAAGAGCAAAAGCCAAGGCGTGCAAATTTTGGCGAGTTGAGACAGTAAATTGCAGGACGTGTGCTGGCAGCCCTGATGTTAGCCCAAGCATAATCGCAGTGATAAAGAGATAATAATATGAGCCAGACAACAAGCCATTCATCCGTGCCGTTTGAGCCGATTGTCGTTGCCGACATCGGGGGAACAAACGCCAGATTTGCAATCGTGTCAGATTTTGATGCGCGAACTAACCATTTTTCAATTACGCATCAAGTCACTTTTCCTAGTGCTGAATTCCAGTCTTTTGAATCCGCTATCCAAAAATATTTAACTGAGCTACCTGTTGCGCAACCAAGCAGAGCCTGCCTCGCGGTTGCTGGTCCTATTAAATCTCAGCAAGTTCATTTAACTAATTTAGGTTGGCACTTTAGTTCAGAAGATATCAAAGCTCAGTTCGACTTTACCGAGCTTGCCGTGATCAACGATTTTGCCGCTTTTGCCTACGCGGCACCTTATTTGGCACTAGAGAAAAATCTAGTAATTAAGCAAGGTCAACCTGAGCTAGGTGCAAATATCGGCGTGATGGGTCCGGGCACTGGATTTGGTGCGGCTTGTCTTGCTAGAGATATCAATGGCAGCGCAGTGATGAGCTGTGAAGCAGGGCATATATCGCTTGCGCCGGTTACTGCTCTAGACAAAGAGTTATTAAAGGTGCTGCGCGCGAGTATTCAACATGTTTCAGTCGAAACGGTATTTTCAGGTCCGGGTATTGCGAGACTCTATAAAGCCATGGCTGAAGTGCGTGGTGAGCAAGCTAAAGATCTTAATGCTGCGCAGATCAGTGCGCTTGCGAAAGAATGCAAGGTTTGTGACGCAACATTGAGTCACTTCTGTGACTGGATGGGGAGCGTAGCTGGCGATTTAGCGCTGACTTTTGGAGCCTTAGGTGGTGTTTATATTGGTGGTGGGATCTTGCCGCGGATGAAAGCGCGATTACAAGCAAGTAGCTTTGTTGAGCGCTTTACCGAAAAAGGCATGATGTCACAGTACACGAGCCAAATTCCAGTGACTTTGGTGGTACAAGATAATATCCCACTGATTGGTGCAGCGGCATGTATTCATGAGCGACGCCGAGCTTAAGGGAAAATCGATGAAAAAAGTAACTATTAATAGCGTTGCCGAATATGCCGGAGTATCTAAAAAGACTGTATCTCGAGTATTAAATAACGAGCCAAATGTTAGTCCAGCAACGCGGGAAAAAGTCCTGAAAGTCTTTGAAGAGCTGAATTATAAGCCAAATCCTATTGCACGCGGTTTGGCACAAAACCGTAGCTTTATCATTGGCTGTTTATACGACAATCCATCAAAAAGCTATATCACGCGAGTGCAAAGTGGTGCGCTGGAAGCGTGTCAGAAGCATAGTTACAATTTATTGATACATCCTTGTGAACTGCGCGGCCAAGACCTCATCGACAATGTTGAGCAGCTGCTGACCACATCGAGACTTGATGGTATTGTGCTTACTCCACCGTTTTCAGACTCCAACGAGCTTATTGCTTTTTTAAAGCAACGTAATATTCCCTATGCACGCGTTGCTTCAGCCATTGAAGGTGATGATTCGATTTCAATTCGCAGTAATGACGAGCAGGGGGCTTTTGAGTTAACTGAGCATCTGATCAATTTAGGTCATACCGAAATTGCCTTTATTAAAGGTCACCCTGATCACAGTGCTACAGAAAATCGTTTCTCTGGCTACCAAAAAGCGCTAGCAAAACATGGCATTGAATATCGCGAACGATTAGTTGCAGAAGGTAACTTTAGTTATCACTCAGGTGCAGATAGTGCAAAAGCCATATTGGACTTAGAGCCAAGGCCAACGGCTGTATTTGCATCAAACGACTACATGGCTGCGGCCGTGTTAAAACTTGCGACCCAGAGAGAGATCAAAGTGCCCGAGCAGTTATCTATTGCTGGGTTTGATAACGCACCTATCGCAAGGCATATTTGGCCGGGTCTGACGACGATAGCGCAGCCTGTGGAAGAAATGACTCGAATAGCGGTAGAAGAGCTGATTAAGCATATAGCTCAGCCGCAAGAAGCACCATTTCAGCAAGTTTTAGAAGCTAAACTCATCACTCGAGAATCGACGAAAGCGCGTTCGAACTCATAACATTTTCAATTTTTATACTTGCCCCAAAGCCCAACGCTTAGTCGTTGGGCTTTTTATTTTAGCTGTTACAAGGGAAATCGTTGCAATTCTTTTGTAAGTTATTCTATGCAAAGCTCGGACTAGAGAATGCACTGATTGATGTCACGATAATCAGGTCCGCTGACCCATACATTAGGGGTCATGCTGTCAAGTTAAAACTCATTGATAACTTCGCTATCAAATGATGATTTCGCTCAATCATTAATATTATTCTTTTTGTCATAATAATTACTAATAAAATCAGTTGGGTAATGATTTTTATACTGCAGATAGCAGCAAAGTTTTAAGTGGTTATAATTTGGTCATTTTAAAAAGTTAGACTAAATTTATAAGAAGGGTTGACACCGGTGTCAGCTTTATGCGTAAATATAGTGACACCGGTGTCAGGTTGGGGTGAGAGACAACCTGATAACGTACCTTTGAACGGGTAAATCAAAGCAGCTCTGTACAAGGATTATCACGAATGCTGATAATCGTGCAGAGCCTTTTTCCTCTAACACTAGAGAGTCAGTAATATGTTGCATCCACGAATTCAGGAAGTCACCGAACGCGTCATTGAGCGAAGCAAAGCAACACGTCAAGCCTATTTAGCTCGAATCCAACAAGCAAAAAAACAAACGCGCGTACGAGCAGGACTGGGCTGTGGAAACCTAGCACACGTAATGGCTGCTTGCTCAAGCAGTGATAAGGCTCGCCTAAAAGAAGACGAGCAACCGAACCTAGCAATTATCAATTCGTACAATGACATGCTGTCGGCGCACGAGCCATATAAAGAATATCCAGATTTAATTAAAGCAGTGGCAAACAAGTTTGACGCGACTGCACAAGTTGCAGGCGGTGTACCTGCAATGTGTGACGGGGTGACCCAAGGCCGCGATGGCATGGAACTATCTTTGTTTTCTCGAGATGTCATTGCCATGTCAACAGCGGTGGCGTTGTCACATGATGTCTTCGATGGGGTTTTCTGTCTTGGTGTCTGTGACAAAATCGTCCCAGGACTATTAATCGGTGCTTTGTCTTTTGGTCATTTGCCCATTTTCTTTTTACCCGCAGGTCCAATGCAATCAGGGATCCCGAACAAAGAAAAGGCGCGCATTCGTCAAAAGTTTGCACAGGGCTTAGTCAGCCGCGAAGAGTTACTGGAAGCTGAGAGTGCTTCATACCACAGTGCAGGTACTTGTACTTTCTACGGTACGGCGAACTCGAACCAGATGCTAATGGAGATCATGGGTCTTCATTTACCAGGTAGCTCGTTTATCAATCCATACACAGAATTAAGAGATGGCTTAACGGCGAGTGCGGTTGAGACCATGCTAACTCAGCTACTTGACGGTAAAAGCGGCAATGCACTTGCGGATATCGTGAGTGAAAAAACCGTTATTAATGGCTTAGTTGGTCTGTTGTCTACTGGTGGTTCTACCAATCATGCTATTCACTTAGTCGCAATGGCAAAAGCGGCGGGTGTTCAAATCACTTGGAAAGACATGGCGGATTTGTCTGAAGTGGTGCCGCTGTTAACGCGTATTTATCCAAATGGCCATGCCGATGTAAACCACTTTCAAGCGGCTGGTGGCATGGGTTTCTTAATGCGTGAATTAAGAGATGGCGGCTTCTTACACAATGACGTAAAAACGATTGTGGGTGAAGGACTTGATGCTTACACCATGGAACCACTACTGGATATCAACAGCAATGTGATTATCAGCGACAATCAAGGCCCTGCCAAAGTGAAGTGGGTACCAGTACCTGAGAACTCACTGGATGAAGACGTACTTCGTCCAGTGGCAAATCCATTTAACAAGCAAGGCGGCTTGCAACTACTTAATGGTAATTTGGGTAAAGCGGTGATTAAAGTGTCTGCGGTACAAGAGCAGCATCAAACTGTGACTGCACCGGCGAAGGTATTCAGTTCTCAAGGTGAATTACAAGAAGCCTTTGCTGCTGGCAAGCTTAACCAAGATTTTATTGCCGTGATTAAAGAACAAGGCCCTAAAGCGAAAGGTATGCCTGAGCTTCATAAACTGACACCAGTGATGGCTACACTACAAGACCAAGGCTTTAAAGTGGCAATTGTCACGGATGGTCGTATGTCTGGTGCTTCGGGTAAAGTGCCAGCAGCAATACACCTTGCGCCGGAAGCGGTTGAAGGTGGTGCAATTGCAAAAGTACACGAAGGTGATTTGATCACCTTAAATGCACCAAAAGGCGAATTAGTGCTACACGTTTCTGATGAAGAAATGGCACAGCGCGAATTACAGCTTTCACCGCAATCGCAAACATTTGGTACGGGTCGAGAGCTATTCTCAGGATTTAGACACGTAGTGAGCAGTGCAGATCAAGGCGCATGCTCATTTGGCATCGAAGAATAATAACAGTGGGAATGAGGGTGAGCATGAGTATTAAAGAGATATTGTCAGCAGCACCAGTGGTTCCGGTTATCGTTATTGATAACCTCGAAGACGCGGTGCCGCTTGCTACGGCATTGTTTAATGGTGGCTTAAAAGCACTCGAAGTGACACTTCGTACACCGGTGGCAGCGCAAGCGGTAAAAGACATTAAAGCGGCTTTACCAGACGCCTATGTCGGTACTGGTACGGTAGTGGATAAGGCAACCTTTAATGCCTCTGTAGAAGCCGGCGCTGACTTCATGGTAAGTCCAGGTGTTAATGACGAATTATTGGAACTGGCTAAGTCGTCAAGTATTCCATTTCTTCCAGGTGCTGCAACGCCAAGCGAAGTGATGAAGCTTGCAAGTCATGGTTTTGAATTCTTAAAGTTTTTCCCAGCAGAAGCAGCAGGCGGTGCACCAATGCTTAAATCCATTGGCGGACCAATTCCACAAGTAAAATTCTGTCCAACGGGTGGTATTTCGTTGGCAACTGCACCTAAGTATCTTGCACTCGACAATGTGGTATGTGTGGGCGGTACTTGGATGCTTGATAAAGCACTTATCGCAAACAAAGACTGGCAAGCCATTGAAGCGCTTGCGAAACAAGCAAGTGAAGTAAAATAGATTAGGGGACAGTTATCATGATTAATATCGCAATTAATGGCTATGGACGTATCGGTCGTAACGTACTTCGTGCACTGTATGAGTCAGGTCAGAATAAAGACATCAAAGTCGTTGCCATCAACGATCTCGCACCTGCAAACGTAAACGCGCATTTGACTCAATTTGACTCTGTACATGGCCGCTTTCAAGAGCAGGTTGTTCTTAACGACAACACACTCGTTATCGGTGGTGACGAAATCACGCTAACGCAAGAGCGTGACCCTGCAAATCTTCCTTGGAAAGCGCTAAACGTTGATATCGTACTCGAATGTACAGGGTTGTTCACTTCTCGCGAAGCTGCGGCTAAACACATTGAAGCCGGTGCGAAAAAAGTGATTGTATCTGCGCCGGGCACAGATATGGATGCAACGGTTGTTCATGGCGTTAACAGTGAAGTACTGAATGCTGAATCAACTATTATCTCTAACGCATCTTGTACCACAAACTGTCTTGCGCCTATTGCAAAAGTTTTGAATGACACTATTGGTATTGAGCAAGGTAGCATGACAACTATTCATGCCTACACCAACGATCAGAATCTATCAGACGTTTACCACCCTGATTTATATCGCGCGCGTAGTGCTACTCAGTCAATGATCCCGACGAAAACGGGTGCGGCAAAAGCGGTTGGCTTAGTGCTTCCTGAACTTGCTGGCAAACTAGACGGTATGGCGGTTCGTGTGCCAACCATCAACGTATCACTGGTTGATTTAACGTTTGTTGCCAAGCGTGACACTTCAAAAGAAGAAGTGAATGCAGCAATCAAAGCAGCTGCTGAGGGCGCGATGAGTACAATCCTTGAGTACAATGAATTGCCTCTGGTTTCTATCGATTTCAACCATAACCCGGCTTCCTCAGTGTTTGACTCTACACAAACCAAAGTAGATGGAAAGCTGGTAAAAGTGATGGCTTGGTATGATAACGAATGGGGCTTCTCTTGCCGCATGCTAGACCAAGTTAAAGCACTAGGTGCATTTTTATAATCAGGATTAATTTCTGACCAAAAGCTCTGCAGATCGCGGAGCTTTTTTGTTTTTGACGGAAAAATTGCCATTCTTCCTTATCAATTAGTATAAGTTCCTTGAGGATCGGCACCGTATATGGAAAAATTCACCACACAAACACCAATAACTCCAAACGAGGATTCAATTATGCGCATCATTTTGCTAGGCGCGCCGGGTGCAGGTAAAGGTACTCAAGCTCAATTTCTAATGGACAAATATGGGATCCCTCAGATCTCGACAGGCGACATGTTACGTGCAGCTATCAAAGAAGGGACTCCGCTGGGTCTTGAAGCGAAAAAAGTCATGGATGCAGGTCAACTAGTATCTGATGAAATCATTATCGGCTTGGTAAAAGAGCGCATCGCAAAAGAAGATTGTGCAAATGGCTTCTTGCTTGATGGCTTCCCACGTACAATTCCACAAGCAGATGCAATGAAAGAAAATGGCATCAAAGTTGACCATGTTATCGAATTTGACGTGGCAGATGAGATCATCGTTGAGCGTATGAGCGGTCGTCGTGTACACCCAGGTTCTGGTCGTGTTTACCACATCGTTTACAATCCGCCTAAAGTTGAAGGCAAAGATGACGTAACGGGTGAAGACTTAATCATTCGTGATGACGATACTGAAGAGACAGTACGTAAACGTCTAGCGATTTACCATGAGCAAACTAAACCACTAGTAGACTACTACAGTGCGGAAGCGGATGCTGGTAACACGCAATATCACAAACTAGATGGTACACAAGCTGTTGATGCGGTAAGCAAGCAGTTAGGTGAACTATTAGGCTAATGCCCCATTAGCTGTACATACTAAAAAGGAGTATATCGTTGCTCCTTTTTTAGTATTGTGAAAAAGCTCAGGTATTACATGCCATTGCTGTTTGATTTGTATAATAGAAGCCAAAAATTGAAGTTCTGGTTTGCCATTCGACTTTTTACTTACCAAAATAACGCTTTAAACTGGTCCCATAACCCCAGTGATTCATTGGAAAAAATATCTATACCGAGCCAAGATTTAAGTAAATAGAGCAGCACAAAAAGAGTACCAAGTAGAATTAGCCCACAAATTAGCAAAGCAATTATAAACATTATTGCGGCGCTGACTCTTTCTGTTGAGCTCAACGTACGCCTATTTAATCCTCCGAGAAAAACAAAGTAAAAACTCCAAGGTAAAAACGGTAGTGCTAGTGTCGGCCTAAAGTCTATCTTATGATTATTCCATCCTCGAGTGTTTATCGCTTTTTGTAGTGCTTTGCGTTGTTTATAGCTAAAGCTAGCGGCTACTTCAGGTTCCATTTTACGAAGTAATTGTTTTACATGTGTATAGTTCGGTTCTGATTTTTTTACCGTCATCGAGTCTCCTTAGCTACCGAAAAACTGCTGTAGAGAAACAGCTTAGTTTACCCAGCAGGTTGCCTTAATAGAGTGGAATGCGGCACGATGCCGAAATTAACAAGCTGTAGCGTTTACAGTGGCCAAAACAATAATAACTATAGATGAGTATCAGCTTCAAATAAGGATGTTAAGCTAAGTTTAGCCCAATCTTCGCAGTGTTCAATCTGATTGGTTTTTCAAAAAAATAACCCTATGCTTAGGTTACGCAGAGACTAACAGGCCCTAGATGGTGGAGGTGCATTTTAAAAGACTTTAGTTTAAAGCTGGATGGTTAATTGAGGGCATATTAAGGAGCCATCTATGACTCCTTTATTTTGATAGCATTACGCTTTTGCGATAAATATAGCACGTAGCGGAGCTGGGTAGCCTTCAATGGTCTTGCTGGTGTCATTGGGATCTAAGAAATCAGCAAGCGACTCTGTTTCCATCCACGGAGTTTGGCGCTGCTCGTCTAACGACGTGACATCTTTGTTTACTACCTTGATATCCTTAAAGCCCACGCGTTCAAGCCACAATGTTAATGCATCACAGCTTGGAATAAACCATACGTTGCGCATTTTTGCGTAGCGATCGGTCGGCACTAATACTGTATTTACATCGCCTTCTACCACGAGCGTTTCTAGCACTAATTCGCCACCTTTTCTTAGTTGAGACTTGAGCTGTGCTAAGAAGTCGATTGGTGAACGACGGTGATATAGCACACCCATTGAAAACACAGTATCAAATGCTTTTAGCTCAGGCAGTTGCTCTACACCTAGCGGTAGCAAATGCACGTTTGGATCGGGGTTAAAGTGTTTAATAGTTTGGAATTGGCACAAAAACAGATCGGAAGGATCAATACCAACTACAAGCTCTGCGCCTTCACCGCGCATACGCCACAAGTGATAACCAGAACCACAGCCGATATCCAATACATTACGGCCATGAAGGTCACTAATATGAGGAAGCAATCTGTCCCATTTCCAGTCACTGCGCCACTCAGTATCAATATGGACGCCATGTAAATGAAATGGTCCCTTACGCCATGGCATCATGCGTTTTAGTAAATGTGTTAACTGCTTTTGATGGCCTTCATTAACGTCTGTGCCAGTACCTATCTCAACCTTGGTTTTTATATCAACATGGGTGGTTGAGATCTCAGGTAGATTTTTAATGACTTTTTCCCATTTCGGCCAGTCGCCATGTTGGGCTTCTTTTTGCCAATGGCTAAGTTGTGCAGGCAACGTTTCTAGCCAATGGCTTAATGGTGTTTTCGCAATGGTTGCATAAAAGTCGGTAAACCAATGATTCATAATTGCCTCTATTTTATTGCTACCATTGAGCAGAAGTTAAAACATTGATACCACACTTGAGTTTGATTAAAGCCGATATCCTCTAATCTTGTCATATGGGTACTTAACGAGTCTGTGCGCATCACGTTTTCGATTGCGGTGCGTTTTTGGCTGATCTCTAATTCTGAATAGCCATTGTGACGTTTAAAGTCGTGGTGAAGGTCGATAAGTAAGTTGTCTTTAGTGTCGTTTTCACCGCGGAACTTTTCACTTAATAGCAATACACCACCGGGTTTCAAGCCTTGGTATATTTTTTTGAGAACTGCTTTACGGTTTTCTTGTGGGATAAACTGTAGGGTGAAGTTCATTGCAACGACAGATGCGTTGCTAATCTCTATTTCATTGATATCACCTAAAGTGACCGAGACTGGGACGTCGGACTTAAAGCCTTTTAAATGCAATTGGCAGCGCTCTACCATGGGCTGTGAATTATCCACGGCAATGATATGGCAGTTTTCTTTATCTATATTTCTACGCATGCTTAGCGTGACCGCGCCTAAAGAGCAGCCTAAGTCATATAGGTTAGAGTTACTTTGCGCGTAAGTACCCGCAAGTTTGCCCATTGTGCTTACTATTGTCGCATAGCCCGGAACTGAGCGCTGGATCATATCTGGAAACACTTCGACGACATTGGCGTCGAAAGTGAAATCTTTTACTGCTTGCTCAGTGGCATAAATACTGTCTTTGCCCGTCACATTTAATCTCTCTTTGAAAATAATCTCGCTATTTTAGCATTTTATGCTGGATAGTCAGTGATAAATTCAGTAGCTTGGCTACTATTAATAATAAGAAGTAAATATGAGATCAAAAATGGCGAAAAGCAAAGTGATTAGCACAGAAGACATCCTTTCAACGCTATGCCACTCAGTAACAGAAGTTCTGTCGTCGGCAAGCGGCAACCAAATTAACTATTCTGCGATGGTACAAAAGATCACTCGTACCTGTATGAGGCCAGACATCGGCTGTTTCGTATTGTTCGATGGTGGCTTTACCGGTTTAGTCGTAACTAATTTTACCGCGCAAGCAGCAATGGAGGTGTATACCGATTACATGCGCAACATGGGTATGCCAGAAGAAGAAATTGCGCATAGTCATTTATCTGATGATGTTGCTAACGTATTGGGTGAGTTAATGAACCAAATTGTTGGTGATTTCACCAACAAAGTGCGTGAGCAGCTACATACCTCTATCACGCAAAACCAACCTAAGATGATGGCCATCAACAAACAGGTGCAGATCTCGGTAGACACAACGATGGATCGCCCGCAGGCAAGACGCGTTACCTTTACCACTCAAGGCCAGAATATTTTCTATCTTGAATTGGCAATGGATAAAACAGAATTTATTAAGCTACATGACTTTGATATTGCTGAGTCGGTAGATCCAGATGACATTATTGCAAGTCAGGCTGAAAAGAAAAAGCCAGCGAAGCCGCAGGAAGAAGATGTTGTAGATGACGACTTTATGGATCAGTTGGGACTGTAATAACCGTTTTTAAGTAAACATCTTGGAGCATATAAAGAAAGGCCATATCAGTGGCCTTTTTATTACGTCAAAATCTTCATTTCGCCTTCGGATAAAATATATAGCAATAGCCCTAATGCAGTGCGCCTTTTTCTACATTAAGCTCGGGGGCTTCTTCTACGTGTTTAATTGATGTCAGCATCATAAAGGCTTCATTGAACTCAAAGCGGGCAATGGCGGTTTTTAATTTCTGCAGCTCTGGTTCAGTCAAATAGCTACTAACTGAAATTGAGTCTACGAGCTCTGTGGCTTGAGTATCATAATCTCTTAACGCACACGCGAGCTGAATGAGCTCCTCTAGTTGACTGTTCCCGCCTGTCGCTTCACTGTTTTTCGTTACACTTTCTACTTGTTGATACGTTTCTCTTTTACGGCGCTTTTGGCATTGTTCCTGTGCATATTTAACGTATTTAATCAGCTCGTCAATTTCACTCGCATTAGGTGGACGGACGTTTAGAGAGGCTTCAATGTGCTTAAACTCCTCGGTCAGCTTAACAATCGAAAGGTTAGCACTAGCACCTTTTAATGCATGTAACATGCTATGTGCCAGTTCAAAATTCTCAATGGCTAAAGCCTGTTTTAAATTGATCAGCTCCTCAACCTGCTGGGATAGAAACTTTTCTAATATATCGAAGTAAACCTTTTGGTTGCCTGCGGCTCGAGCAATGCCCTCAGCAATATCAATGCCTTCAAACTCAATGACTTCATTAACTTCCTCTACTTCTGCAGTGACTTCTGGTGAGTTTGCTACTGGCGTTGCTAAAATTCTACTGCTCTCTGCGCTTGCATATTTCAAAATACTGTTAACGAGTTGCTCAACGTCGATGGGTTTGGTGACGTGGTCATTCATACCAGCATCGATGCAAGTCTGGATGTCTTCTTCCATGGCATTGGCGGTCATCGCGAGAATAGGAAGTGTATTTTTATCGAACTCTACACGAAGGTTTTGCGTCGCGGTAATGCCATCCATTACTGGCATTTGCATATCCATTAAAACAATATCTATATGTTTGCTATGAACTCGCTCAATGGCTTCTTGCCCATTATCAGCGACCGCCACTTGCGCTCCGAAGCTAGACAATATCTCTACAGCGATCTCCTGGTTGACTGGTTGATCCTCCGCAACCAAAATCGATATGCCATTTAGTGCTTGTTTACTGATTGTTTGCTCTTTTTTGGTGATAGTGGTTCTTACTTCTGGTGAGTCAAACACGGCATTTTGAATAACATCCACAAGATTTGACGGATTAATCGGTTTTAAAAGTACACCATCGACTAAACTGGCTTGGCTATCGTTGAGGTTTAACTCCCGACCATAAGCTGTGACTAAAATAAACTTACTTTGCGATACATCGACTTGCGATTGCAGCTTGGTGATCAGCTCGATGCCATCTAGTTTTGGCATATGCCAATCGACGAAAATAAGATCTGGTAAATCTTGTGTCAGGACGAACTGATTTAATGCCTTATGAGGGTCTAAATAAGCACAAACCTGCATACCAAAGTTTGTTAGCATGCCACTTAGTACGTCCAGAGCATGCTGGTTGTCATCAATGATTGTTGCTGATAGTCCTGATAAGTGAGTTGAGGCCATTTTCGCCTGACTTAGTTCGTCACTGACTTCCATCTCTAATGTGAAATAAAACTCCGAACCGACGTTTTCTTCACTCTCTACGTATATCTCTCCCCCCATAAGTTTTACCAGTTGCTGCGAAATCGTGAGGCCGAGTCCTGTACCACCATATTTCCGTGTAATTGAGTTGTCCGCTTGAGAGAAAGATTGAAATAGATTTTTTTGCTGGCGCTTATTCATGCCAATACCAGAGTCTTTTACGCTAAACTTAATTTTTGCTAACCCTTTTTCGACATTGACAAGGGCAACACGAATAACAACCTCACCAGTTTCTGTGAATTTAACCGCGTTACCCGCTAAATTGATGAGGACTTGACTTATTCTAAATTGATCGCCAATCATGCAGTAGGGTACTTGTGAGTCGAGATCAAAGACCAACTCTAGTTGTTTTTCTTGGGCTTTTACACTGACGATGGTGGCGACACTGTCGAGTAGCTTTTCTGTTGAAAAAGCCTGATATTCTAACTCTATTTTGCCAGCTTCGATTTTTGAAAAATCGAGTATATCGTTGATCAATCTTAGTAATTGCTTTGCCGCTGTATCTATTTTTGATACATAGTCGTGCTGTTTAGCATTTAATTCGGTCGCGAGCGCGAGATGGGACATACCAATAATCGCGTTCATTGGGGTTCGAATTTCATGGCTCATGTTAGCGAGGAATTCGCTTTTTGCTTTTGCCGAGTTTTGAGCCAAGTCTTTTGCCTCTATGAGCTCACGTTGCAGTTGGTTCCTCTCGGAAACATCAAGGTACATGCCAACAATTCCAGCTACAGCGCCATTTTCATTAAAAAATGGCGCTTCATATACAATAAGTTCTCGGGCCTGATCTTGGCCATCGAGCAATAGCACTTCGTAGGTTTGCTCTTGGGTTGTGGTGATAATTTCGTGGGCTTTGGATTCAAATAGGCTGGCTATTCCTAAATCAAAAATCTCGTCTAGTTTGGCGCCAATTACATCTACTTCGAATTGATCTAACAGTGCCAAAAAGGACTTGTTTACCCCCATAAATACCCCGTCAGTAGAACGGTAGTATGTAGGGTTTGGGATAGCATTGATAATATGGTGGGTAAGTTCAAGTTGTTCGCTTAAGGCTGACTCTGTCTTTTGTTGTTTTTCGATATTTTCATTAATAGCAAGCGCGAGACTTAGGTCCTTACACAAGTACTCAAGCGCTTCAAATTGGCTGTCTATCAACGCCTGAGCACTACCAACTAGCAGTACATAAACTACATGATTACCGATGGCTAGTGGAAAGCAATAACGGCTTTGTAATTTTACTTCAACCTCTTGCTCTTTGAGCCACAACGGTTCTTGTTGTACCTGTGGTTCATTATTTGTTGCGCAAAGCGCTATCGTTGACGCAATAATTGAGTGGCTTGGTATCACCCCATGGCTTTTCACTAATGACAAGGTGTCGTCTTCTAAATTGGCATAGAGACAAACACTCGGTGCGTTGAACTCATTGGCAATAAATTCCAGTGCGTGGCGTACGATAGGCTCAGAACCGGTGATGGACTTTAGTTCGCGATTATAGTTTTCGATGATTGCGGCTGACGCCAACTTTTGGCTTTGAGAGGTGGTTGCTGCATGGATCGCTTGTGTGAGCCGTTTTACATCTGCATCACTGTTTGTTGGGGCAACTGAAAGCGGGGCGCCGTTTAACGCTTGTGCACGTAGCGTATTTACGATGCGATAGAGCGGGGAGAAATGTTTGGTGCGCATAAACCAAACATAAAAGCTTAAAAATAGTGTTAACACCGCGAAAGCAAGGCCAGTAATCAGCAATATTTTAAGTTGTTGATTGGTTCGAGTTTCGAGTTCAGCGTTGGCAATGAGAGGCAGTTGTGAGATAGCGTTTTGATAACGTTGAGGTAAATCGACCTGTTCAATCTTGTTTGCTAAAAATCGAGATTTTAATCTTGCTTGGGCTTCATAAATTTGTTGTAGCGGTAGTGGTAATGAGTGACTTGGTGCGGATTCAATGTCATCGAGCCATTGGGCGTTTTTATCTTTGCTATACATCTCAAGTGAGAGGTGGTTATGATAAGCGGTATTAACGTCGGTCGCGAGAGTGCTATGAGCGGTTGTTGAGTAGTAGATAAGCGTTGCGCTTCCCAGAGCTGCCATCAAGGCGAAAAGTGCGATCCAACTTAGTAATGCTTTTGAGGACATAAGTTATTATTTACGCGTGAAAATTTATATATATAAACATAGTCGCGATATACAAATTCTCAAGCTATGCTGTAAAAAGTGTCTATCGTAAGGACTTGAGTAACGTTACATGTCAGACATTTTAATTGTTGACGATATGCCTGAAAACCTCCAAGTATTGCAGCTCATACTAAGAAAGGAAGGATACAAAGTATTGGCGGCTCGAGGGGGGGACATTGCCTTAGGTATCGTTAAAAAGCATCAGCCTGAATTAATTATTACCGATATAAAAATGCCAAATATGTCGGGGATTGAACTATGTAAAGAGCTTAAGTCCGACAATTCGACGGCGGCCATTCCAGTTATTTTTGTAAGTGCTTATGAAGACAGCGAGAGCTTGGTACAGGCATTCGAGGTCGGTGGTGTTGATTACATCACTAAACCCTATAAACCCGCTGAAATCATAGCCAGAGTAAACACCCAATTTAAGTTAATTGAAGCGCAAAAGTTAGCGGTAAAACAGCAACTATCTAAAGCCATAAACCAAATGGTGATTGGGATTGCACACGAAATCAATACCCCACTTGGTACCAGTATTACATCCAACACCTTTTTAGAAGGCGTGATGCAAGAGCTACAAAGTGCACTTACCGCAGGTACGCTTACGCAGGATGGGTTGGTAGCGGGATTTGAGCAGATCAAAGATAGTAGTGCGCTTTGTAGTCGTAATCTAGAGAAAGTGGCTAAGTTTGTCAGCTTATTAAAATCGGTCTCTCAGTCTGAGCGAGATAGCAGCTGTGCCGACGTTAAATTACAAGAAATAGAAACAAGACTGAAAAAAGATTTTTCAAAGCAAGACGTACAGATCCAGTTTGTTGGTAACACGACAACAGAGGTTTACGTGGATGGACAAGCTCTGGTTGAGGTATTGAGCAACTTAGTTGAGAACTCCATTGCGCATGCTTGGATTGACCATGATCACCTTGCTACAATCACCTTTACGCACTCGGATAATAATTTACATGTTAATTATACTGACCATGGAGTAGGGCTTAGAGGAATTAGTACACAAGAGTTATTAAAACCATTTGTGACGACAAAAAGAGGTAATGCAGGTCATGTTGGGTTAAGCGCAAATTTAACTGCCAACTTGGTTTCAGGGGCACTCAATGGAGAGTTTAGCGTGAAAAATACACCGCAAGGATTGGAGTGGGATATCCAAATACCGATAGATGCGCCCGATAACACTTGATCTGCATCAAAAGTCTCAGGTCCTATATATAAAAGCGGACATAAGTCCTTATATGATTTGTCCTAATTCAATAAGCTCGCTCGCTGTTAAAACGTAATCTTTAAAAAGTACTCTGCTAAGCATGTAATTAGCTACACTTTTTGAAGAATTATCGACAACACGATCGTATAAGGGCTTTTTAGCCTTTGCTGTTGCTGTTTTGAGCGAGACTTGTTAGACACAAGTTTATCTTTTAAAACAACCCCCTAGGTTAACAGACCCGATAACATACGCCTTACCTTCTACTAGGTACGCAGTGTTGAGATGACACGGGAAGTGCGTTATTTACCCCAATGTGCAATTGAGTAAATAACCATGAATTACTAATAATTTTGGTGGAACCATTATGCAACAGTTACCTACCGTAGACTATCAATCGCCAAATGCTGCGAAAGAGTTTGTAGAATCTTTAAGAAACACAGGCTTCGGTGTACTAAAAAATCACCCAATCCCACAAGAGTTAGTTGAGTCAATCTACAAACATTGGCAAGAATTTTTTAATTCAGAAGAAAAACACGAGTTCCTTTTCAATAAAGAAACCCAAGATGGTTACTTCCCACCAGAAGTATCCGAGGTTGCGAAAGGTTTTACAGTAAAAGACATCAAAGAGTATTTTCATGTTTACCCAAAAGGGCGTGTACCGGCTCAATTAGACGAAGAAATTCGTGAATATTATCGTTTAGCGAGCGAGTTTGCTCAAGAATTGCTAAGCTGGGTTCAAGCTGAAGCGCCTGCAGATGTGAGAGCTAGATTCTCTATTGACCTTAAAGATATGATCAAAGAATCAGAGCAGACATTACTGCGTATTCTTCATTACCCACCAATGACAGGTGATGAAGAACCAGGTGCAATTCGCGCCGCAGCTCATGGTGATATCAATCTACTTACTGTATTGCCAGCGGCAAATGAGCCTGGCCTGCAAGTGCAAAGACAAGATGGTAGTTGGTTAGATGTACCATGCGACTTTGGTTCGTTGATTATTAACATTGGTGACATGCTACAAGAGGCGTCGGGTGGTTACTTCCCATCGACAATTCACCGTGTGATTAATCCTACAGGCAAAGCGTCGACGAAATCTCGTATTTCATTGCCGCTATTCTTACATCCAAGACCAGATGTTGTGTTGTCAGAGCGTTACACTGCAGATAGCTATTTGCAAGAGCGCTTGAGAGAACTTGGAGTTAAGTAGTCTGCGAATAACCTGAACAATAAGGTTAAATCCATAAAGCGACTTGATGTAAGATTGAGTCGCTTTTTTATTATGTGCCTAACAATCCCTGATCTCTGTTAGTCCTTGTAATTTGGAGATTATTGCAATTTTTCACTGACAATCCTCACAAACTGTGCAATATTAGTTTTTTTCAAAATGAAGAAATTTCTTGAAAAATTTAATGACAACGCTGTCATTTGTTGTGTAACATCAATTCAACATGAATGAAAAACCGTGTCTAACGAAAACAATAACGCGGTCTAATCCAGAACAAAGTAGGGGTCTTTACATGATGGCTAAACAGGTTAACCAAGACCAACTATACATCGGCGTCGATGGTGGTGGAACAAAATGCCGCGCTACAATTTATTCTCTTCAACATGGCGTTTTGGGTACGGGTCTAGGCGGTCCTGCGAACCCCTTACATGGCTTAGAGCGCACACTTGAATCCATTATGGTGTCGACACAAATGGCGTTACAAGACGCAGGTCTTCGTGTTGAGCAAGTACATGAGCTAAATGCAGGTCTTGGCCTTGCAGGTGTTAACCTACCCGCGCTCTATGACAAGATCATGCAGTGGGAGCATCCCTTTAAACAAATGTTCCTTACCACAGACTTACACACCGCGTGTATTGGTGCGCATGAAGGTAGCGATGGTGCAGTAATTATTACGGGTACCGGCTCCTGTGGTTTTGCGTTAGTTGACGGTAAAACAGTGAACTATGGTGGTCATGGCTTTGCTCAAGGCGATATGGGCAGTGGCGCATGGATGGGGTTAGAGGCGGTAAAAGCTGCGTTACTCGATCTTGATGGCCTTGGCGAAAAAACGTCATTGAGCCAAGTATTGCTAGAGCACTTCAGTGCGAAAGGGGCAATGGGTATTGCAGAGCAAATGGCGGGGCAGCCATCTAGTGGTTATGCGAAGCTGGCTCGTTATGTATTAGAACAAGCCAAGCTGAATGATGAAATGGCCCTTTCTATCGTAAAGTCGGGTGCGGAATATATTAGTCGTTTAGCAAAGCGTTTACTTGAATTAAACCCGCCTAGACTCTCTATGATCGGCGGATTATCAGAGCCGCTACAACCTTGGCTCGACCCAGAAGTTGCAAAGCAAGTCCAATTACCGAAACAACCTCCTGAAATGGGGGCAATTTACTTTGCAATTCAAAGTGCAGGTCAAGAATTAAAAAAGGCGAACTAATGACGACTCAATGTTATTTTGCTCCAGAATTTTTTGATGGTGAAAGTTTTAGAAAAGACGTTTATTTCGAAGTAAACAACGGCCAAATTGGTTATATTAATGAGTCGCAAGCGACCAATGTATCTAAGTTATCGGGACTAGTTGCATCAGGTTTTATTGACGTACAAGTTAATGGTGGTGGCGGTGCATTTTTTAACGCCGAGCAATCCACTGAATGCTTGGCGACTATGGTTAAAGCACATGGCCAATTTGGTTCCACGGGACTAATGCCAACCCTTATCACTGACAGAATTGAAGTAATGCAACAAGCGGCAGCCGCAACAGCAGCAGCTATAGCAGCTAATCAGTCAGGGGTGCTAGGGATCCACTTTGAGGGCCCACACTTATCTCACCCTAAAAAGGGTACGCATAGCGAAAAGTTCATCAGACCAATCTCAGAGCAAGAGTTTGCGGTATACGCGCGTCAAGACTTAGGTATCAAAATGGTGACTTTAGCACCTGAAACCGTGCCACTTAGCGATATAGAACGCTTGATTTCACTGGGTGTGAAAGTGTGTATCGGTCATTCAAACGCGGACTATGACACCGCTAACGCTGCACTCAATGTTGGCGTGGATGGCTTTACTCACCTATTTAATGCAATGTCTGCGTTTACTTCCCGTGAGCCGGGCGTTGTCGGTGCTGCGCTTTGGAATGACAATAGCTGGTGTGGTTTGATTGTTGATGGCCACCATGTTCATCCATTGTCGGCGCAACTTGCGATTCGTACTAAGCAGCGTGGCAAAATGATGCTAGTGACAGATGCCATGCCTCCGGTTGGGACAGATGATACGGAGTTTGACTTTTTTGACGGCAGAAAAGTTATTCGTACCGGTGATCGGTTAAATTCAACAACCGGTGAGCTTGCAGGTAGTGTATTGGATATGGCAAGTGCGGTGCGAAACACTGTCAATACGCTTAACGTGAGCTTAGCGGAAAGCTTGCGCATGGCCTCTCTTTACCCTGCGCAATATCTTGGCCTGTCTCAAAAGGGGCATCTAAGATCGGGTGCTGATGCTGATTTCGTGGTGCTCGACAGCGATTTGATTGTGACACAAACCTATATTGGTGGTCAGTTGCTGTAACTGATTTGCAATCGAGTAGTGGACGGAAACGGCCGCTTAAGTTTCCCTGATAAAACCCCGCAGCAGTACCGCGGGGCTTTGTTTTTTAAGCTTAGCCGGTATTTGGTTAAGCATGGGTGGATTGACGACTCAGGAAGTTATTGTCGTGTGCGTTATTATGCAGTCGCGATTGCAACGCGCATCAAAACTCACCTTGAGGCAAATGGATTTGCTTGTTCGAGCGATCCATAGTTAATGTTTTCACGCGGATAAATAGCAATGACAACGAATAATACGGCAAAGCGACTTGCATCTTTAGATGCCTTACGCGGCATGGATATGTTCTGGATCTTAGGTGGCCAATCTATTTTTGCGGCGCTGTTTGTACTAACTGGGTGGCAAGGGTGGAAGGCTTTTGAAGCGCACACGCTGCACAGCCCTTGGCATGGCTTCACTTTTTATGATCTTATCTTTCCACTTTTTATCTTTTTATCGGGTGTGGCGATGGGCTTGTCGCCTAAACGTATCGACCACCTGCCCTTTAATGAACGTAAACCGTTTTATCTCAAAGCACTGAAGCGCCTTTTGTTACTGTGTGCCTTTGGCGTGTTATACAACCATGGTTGGGGAACTGGGATCCCAATGGATCCTGACGGTGTTCGCTACGCCAGTGTATTAGGTCGCATTGCGTTTGCTTGGTTCTTTTGTGCTTTGCTGGTTTGGCATACGAGTTTGCGAACCTTGGCATGTGTGGGTGTAGGCATATTGATATTTTATTGGTTATTGCTTTGCTTTATCCCAGTTCCCGGAGGGCAAGCGGGGGACTTAAGTGCGAATGGTGTTGGTAGTTGGAATGCGTTCATTGATACGTATTTACTACCAGGGATCAGTTATCAAAACCGTCCTGTTGACCCAGAAGGTGTGCTGTCAAGCTTACCTGCCATTGTAAACGCTATCGCAGGTGTGTTTGCTGGTCGCGCGATTGCCAATGCCCAAACGCAAGGAGAGTGGAAAACCGTTGGTATTTTGGCAGGCACAGGTGTACTCGTCTTAGCACTAGGTTGGTTTTGGGACATGCAATTTCCAGTTAATAAAGAATTGTGGACAAGCTCATTTGTGCTAGTAACCGTCGGTTGGAGTGCAATTCTACTTGCGGTATTTTACGCGATAGTAGATGTACTCAGCTTTCAACGTTGGGCGTATCCATTTGTTATTATAGGAGCCAACTCCATTATTATTTATTTGGCGTCAAGCATAGTGAATTGGACCTTTATTAGTAAAAGTGTATTTGGTGGCGTGATTGCCGCCGTGCCAACAGCGTGGCAGCCGTTAATTGCTGTTTTTGCGCTATTGGCGGTACAGCTTTTAGTGCTGCATTGGATGTATAAACGTCGTATTTTTGTAAGTGTGTAATATTCACAAGCCTCCTTTCAAAAAGCCCACCGTTGTGGGCTTTTTAACACCTTTCGATTGCATAGAGTAAAAAATATCCATATTTTTTTTCACTTTTGCTTTACAAGCGAATTATTTCTGATAATAATGACAGCGTTGTCATAATGGTAATAACCTAATGTTGTGTATCCCAATTAGGTTCGATCTGACCTTGCTTTGATTGCACGCGAGGCAAGGCTCAGATCCCATTTTATTCTAATCATCTCAACATGTGGTTAATCGTATGCAAGTAGTCATTTTAAAAGACGCTGCCGAAGTGGCAGCATATGGTGCAGACATTTTTACAACGCAATTAAAGCGTAAAGCTAACTCTGTGTTGGGATTAGCGACGGGTTCAACACCGGTCGCTTTGTATCAAGAATTAATTAAGCGTAACCAAGCGAACGAAATCAGTTTTGCTGAAGTTACCAGCTTCAACCTAGATGAATATTTAGGCTTAGATGGCTCGCACCCACAAAGTTATCGTTACTTTATGCAGCAGCAGCTGTTTGACCATATCAACATTGATAAAAGTAACACGCACGTACCACCGGGGGATGCAAAAAATCCAATTACGGCGTGCGGCGAGTATGAAGCGCGTATTAAATCTGCTGGTGGTATTGATGTACAACTATTAGGCATTGGCAGAAATGGCCATATAGGCTTTAACGAGCCATCTTCTGGCTTAACGTCACGCACTCGGGTTAAAACCCTAACGAAAGCGACGATTGATGATAATGCTCGTTTTTTTAAAGCTGATGAGTACCAACCTCACTTGTCAATCACAATGGGTATTGGCACGATTTTAGACGCTAAAAAAGTCGTGTTATTAGCGACGGGTGAAAACAAAGCCGATGCTGTTGTTGCTATGGTGGAAGGCCCGTTAACTGCGGCGTGTCCTGCTTCGGCACTACAAATGCATCGTGATGCTGTAATCGTCATCGATGAAGCTGCGGCATCTAAGCTAAAAGATATTGAATTCTATAAGCATATTGAAAACGAAAATCAAAAGCTGTTGGACTATCTTGCCTCTCTGTAGTGTGAAATCACACTGTAGTTTTCAAAAGCCCATTTATGGGCTTTTTTTTTGCCTGTACCTTTGTGCTATGGTAGTTTTAAGGTCTCGCCGAGGTGGATAAAATGTTCCAGAACACGAAGGAATAGGGGCTTGCTGTATTACACTCAAATGACGTTGGACAGAGCATCTAACGAAAGAAAAGATCAAAACTGGTTATTATCTCAAATGGGTGACAATAGTCGCTGGTTATTAATTCAAGACGACGCTAATTTAGTGCGTGCCCGAGATGATGAATTACATTATCTTTCTCGAACAGAAGTCGCTGATTTAGCACTTCAAGATGCGATATTCTTAGGTCGTGACGAAGCGCACAGCTATTTTGCGCTTGACGTCTCTAAACAACGAGACAAGCTCTCTTTTATTGACTCCGAGTCAGAATTCATCGACATGCGCCAAGTGGGTCGTAACTTACCAAAGCAACAAGGCTCAATTGGTGTGCTTGCACGAGGCTTATGTTACTGGCAT
The DNA here is from genome assembly GCF_005886535.1 of Pseudoalteromonas sp. S2755. Lineage (GTDB taxonomy): Bacteria > Pseudomonadota > Gammaproteobacteria > Enterobacterales > Alteromonadaceae > Pseudoalteromonas. The sequence continues at coordinate 55,605 of NZ_PNDS01000046.1, forward strand.
AAAACCCATTGTTTTTGTGGACGTTGTGGGCAACCCAATAAAATGGTTGAAGCAGGCCATGCAAGACGTTGTGTTAACCCTGAATGCCGCCATATGACGTTTCCACGCACCGATCCCGCCGTTATCATGCTTGTCACTCATGTTTTCCCTGATGGCGTTGAACGCTGCTTGTTGGGCCGTCAGGCAATTTGGCCAGAAGGTGTATTTTCGACGCTGGCTGGATTTGTTGACCCCGGCGAGTCGTTAGAGCAAGCCGTGATAAGGGAAGTGATGGAAGAGGCGGGTGTTGAAGCATACGACGCCACTTATATTGCCTCACAGCCTTGGCCGTTCCCGTCTTCACTTATGCTTGGATTTATCGCGAAGGCGAAAACCACAGAGATTTTTGTCGAGCAAGATGAGCTTGAGCAAGCTAAATGGTTTTCACGGGCGGAGCTTAATACATTTTCAGAGTGGGGCGATACAAAGCCCGGCTATAAACTCACCAGAGAAGACTCTATCTCCAGATATTTAGTTGAATACTGGCGTGCACAATCAGAAGAGTAATTATGAAAAAGCATACTAAAATCGTTGCTGCTGGAAGAAAAGCAGAATATACCAAAGGGGTAGTAAACCCAGTTGTTCAGCGCGCCTCTACCGTGGTTTTTGAGAGCGTTGCCGAAATGCAAGAAGCGATAAAAGGCCGTGGACATCGTACCCTGTTTTATGGCCGCCGTGGCACCAATACCCATTTCGCCTTGCAAGATGCCATTACTGAGCTTGAAAATGGTGCGGGTTGCGCCTTGTATCCGTCTGGTGCTGCTGCTATCGCACAGTCACTACTGTCATTTTTAAAAGCAGGCGATCACTTGCTGATGGTGGATACTGCCTATGAACCAACCAGAGATTTGTGCGATAAGCTGTTAAAAGGCTATGGTATCGAAACCACTTATTATGACCCTATGGTTGGCGCTGGTATTGACGCGTTAATTCAAGACAATACCAAAGTGTTGTTCTTAGAGTCCCCTGGTTCTATCACCATGGAAGTTCAAGATGTGCCAGCGATGGTTGAAGTTGCAAAGCGCCGTGGCGTTATCACTATGCTTGATAATACGTGGGGTAATGGCTGGCAGTTTCGTCCGCTCGATCATGGTGTTGATATCAGCGTTCAAGCCGCAACCAAGTATATTGTTGGGCATTCGGATGTCATGATGGGGGTTGCCGTTGCAAATGAGCGCTATTGGCCTGAGCTTAGAGAGCACTCGTATTTACTTGGTCAATGTACCTCTGCAGATGATGCCTATTTAGCACTACGTGGGTTACGTACTATGCCTGCGAGGTTAAAACAGCACGAGCAGTCGGCAATGACGGTGGCGAAATGGCTCGAAACGCATCCGCTCGTGGACCACGTTAGGCATCCCGCTTTTGAGACTTGCCCAGGCCATGAATTCTTCAAGCGAGACTTTGATGGCAGTAATGGTTTATTTTCAATCGTAATGAAAGAAGGTAGCCAAAAGGCGATTAACCGCTTCTTAGATGCTTTATCCCATTTTAAAATGGGTTTCTCATGGGGCGGCTATGAAAGTTTAGTTACAGCCAATAAAACCATGGAGCATTTGCGATCAACCACAGGTTGGGCATTGGGCCCCGTGATCCGCCTTCACATCGGTCTTGAAGACGTAGAAGACTTGATAGAAGATTTAGAACACGCACTTAAGGTTTACGAACAAAACCTCGGTAAATCTTAAAGCTTCGGTTCGACTTAGCGGAATTGGGTGCTTCATTTTAAGTGAGGTACCTCGGACTTATCTACACTGCTATCAAGGCCGCATGGTTTTCATCATCTTGACCCAAATAGTTTTGCAAAACTTGGAGGCACAAGTCATATAAAGCTAGTTTTATGGCGTTGAAAGGAGTAACTTTATTTACGTATTTTTGCCAGCTTTACATAAAATAATACATAGGAAGTTTCAAGGAGAATTATATGATGGAAGTAATGTGGAGTAGTATCAGCGTCATAAGTGCGCTTGTTTACATAGGTTTTATTTTTTTATGTATACCAATTCCCCTCTTTATTTACCTTATTTCAAAAAGAGTCAAAGAAATGAGAGATTTAGCAGTGGAATCAAGAATGGAAATTAAAGAGATCAATGCCAGTTTGAAGTACTTTAAGCGTAAGTACAGGGAATCTATAGAGGAAGGTAATATTTAAGACTTACGTCACAAGAGTATTGCAACCCAAATTCAAGGAAAAGTGATGAAATTAAATTTATTGATTATGTTACCGATAATCTCACTAAGCGCTTGTGTAGTAATGCCTGTTCAAGATACTGCTCATACCAACAAGTGCGAGATTTCATCGGATAGAAAAACCCTAAAGATAGTCGATGTTGCAGATGAAACCAATACGTATTATTCCGTGAGTGGAATTATGTTAACGCCGATACTCGTTCCTACTACTGCTATTATTTCGGGAACTTATGTGCTGGCAAATAATGCCTATCGTCTTGGGGAAGAGACGATAAAATGCGAGAATAAATCTTAAAACTAACTACAAACTTATTTAATTGTTGTGTAACTCCACCCAATTTAGTTCAGCTATTTCGTAGAATTCGGATCAAGCCAAGGCTTGATCCGACTTTCGCTTAGTGTTGTGGCTGTGGTGGGAAGTTAGCCAGCAACTCCGAAATGGTTTTGTTGATTGACGCTGTTCTTTGCTCAGGTGATTGGTTGCTACGCAAGCGGCCTTCTTTTGCACCGCGCCAAACTAGCTGGTTAGACGCTTTGTCTATCATATCGAGTACTAGCGTGCCCACTTCATATTCACGTGTTGTGGTCTGTGTTTGCCAACCAATACCCCAGTAGTTCCAACGCGCACCATAAGTGGTGTGAAGCGAGTCAGATTCAATTTTTGTATCAACTGATGCGTGATAGTTAACCAGTAAGTCGGCCGATTGCGGATCGGTGAGGGTGAAACCTTGTTTGCTCATTTCGTTTTGAATTGCACTGCGGATCCGCTTTTCCATTAAGTCATTGACTTGGTATTCACGACCATTATTTTTTAGGTCCGCTTCGGGTGACCAAGCATAGGTTTTGTAGTTAGCGAATTGTACAGACTTATCATAATCCCAATCAGGGGTTTTGGCGCAGGCCGCTAACATCAGCACCAAAGTGGCGATAACAATATTCTTAAACATGTGTCTTTACTCCTTAGTCGGATGTTTGCTCTACCTTAACGTGTTAAGGCGTTAAATGGTAGAGACAAGCATCCTTTAATAATTGTATCTGAGACATTAACTTGAGATTAATGTTCCACTTCAATCCAGTCTTTTTCATCCACCCAGTTTTGGCTACCTTGTGCAACACTGCGGATCGGCACCAAGTAGTCACAGCTGATCTGTGGTTTCACCGATGCAAAAATTGGCACAAACCCAAAGCTTAGTGCGGTTTCGATAATAGCCTTTTGGTTTTGTGGGTCGATATCCGCAGCTTCATCGATGTAAATCGGGATACGATACATTGCTTGCTCTTGATCAGATAGCAGATAGCGGATAAATAGCATGCCACATAAAAGCTTGATAGTGATCCGCGTACCGTTAGAGCCAGCCGAGTCAATTTTATCAAAGTGCTCAGTGTCACCTGCGCGGTTGACCACTTCAAAGCGAATGTCGAAGAGATCGGTTAACGTCAATCCCGCTTTATCACTTGCTAGTTTGATGATGTGATCTTTCGCCTCATTAACAGACTTTTCTGAGCTAGGCTGCTCGCTCAGTAAGTCTAAGCTTTCGCCTTTTTCATATAAATCTGAAGTGCTGATAATGGTATCTATGCTATCAACTAGCATTTTACGAGGGATGACATTGATTTTGAATGCCTGCAAGTTAGAGATACGATGCTGGCTTATGCCTTTGTTAAAGCTGTTCATCTCTCGGCGTAAGCGGTCTAAGTCTTGACGCAGTCCTTTAATGGTTGCGGCCACTTCAGTGAGCGCCACTCGTGCTTGTTTATCGACGGCATCTCGTTCGTTATCCAAGTTGTGATACGCGCTGATCAGCTTTTGATACTTAATAGTAACGTCTGACTCGTTTTCAAACTTAGTGATCCCAGCATTGTAGATATGCAAGTAGGTATTACGCACATTAACGTCTAAGTTTCTAAGCTCATTACAATCTTTATTAAATTGGTGGACCACTTCTGAGAGGTTATCAAAATCTAGGTTAATGTCGATTTCGTATGGTGCCAGCTTACCCGAATATAGGTCTAGTGTGTGGTCGATACGTTCTGACTTCACTTGCTTTAGGCGGTCGGCTTGGCGCACCAACAAGTCTTGCTTGCTTTTAATGATAGAGCGGCGGTCTGAAATTGAACCAGCATTACGTTGAATATCATGTAAATATTCATCAACTTGCTCTCGTTCCATTTCTAGTTGCTCTTTTAGTGCTTGTTGAGCATCGACCGATTGCAACATGGTTTGATATTGCTCAAAGCGTTTCATGGCCGCTTCTGTTGCCATGAGTTCATCATAAAGCGCATCACGTTCTTTTTGCTTTTCAGCGACATTTGCAGCTACTTCACGCTGCTGCTTTAAGTCGTTAAGCGACTGTTGTAGTGACTCCAGCTGTGCTTGCAATTGGGCTTTGTTCTCACCGCTTTGCATTTGTACTGGACTTAGTTTTTTCAACTTAACGGTAGCGCCAGGTACTTTAAGCTCACCGCCTTGAACTGACTTAGATAGCGACTCTAAAAATGCGCCAAAGGCATCCTCGTCGGTGATATCAATTTCACCTTGAGAAGTGGTTGAAAACGATAACAAATCTGGGTTCAAGATCCGTGAGATCTCTTCCACTTCTTTTAAAGAAAGATCTTCACGCATACGAGTAAACAGGTTGAACTCAAGGTTCTTGAGTTGCAGTTTTAAACTCTTAATCTGCTTTTGTGTTTCGTTGATGCGAAAATCAAGGGTATGGAGACTTTGCCCCTGTGCACTATTAATAGAGAAGGAAAGTTGCTCATATTCCTTTTTCAACAGCGTTAAATTGGTTTTAAGCGTTGCATGATTAGTTAGTTCAAATTCACGTTTTAACGCGTGGAAATCGGTAAACCATTGCTCTATTTGGGTTTGTTTACGCTCGATATCACGAGACTGCTGAACATATAGTTGCTGTTTAGACTCAAATTCGCGCTTTTCGGCTTCTATGTCTTCTAGCTGTGTTGCTAATTCTGCAATTTGCTCGTTATGATAGTTATCATATTCGACCAAAGCTAAATCGAGTTTCGGGGCGTAAGCCGCCAATTTACCTTTTAATACCGCTTCATTTTCAAGCATTTTCTCAAGGGCTGAAATTGGCTCTTGCATCGACTCCAGCGCATTTAGCTCACGGCGAGCGCGGTTGACCTTATCAAAAGCGCGACGCCAGACTTCATAAAAGTCGACTTTCGAGTTCGACATATGACGTTCAAACACTTTGAGCATAAAGCGCTTTACGTCTTGCGCGCCGAGTTTATGCAGATTCAGAATACGGCGGAATATTTCTTTATATACAGGCGCATCTTGGACATTATTCAGTGGGATCATCTTCAGGTTGATATCACCATCAAATGGGGTGGCGCCACCTGTGAGTAGGGCATTAAGCTCTTGTGCTTTTAGCTCTACAGGCTTAAGTTGTTTTTCCTGTAAGTGATTAAATAGCTTAGTGTACTTGATGATACTTTTCCCTTCGGTGTAATCATCAAGATTGAGTTTGCCTTGATAGCAAAAAAACTGATGCGCGTAACCGGCGATTTTACCCAGTCCCGCAACGCCAATGACCACATCGCCGTGGGGGAGGTTGGCTTCAAGCAAAATATAGGATTGATCAGAAGAGAAGTAGAACTTACGCGTTTCTTCTAAATCGTGACCATCCCATTCAGTCAGTCTTAAATCGTTGATAAGTGGAAACTGCAGCGCATTGATCACTGAGCTTTTACCGGTGTTATTCGGAGCGCAGATTGACGCGCTTTTATCCAGAGGAATGACACACTTAGCGTATCCGGCGGTATTTAATAACGCTAGTTTACTTAAGCCGTACAACTGCTCGCTCATAGCTCGTCCTCAATATCATATTGTTCTTCGTTTACTTCCATTAGCGCGTCAATGTAGCGATAAATCGGTGCAAGTAGCATAAAGCCTTGTTCAACCTCACGGGCTAGACCCAATCTCACCATACGTAAAAACACGTCTTTTCTGAGATCTGAGCCCGAAAAAATCTCCAACTGGTCAAAAAGATGCTTATTGAGCTGCACTATGGTTTGCATTAGCTCTAAATCGCAGCTTTCATCAAATAGTACGCGAAGCGGATCTTTACCTTGGTTGGCATAGTGCTCAATCAAAATATAAATGGTTAAGGCAATCGCGCGGGAAATTTTCCCCATATTTGGCGTACTTTCATCGCTTGCCAAATAATAAAAGCCACGGGCATCGTGCTGTAAGTCATGGCCTAAAGCTGAAAATAGCGCTTGATAGCTATCAATTTGCTGATCTAATTCTTGCCAAAGGGTCGTGTCTTGCTCACTGATATGATACCCGCTCACCAGTTTTTTATTGATGGCTTGGAGCTCGTTGAGCATATCTAAGTTAATTGTCGTCATAATGCTAATCTTGTTTTGCTTTGGCACTAAATGGATATAAAGAGAAGGTATGCGATGCGATAGTGATCTTACTCTTTTGTTGCTCTTGGCTAAGTGCCAAGTCAGATTCGTTGATCAGCTTTTGATAGAGAAACAGCATTTCGTCTGCTTCAAGATCTGGGTAGCTATCGCTTAAAAAGCCCAATAGTGCCTGGCGCTTTTTACCGGTTTGTTGAAATCTCGTTTTTACCGAGTTGTAATCTGGAATGTAAGGGCTTTGATAAGCTGGTACATCGTCTTGATCGGGCAGCTGATATTCTTCATGTTCAAACTCAACGAGACTTGCCATATAAGCGACCATGTGACGCTTTTGCCCAAGGTTAAAACGTTGAATGTCTGACACAAATTCTGGTTGAACTGGTGAAAGTAGTCGGTCAACGCCGCGTTTTCTAATTTGTCCAAGGACTTTGGAGGCTTGCCGTGTAATGAGTGTATTACGGCGCAGTTCTTCTCGTAACGGCATAAGGAGATCGGCACTACGGCTTAAGCTTTCTCTACCAATGAGGTGCATATCTAAAATACGTGTTCTGAGCTGCTCCAGCATACGTTTGTCTGCAGCGCCACGGCCTAATTGTTCAATCTCATCAATTTGCTCACTGACCTGAAGCTCTATTTGATCAAAGCAACGCTGGAAAGGGCCATGAATATCGACCATTTCCAGCATAGGTTCGATATATTCTTCAAACGCTTCCAATACCGCTTTATATCTCATGCCAAGAGACAGCGTTGAAGTATCCGATTTAGCTTGCTCTACTAGGTTCATGATAGCACTTTCGTTATGTTCGAACAGCTTAACAATTTTACGAACGCGTTCGTCCATAATGCGGCTAAAGCGGCGTAGCTCAGAGTAGTCAGCCTCTTCACCGGCTTGTGCGATGCGATTACCTAGTCTTTCTAAGTCTTTTACTAGCACCGTGATCTCTTCCGCTAAACCAAGGCTCTCTTCTTGCAAAAGGAAGCTGGCAAAGTCAGCGATTGAACGGTTGATCTCTAACTGTGAGGACTTAGCTAAAGGAATAATAATTTCTTGCTGGAGTAGTCGATTGGTTTCTTTATAAATTCGTTCACTCGACCAGCTTGGGTTTTTCTGTTTTAGGATGTTTTGTACATCTTTTAGGCTGAAATCTGCGAGCTTAAATCGTTTAAAAAGTAGCTCCAACACATTCCAGTGCTCGTTTATCGTATTTAATAATTTTTTAGCTGGGATCATAACTTTCCAAGGTGTAGTAGCTAGGCTACATCACAACTTCATCAATTTGTCACAAAATGTTTATCGTACGTAGCATGGGGACTGTGATGGTGCTAGAATCCGCCGCGAAAACGAACCCACCCCTTGTTACATTTAATTACAGGTTGTTTACGCATTATGGTCACGTCCATTATTCTAACCCTGATCGCCATCGCTTTTATACTCATCGTTATAGAAGATATTATTCACGTAAACAAGGCCAAAACAACGCTTTTTTTTGGCACTTTATGTTGGATTATCGCCTTTATCTCTCCGATTCATGGCCAAAGCCCAGAAATTGTACAAATTGAGCTAGACCATAACATTTTGGAAATCGCGACTTTATGGCTGTTTTTAATGGCTGCCATGACGTTTGTGGCCTACTTGAACTCAAAAGGGTTTATCCAAAATATTGTTCATCGGATCATGCCAACCCATATTAGCGAACGCAAGCTAATGTTTTTGGTCGGTGCTTTTGCATTCATATTTTCATCCATCTCGGATAATATTACTGCGACGCTTATTTCATTAGCTGTTGTCATGTCTTTGAAACTTGACCCGAAAAAGTTAATAAAATATGCGACGTTAATTATCTTTAGTGTCAATTCGGGCGGCGTATCATTGATCACCGGTGATGTAACCACCTTGATGATATTTTTGGCCGATAAAGTCACGATCCCAGACCTTTTATTGCTGATCATGCCGTCGATGTTGAGTGTATTTGTGTTGGCAGCCATGCTTTCTATTGGTATGAATGAAAAAATTACCTTTGAAAAAGCAGAATTACGCAGAATCGAAAAGACCGATATCACTATTGCACTCATCTTCTTGTCAACCATTTTTGCCACGTTATTCTTAAGCGTGCAATACCATGTACCGCCAATGCTAACTTTCTTATTTGGACTATCGTTGATGTTTTTGACTGCACAATTTTTAATGCGCAAGAAAGACGTTAACAAGAAAATCATCGACTATATCCGTGAAATTGAATACGACACGTTATTATTCTTTGTTGGTGTGCTGTTACTCGTTGGTGCATTGAAAGAGGTCGGTGTACTGTCTAAATTTACCGATTTGTACCTGCATCTTGCGCCGGAATACGCAAACTACTTGGTCGGTTTAATGAGCGCTGCAGTAGATAACGTGCCATTGACGGCGGCGTTATTAAAAGCAGATATAACGATGACACCAGGGCAGTGGCTTACCTTTACTTATGCCACTGGTGTTGGAGGTTCTATGCTTATCATTGGTTCTGCTGCGGGGATCATTGCAATGAGTAAGGTAAAAGCCTTAACCTTCTCAAGCTATCTTAAAATGAGTGTCTACCTGCTTGTCGCATACACCATTGGATATAGTGGCGCGTATTTCGCGGGCCAGCTTATTTAAGACAAATTGGCTTAATTCTTTACCGCTCCAGCGCAAGTTTTTCATAAATAACTTGACACCTAGACGGCTAAAAGATAATTTTCTTACATCGCCCGCATTGATTGCGGGCTTTTATTTTGTTTTTATTCAGATTAACAAAGGCAAAATAAACAGAAGAGGCGCGATGCTTAGGTAGTTAGTGTGAGGTGACGAGACCAATGACCACTAGTGAGGGAAGTATTCGCCGAGGAGAAAAGTTGCTCGTCGCAACAATTCTTCGGTTTACGAGGCTGAATCCTCGGAACTGTCACCGTATTGGTGGAGAGCTTCTGGCAAAGGTCATTTCAAGTGTTCGTCTTTCTAGAAATCCCATGCCGAGTTCTCCTTATAAAATTTGACTGTGCCAACAGTCGAGAGGAGAGAAAATGAATTCGCAGTATGTTGTAGCCAAATTTGGCGGTACCAGTGTCGCTGACTTTGAAGCTATGTCTCGTTGTGCTCACATTGTTCGTGACAACCCTAATGTTCGAGTGGTCGTTGTGAGTGCATGTGCTGGCGTAACCAATCACCTTGTAACGCTAACCCAACAAAAGGAAGATGAAGCCGGGCGCAAAGCAGTTGTTGCAGCGGTTGAAAACATACAGCAAGCGATTATCGACCAAGTGTCTTTGGATGCAGATCTTGCTGAGGGTTACAAGCAAACTTTCAGTGAATTTGAAAGCCTTGCGAGTTTACCTGCACTGAGCAGACAGCAATGCGATGAAATGTTGAGCTTTGGCGAACGTTTTTCTTCTTATTTGTTTACCCAAATACTACGTAATAACCAGGTTCAGGCGTCGCGCTTTGATGTGCGTAAGGTACTTAAAACAGATAATCAATTTGGTAAAGCGAATCCGAATGTCGCAGCGACGCGTGAGGCGGCACAAACGAGTTTGGTCGCGCTACTTGGCGATACAGTGCAAGTGACGCAAGGATTTATTGGTAGTGACCAATACGGCCAGACGACTACGCTTGGTCGTGGCGGTTCTGACTATAGTGCTGCATTGTTAGCAGAGGCAATTGACGCGTCAAGTGTGCATATTTGGACCGATGTAGTTGGTATTTTCAGTACTGATCCGCGTTTGTGTGCAAAGGCTAGACCTATTCCTCGTTTGAGTTTTGATGAAGCGGCAGAAATGGCGACATTTGGTGCCAAGGTGTTACATCCCGCAACCATATTGCCAGCGAGTCGTAAAGGTATTTCAGTATTTGTTGGTTCAAGTCGTGATCCGCAAGCGGGTGGCACTTGGATTGAAAAAGAGAAAACGGCGCAAGCAGGTATTCGCGCAGTGACACAACGCAAAAACCAAATACTATTGACGTTAAAGAGCCCTGAAATGCTTCTTGCTAGCGGCTTTTTGGCTCGTATCTTCACCATTTTAAGCAATTACAATATATCGGTTGACTTGGTAACGACTTCGGAAATTAGTGTTGCACTTACGCTGGATAATGCGCCGAATGCTTCTCGACCAGAGTTAGAGCAAGCTTGTTTGGATGAACTTGGCGAGTTTTGTCATGTGACCGTTGAAAATAATCTCACTTTGGTGGCCATGATAGGTTCTGAGATCCAGTTGAAGAAGTGCCAACTTAATCTGATGGATGTATTGTCAGAGTTTAATATTCGACTAATATGCCATGGTGCGAGCAAGCACAATCTGTGCTTTTTAGTGGAGCAGCAGGAGTCAGATCAGGTCGTGCAGTCAATTCATGCTAAATTACTAGAGGTTGCATAAATGAATTTATTGTTTTTCAGGAACTAATAAAAAAGTTGCATTATTGAATAATGGATGGCACTTTGTTTATAACGGTTAGGGTCTGCTGACCATCAAGTTTGTTTTTCCCTAGGAGTGCCATCATGAATTATAAAGATGTCTACGAATTCTGGTTTGTTGAATGCACTGAATCAGATTGGTGGAAGAAGTCTGCGGACTTTGATCGCATAATAAAAAATCGCTTCGGTATTTTGCACCAAATGGCGCACCAAGGTGAGCTTTCGAGCTGGAGAGCAACACCACTTGGCGCGCTGTGCGAAATCATTATCTTAGATCAGTTTTCACGGAATATATTCAGAGACACTCCTGCGGCGTTTGCCAGTGATCCTTTGGCGTTATGCCTCACTCAGCATGCCATTGAAAAGGGCTATCATCGCCAGCTTAACGACACTGAATTGATGTTTTTATACCTACCCATGATGCATAGTGAAAGTCGCATCATCCATCGTGCCGCAGATCATTATTTTCGTGACCTGCCTAATTATGATTTTGAAGTCGCGCATAAAAAAATTATCGATAGATTTGGCCGTTATCCCCATCGAAATGAAATACTCAATCGTGATTCAACAGAAGAAGAAATGGATTTTCTAGGGACGCCTAACTCGAGTTTCTGAGGTGCGGCTCGAACCTCTCGCATTTTCAGCGGAAGTACGTATAATCGGCCGTCTACAAAAATAATGATTGATTACAGACATGGCTCATACGCGCGATGGATTTCAAAGCCGATTTGGCTTTGTGTTAGCAGCAGCTGGTGCGGCTGTTGGACTTGGTAACATTTGGGGATTTCCCACACAAGCCGCAAACCACGGTGGCGGTGCATTTTTACTGGTTTATTTTGCGGTGATTTTCTTACTCGCATTACCTGCACTGTACACCGAATTGTATTTAGGCCACCAGGCACAAGCAAACCCAGTTAAAGCACTTAAGACAGCCTGGCGTGAAGGTTATCCGAAAATAGGAGCTGCGGCGGGATATATTGGTCTTGCTGGTGCTATCGTGATGTTAAGCTTTTACTCCATTGTGGCTGGATGGATGCTGTCTCATGCACTCGATCCTCTTGTGCAAATGGCTGAATTGGATGCCGCACACCAGTTTCTGAGCGGTGATTCGATGCTGAGAAACTTTATCTTTACGCCACTGATGTTAATTTTGACTGCGAGCATTATTCTCAAAGGCGTAAAATCAGGCATAGAAGCTTGGTCGCGCAGACTCATGCCCTTGTTACTAGTATTATTGCTTTGCCTTATCGGTTATATGGCGACATTAGACGGCGCAGCAGAAGGGTTTAGAACGTATTTAGTACCGGACTTTTCAAAAATTAGTGATCCTGATTTGATCATCGCGGCGATGGGGCAGGCGTTCTTTTCGTTATCGTTGGGTGTGGGCTGCATGATGATTTATGGTTCGTACTTAAAACCGAATGAAAATCTACCTAAGCTTACGTTGAGTGTTGCAATGCTAGACACCAGTGTCGCATTTTTGGCCGGTTTACTTATTATCCCAGCAATATTTGTTGCGCAACAAAATGGTGTTCAAGTATTTCAAGACGGCAAATTAATCGGTGAAGGCCGTTTGATTTTTGCAATTTTACCTGAGCTGTTTGCTAATATGGGTGAAGTGGGGCTATTAGTAAGCCTGACTTTCTTTGTACTTATGTCGATTGCGTCAGTAACTTCTACCATTTCTTCAACAGAAATTCCGGTGTCTTTTTTAGTTGAAAATCATGGCTTTAATCGTAAGCACGCGACTTGGTTGGTTACGTTAGTTATCTTATTAGCATCAAGCACGATTATTCTAAACTTTGATTGGCTGTTCGAGTTGGTGATCAGTCTATTCACGCAATATCAGCTACCATTGATGGGACTGTTCTACTTTATTACTGTTGGTTGGGTTTGGAAGCGCGGTAATCAGCTCCACTTAGAATCTCGTGGTGCACATTATTGGTTTGCTCAGTACGTTAGATTTGTTTGCCCAGTCTTGATGACCGCGGTATTTATTAACGTAGCACTGGCAAAGTAGTGGTGATTTTTTTAAAAGCGGGAAGCGAAAGCTTCCCGTTTTGATTTTGGTAACAAGGTTTAGAAATCACGGGGGGAAACAAACTCCCCAGCCTGAATACTCTCGTAAGTTCGTTGCGCCAATGAATCTAAGTTGGCTAAATCCTTTCCCATTGACGCTAGTTGGTTTGCCACTGGAATAATATCGATATCTTCAACCCCAGAAAGTTGAGCCACTCGGGCAAAAGTGTATGCATGCTTATATTTTTCGTGTTTGTAGAAAATACTAACTAACGATGAATAGACTTCTGGGTTAGGGGTATGGCCTCTCTTGTTTAGCTCTAATACACGGTAGAGAATATCGACGGTTTTATCGTCATCTACTTTGGCGTAAAACTCTGCGAGGAAAAGCTGAATTTCGGGATCGTTTTGAACTCTAGGGTCATCCTGCATGTTCAGTAGCTTGTTCATTGCTGTGCGATCATTGTTACGAGACCAATGATAATAAAGTAGGCCTGGGTGGTTACTGCCTTTTGTTTCATTGTAAATACGTGTCGTTTCTTTTAGCGCAGTGAGATGACCTTCTACTCGTGAAGTGGTTTTTTCTTTTAGCTTGATGTGCTCAATTTTGGCGGCGCGAGAAACACACAGGTTGTAGCTTTCTAAATTCTGCAACAAGTCATATTTGTTTTCGTCCGTCGGGGATTTGTATTCGTGATAGCGCGCGTAGATAAGCGATGCACGTTCGTCTTTACAGTGACTGTCTTTATTTAAGTCTTCACAAAAACCAGGCGTTTCGCTACACACTTGGTTCAAGGTTAGGGTGTTGTCGCAACCAGCAAGTAGTAACGCTGCAAAAACTAGCGACTTTTTAAACGCCATAGTTTGACCTCAATGATTTTTTATAATTATAGGGGGTTACGCCCGAATAAACAGGGTAGAGCTAATAGTTTATCAGTTTAACGCAATGAATTGTTCGGTAACAGTGGAGAATCACGGCAGTTTAAATTAGAATAGCCGTGCCCATTCGGGCTATCCGTTCAAAGAAAATTGTTTATTAGGCAGAAAAAATGACCTTATCTCACGAGCAAGAATATCAAAACAGCTGGCAAGAGCGTCAAGATTATGCAGAAAGCATGCAACCCCTAATCGGTCGTCTATACCGTAATAAAGGCGTTGAAATCTCTGTATACGGCCGTCCTCTTGTAAGCGCAAGCACCATTGATGTTATCAAAGCACACAAAACAGTGGCACGCTTTGAAGAGCGCAAACTACGTCTTCGTGAAAGCTTTCCATTCTTAGAAGTGATCAGCAAAATGGAATTGGCACCGGGTCGTGTTGACCTTGGTAAGCTAGCTTATGCCTACATTTATAAAAATGCAGGTGAAGGCCGCTCAATCGAAGAGTTTTTAAATGCAGAACTTGCAGAATTACTAAACCAAGGCGCACGTCCAGAACCTCGTGACGTTGTTCTTTATGGTTTTGGTCGCATTGGCCGTTTATTAGCACGCCTACTTATCGAACGTGGCGGCTCTCACGCTGATTTACGCCTACGTGCAATTGTTGTTCGCGGTGGCCGCGATGGTGATCTTGAGAAACGTGCAAGCCTTTTACGCCGTGACTCAATTCATGGTCCTTTCAATGGTTCAATCACGGTAGACCATGAAAAAGGTGCGATTAAAGCAAATGGTAACTACATTCAAGTTATCTACGCAAACTCACCTGAAGAAGTGGATTACACTAAATACGGTATTGAAAACGCACTTATCGTAGATAATACAGGTGTTTGGAAAGATGAAGATGGTTTAGGTAAACACCTTAAATCAATCGGTGCCTCTAAAGTGCTACTTACAGCGCCTGCTAAAGGCGACATCAAAAACATCGTTTATGGTGTCAACAACTCAGACATTCAGTCTGAAGACAAGATTGTGTCTGCTGCAAGCTGTACAACTAACGCAATCACACCGGTATTAAAAGCACTTAACGACAAGTTTGGTATTAAAAACGGTCACGTTGAAACGGTTCACTCTTACACCAATGACCAAAACTTGATCGACAACTACCACAAAGCTGAGCGTCGTGGTCGTAGTGCCGCGTTGAACATGGTTATCACTTCAACTGGTGCTGCGAAAGCAGTTGCTAAAGCACTTCCAGAGCTTGCTGGTAAACTAACTGGTAACGCAATCCGTGTACCAACACCAAACGTATCAATGGCAATTCTTAACCTAAATCTAGGTAAAGAAACAACTGCTGAAGAGCTAAATGAATTCCTTCGTGAATCTTCACTTTACTCTGAACTGCGTGACCAGATTGACTACACAGCATCAACAGAAATCGTGTCTACTGACCTTGTGGGTAGCCGTTATGCAGGTGTGGTTGACTCAAAAGCAACCATCGTTGATGGCGACCGTGTAGTACTTTACGTTTGGTACGATAATGAGTTTGGTTACAGCTGTCAGGTTGTACGTGTAATGCAAGACATGGCGGAAGTAAAATTCCCGAGTCTACCTCGCTAACACGAAATTTACGATAAAAAGCCAGCGCCAGCTGGCTTTTTTAGTTTTTGAAACAAGTTCGTTGTGGTAGGCTTGCAAAGATAGGTCAGCTACAATTAGCTAACAAAAAGTTACACCTCAACTTTGTGCAAAGACATGCACAGTATTACTTCTCTTTGAGGTTTAATATAATTCTTGACTGAAGCATAGTTGAGTATGGTAACAGTGTATTTACACAGCAGTTTTTAACTTATTTAGGGAAACCTATGCGCATTACGAGTAATTTCGATAGTGGTAATATCAAGGTGGTAAAAGCAGAATCACCTGCAGATATTCAACTAGAAATCAATAAAGACAATGAGTCTGACTTTTTTCAATGGTTTCACTTTAGACTTGAGTCTACGCCTTTTTTAGAGCACAAAATTCATATCAACCAACTACTAAACTCAGCCTACCCAGAAGGTTGGGATGACTATCATGCGGTTGCATCTTATGATCGTCAAACTTGGTTCCGTGTGCCAACCCATTACGAGAATGGCACATTAACTATCGATTTTGAGCCTGAATGTGCTCATACCTACTTTGCTTACTTTGCGCCTTATAGTTATGAGCGTCATTTAGACCTAGTCTACTGGGCTCAAGCCCACGATGCGTGCGTTGTAGAGACGCTAGGTCAAACGCTTGATGGCCGTGATATGAGTTTGCTCACTATTGGTGAGCCGTCAGATGAGAAGAAAAAGATTTGGATCACGGCGCGCCAGCACCCGGGTGAAACGATGGCTGAGTGGTTCGTTGAAGGTCTACTTCACAAACTATTGGATGACGAAGATCCACATGCCGCGGCACTGTTGTCGAAAGCGGTATTTTATGTCGTGCCAAATATGAATCCGGACGGCAGCGTTCGTGGTCACCTGCGTACAAATGCAAAAGGCGTAAATCTAAACCGTGAATGGCAAACGCCAACACTTGAGAACTCACCTGAAGTTTATTATGTATTAAATAAAATGCATGAAACTGGGCTGGATATGTACCTCGATATTCATGGTGATGAAGCACTACCGTACAACTTCGTTGCAGGTAGTGAAGGTATTCCGAGTTATGATGAGCGCCTACAGCGTTTGGAAGAATCTTTCAAGGCTGCACTGTTAACTATCACACCTGAGTTCCAAGATGAATTTGGTTACGATAAAGATGCACCGGGTGAAGCAAATCTTACCGTAGCATCATGTGCTGTTGGTGAAGCGTTTAAAGCATTGGCCTATACTGTTGAAATGCCGTTTAAGGACAATGCGAATCTGCCAGATCCATACTTCGGCTGGTCAGACCGACGTTCATATCAGTTTGGTCAAGATACTTTAGCCGCAATCTTAAATGTGGTTGACGACTTAAGGTAAGTATAAAGACGGGTAATCGCCATTTGGATTACCCGTTTGTTTTTGTGGGTTTAAAAGAACAACAAAATAATATTTAAAGCAAATTAGTATTAAAAAAATAAGGTAGAACACCTCAACAGGGTGTAATAACAACAATAAAGGGGAATATTCGTGGATGCGTTAGGCAGCTTATTAGATAGCATAGATGGAATGTTAGGTGGTTCACCTTGGTTCCCGTATGTACTGTTAGGGGTAGGTTTATTTTTTACAATCTACTTGAAATTTCCACAGATCCGATATTTCAAACACGCTTGTAAAGTCGTGACTGGAAAATTCGATAAAAAAGGCCTCGAAGGAGATACAACCCATTTCCAAGCGTTAGCTACGGCGCTCTCTGGTACGGTTGGTACCGGTAACATTGGTGGGGTAGCATTGGCAATTTCAATTGGCGGACCTGCGGCATTGTTTTGGATGTGGATGACCGCATTTTTTGGTATGACAACCAAGTTTGTGGAAGTGACTTTATCTCATAAGTATCGTGTCCAAACTGATGATGGCACAATGGCTGGTGGTCCAATGTACTATATGGATCGCCGCTTAAACATGAAATGGCTAGCGGTTTTATTTGCGATTGCGACTGTAATTAGCTCTTTTGGTACAGGTAGCTTGCCTCAGATCAATAACATTGCTCAAGGCATGGAGGCGACCTTTGGTTTTGCCCCTATGGCGACAGGCGCAGTGCTTTCAGTTTTACTTGCGCTCGTTATTCTTGGCGGAATCAAGCGTATTGCAGCTATCACTTCTCGCGTCGTGCCATTAATGGCTGCGATTTATATTCTCGGTTCATTTGCGGTGATTTTTTATAATATCGAAAATATCGTTCCTTCGTTCCTTTCTGTATTTGAAGATGCCTTTACAGGTTCAGCAGCTGCTGGCGGCTTCTTAGGGGCTTCTTTTGCGTATGCATTCAACCGTGGGGTTAACCGAGGTCTGTTTTCAAACGAAGCGGGTCAAGGTTCAGCACCAATTGCGCACGCCTCTGCAAAAGCCGATGAACCAGTGTCTGAAGGTATGGTTTCAATTCTTGAACCATTTATTGACACAATCATTATCTGTACCTTGACGGGATTGGTTATTTTGTCATCGGGCGTGTGGACTGAAAAGTTCGAAACCCACTTTGAGCGCTCGTCTATGGTTATTCTAGACGGTAAATATGACGAATCGAACCAACAAGACCGAGACGCGTTGTATGCCTACTTGAATGGTAAAAAAGAGCACAATGTTAAGCCTTTCAATGGTGAAATTGAGGTCGTACAGGGTAAAGCGGTTACAGAAAACTTTACCGTTATCCACTCGCGCTCTATTGGTGAGCAAGTGCGTTTTGGTATTACCGAGCGTCACAAGTACACAGGAACAGTGGAAGTGAAAGACGGTTTGCCAACGGACAATAGTATTAGTTTGATTGGGCACTCTCTAGTGCACTCGGCAGAGCTGACAACAAAAGCGTTTACCCGAGGTTATTTAGGTGAAAATGGTAAATACATCGTCTCAATTGGCTTGTTGTTATTCGCGTTTTCTACTGCAATTGCATGGTCATACTATGGCGACCGCGCGATGATTTATCTACTTGGTAGCCGCTCGGTTATGCCATATCGCGTATTTTATGTCGCCGGTTTCTTCTGGGCGTCGTTTGCAGACACCACATTGGTATGGAAACTAGCGGCAGTAGCCATTGTAGTAATGACCTTACCTAACTTATTTGGTATTTTACTACTCAGAAAAGAAATGAAATCTTCGGTTAAAGAATACTGGGAAGATTTCAACAAAGAACACAAACAGTGAGCGAATTTTAATTAAAATTATCTTGTCATTTAAGGACAAGAGTTCGCAAAGGTAGTAGAATAGGGCACCTCACAGGTGCCCTTTTTTGTATTATGGAGAAGTAACACGATGGCAATAGCACAGTGCCCAAGCTGCGGTAAATCTATTTCCTCCAAACATAAGTCCTGCCCGCATTGTGAAATCAATTTAGCAGACTTTTCTCAAGAAGACAGAGAGAGAGCGGCCTCTAGAAATCGTGTAAAACGTCAGCAATCTGTAATGAATTACTCGTTTATTGCACTGATCCTAGTGCTAGGTGGATTCTTATATATCTATTGGCAGCAGCCTGAACCTAACTCGTTTGAAATGATCGCAAGCAAAAGCGCTATAGGCATAGGTGCGGTTTGGTACTTAATTAATCGAGTCATCCTCGTTATTTTGAAAAAGAAAAAGTAGTAATGAATGTAGATAGCTTAGTTCAAAATATTACCCCTGAAGTATTCGAGCGTTTGCAATACGGCGCGTCAACTGGAAAGTGGCCTGATGGTACGCCGCTAAGTGATGCGCAGAAAGAGCAAACCGTGCAGTTGGTCATGCTATATCAAGCAAAAGTAGCAAAGTCTAATGAGCAATTCACCATCAACGAAAAAGGTGAGATGGTGCAAAAATCCAAACGCGAATTACAACAAGAATTCAAAGCCGACAACGAAATAGCTAGGTTCAGTGAAAATGATCTTTAAACACCTTTTTACACCGAAATGGAAACACCCTAAGGTTGACGTTCGCTCACAAGCAGTGGACAAATTAGATTTAAGCAAAGACGCAACTTTACTACACACGCTAGCGCTTGAGGACGAGTCTGCGCAGATCAGAAAAAAGGTACTTACTAAGGTAAATGACCTTGGTCTTTGGTGGAAAGTTTATAAGCAAGATAGTGAGCTAAAAGAGCTTGCTGAGCAGAAAATTTCGAGTGCGGTTATTAATCAAGACACCGGACTGCAGAGCAACATTCGTGATGAATACATTGAACGCTATGCACCAGCTAAAACGCTTGAGAAAGTCGCGTTAATTGAAACTGATTTAACGAACAAAGTTAAACTCCTAAAGCGTCTTGCGAACGCCACGTTAATCGAAAAATCATTCAAAGAAGGTGATGAAGCACTTCAGATCGCTATGTTGGAACTGATTGCACAGCATTCACTTGAAAAGAGTGTCCTAAAGGCAGCCAAAGGTGAAGCGCTTACTTCTCTTAGTGGATCACTGGAGCAGCAGCGATTAGCAAAAGAAATGCCTGCTCAAGTTGCTGAGCAAACACGAGTTGTGCTTGCCAAGTTAAATGCGCTAAGAGATAAGCAAAACTATGAAACTGTGAATGCGCAAGCACAGCAGTTATTTGCGCAGTGGCAAAGCATTGAGCTTAAGTGGTTAGATGCTGAAACGGTAACTGCACTAGATGCAAAGTATCAACAAGTAGCAGATAAATTAAACCGTCACCTCAATGAGTTACAAGTTAAACATCAAGCGCAGCAAGCTGAGTTAATGCAAAAGCAAAATGAAGCGTTAGAGGTTGCTGAATTAACGGCTGAACTTGAAGCCATTGAAAAATCAGTGGAAATTGCATGTAAAACACTCGACTTAGCCCAACACGATGCACTGGTTAAGCGTAGTGAAGTATTAAAAGGTAAGGTAGCCGCACCGCAATATGTCGCTGTTGAAGCGCTTGGCGATTTCACCCGGAAACTGCAATATATTGAGCGTGATCTTGCCGATTTACCAGCACTTATTGCTGCAAGTGAAACCTTCAATAGTGCTTTAGCAGAGTTGAAGGCAGTTGAAGTACCAACTTCACTAGAAGCGCTTGATACCCAAGTACAAGCGCAAAAAGACCGTTATGTCACAGCGCGTAAAGCACTAGGTTCACTGCCGAAAGTGTTACATAAATCAGCAAAAGCTGAGCTATCAAACACAAGCCAAGCGTTTATGACAGCTATCGAACCGCTGAAAAATGAGCAAGAAAAAGTACTCAAAATAGCGAAGAAGAAAGCACGCGATGTTCAACGATTAATTGATCAAGGTCGATTTAACGTGGCATTTGGTGTTTTTAACGGCTTTACTGAGCAGTTTGAGTTGCTTACGCCAAGCTACAAAAAGCAGCTTGAAAACCAGCATGAAAGCTTGTCTCAAGCATTAAAAGACCTTAAAGATTGGCAAAAGTATGCAGCCACACCTAAACGTGAAGAATTGCTTGCGGAGCTTGATCTCAAACTGGCTGAGGAGTCGGTTGATCCCGTTAAACGTGCTGAGGAAGTAAAATTACTTAGAACACGTTGGAATGAACTTGGTCATGTTGAAACTGAACAAGAAAAGGCACAAGCAGCTCAATTTGATGAAAAAATTGAATTATTGTTTGTACCTTGTCGCGCTTACTTTGCGGAGCAGGAAGTGCAGCGTGAGCAGGCAAAAATGGCACGTGAAGCGGTGATCGAGGAAGTGAAAGTGCTGCTTAGTACTTTGGATAACGAGGGTATTGATTGGCGAGAAGTTGAAGCACAATTTAATCGCCTAGCCAAAGCATGGAAAAATGCTGGCAATGTGGATGCCAAAGTCTATCAAAAGCTGAATTCGATTTACCGTGAGCACCATCAAGCGGTTTACGAGAAACTTAAAGCCTTTCATCAAGCCAATGCCGTTGAAAAGGCTAAGCTAGTTGAAATTGCGCAGCAGCAGCTAGAGGCTGAAGATTTGGCTGCTGCTTGTGACTTACTGAAATCATTACAAAAACAGTGGCAACAAATTGGTTTTGCTGGTGCAAAACAAGAGCATACTCTATGGAAAGCATTTCGTGCCCATAATGATGCCGTGTTTGAAAAGCGCAGCGCACAATATGCTGAACAAAAAGCACAGGAAAAGTCGCAGGAAGCCGAGCAGCGTCAGTTGTTAGCTGAATTCGACAACAAAGTCATCGAGGCGGTCACTCAAAGTGAACTGGGGGCTATTCGTGATGAACTAAATACGTTTATTGTAGTGCCAGGACTGAAGCAAGAAAAGAATCGTTTATTGTCACAAGTGAAGTCTAAATTAGATGATCTATTTTCTTCACAGCGTCGCGAAAAATTCAATGAACTGGTGGAAGCTGTAGACATTGGCGGTGATATTCCAAGCACTTGGCAAGGTACAAATAAAACCTCGCTAAACGCCGCCCAGTTACTTTTAAGACTTGAGATTTTAACGAATCAGTCCTCACCGGAAGCATTGCAAAGCGAAAGAATGTCCGAGCAAGTCGCGATGCTGGACGCAAAACTTCAAGGTGAAGAAAGCAACCTTGAGACTTATCTTATCAGTTATTTAGCTGAAGCTGACAAAGCCGATTTAGTGACTTCAAAAGACAGGTTACTTGCTGTTTTAAAGGCATAGTCATTGCACTTTGAGCCTACTCAGAACACTCTGAGTAGGTTCCTATCGATGTAAATCCATTTCTGCAACTTGACTACAACGCTGTAAGCACTACGCTGCGTGAGAGTAGGGTGAATGCAATACGCTTACTTGTGCTGTTATTTGGCACTAAGTATTTGTGCGAGTTTGCGCACATCATCAATAGCACGTTGTTTTGAGTGCTTATGCCTGTCGTCGCCAAATTCTTGATACTCAGATGCGATTTCATAAAACGCTTCGGCACCTAAATATGGAGCCAACTGCTCGATATGGCTACTTAGGTGATTTAGATGATGTTGTGACTCTCCTTTTTTAAATGCAAACTCTCCCCAAGATGCCAGTAAAACGAGTGTTTTACCTGATAAAATTGGCTCAAGTGGTTTATCACCTCGAGCTAAATCAAAGCTGAAGGTTTTATTTACTCGGATCACCATATCAAACCAAGCCTTTAGCACAGCGGGCATGCCATAGTTATACATAGGGCTTGCGATCACGATAATATCGGCATTGGTCACCTCTTTGATAATTTCGTCAGACTCTGCGAGTACCAAGCGTTGTTCTTCGCTCAACACTCCTTTTGTAAATGCAGCCGCGATAAATGTTTCATCGATGAATGCAGGTTGTTTCACCGAGAGGTCGCGATGGGTGACTTCCACTTTATGTGTACAGCAGCTAAACTCTGTTAAAAATTGCTCACCTAACATCCGAGTAATTGACTGATGTTGCGAGCTCGTCTCACTATACTTTCTTACGCTACTACTTATATATAGAATCTTTTTCATGACTTTTCTCCAGTTGTTTTCTATGTTTCATTCTGTGCTTACATAAGCAAAGTGACAACTGAGAAGAATCTACCAATAGATGAGATTAACTAATTTATAAGTTTGCTATGTTCATACATTTACCGTCTTTGAATAACATAAAAACCTTTGCGGTTGCTGCGCACTACCTGAGTTTTAAAGATGCGGCGCGGGTACTTAATGTCACACCTACGGCGGTGTCACATCAGATAAAGTCTCTGGAATCACAGTTAAGAATTCAGCTTTTTGAACGCAAAACGCGAGCAGTGCAGTTAACATTACAAGGGCAGGCATTGGCAAAGGTGTGTATTGATGCACTCAATATGCTTGATAATGTGTTTATTGAGTTTACTGAGCAAAAGAACGATTTACTTATTTCATGTTGTAATTCATTTGCTGCACTTTGGCTTGCTCCAAATATGACTGCAATCAATCGCGCTTTTCCAAATCAAACCGTCACAATATGCGCGAGCGATCAACTCATTGACTTAAATAAAGAGAAACATATTGATATCGCCCTGCGTTATGGCGAAAAGGATCCAAATTCCAATGAAACCCACCTTATCACAGAGAAAATAGGGCTTTATGCGAGTCCTAATTATCGGGTGTCAGACGAAGGTAAACCTGTACTATTTCTTACCCATTGGCAAGACGAAACGAGGCTTAAAAATATTCCTTGGCGAGCGCACATTGACGAAAATCATTATGACTTGCGTTATTTTGAGCAAGAACACTTTGTCTTGCAGGCGGCTGTGGCGGGGCAAGGGCTGGCATTATTGAGCGATGTATTAGCAGAGTCAGCAGTTATACAGGGCTGGTTGAGTAAAAGCACGGCAATGGAGGAATTTTCAGGCTATGGCTATTGGCTCAGGCAAACGACTTATCGCAAGAGCTCGGCGATTGTTCATCTGTTTACTATTTGGTTGGCAAGCGCGTTACAAAATATCAAGGTCGATAAAGGTGAGGATATAAGATAACGGACAGGCATTTTTATCAATGAGCACATAAGCCGTTTTTTAATATTGAACTATACTTTTGTAGAACTTAAATCCGTATTTGGAAGTTGCTTATTGCTAGGTAGCGATGTAATGATAAAAATTTTGCTGATGAGTCTCACTTTATTTCCCGCTTTATGTTTGAGTGGTGATTATACTTTCGCCTTTGTGCCGCAGCAGTCTGCCAATAAGTTAGCCAAAAACTGGCAGCCTATTCTCGATTATCTCAGTGACAAAACCGGAGATAACTACACGTTTAAAACCGCTAAAGATATACCAACCTTTGAAGCCCGCGTGCTGAAACAAGAGTATGATGTGGCATACATGAATCCTTATCACTTTGTTGTATTTAATGAGCGAGCTGGCTATCAAGCTATCGCCAAGCAAAGAGATAAAATGATAAAGGGGGTCATCGTGGTTAAAAAGGGAGCGGGTATTTCCAACTTGTCGCAATTGCGAGGAGAGACGATCGCTTTTCCGGCTCCCGCTGCATTTGCTGCAAGCATTTTGCCTCGTGCTGAACTTGTGAAACAAGGTATTGAATTCTCGGCAAGATACGTCTCTTCACATGACTCTGTTTATCTCAACGTATCGAGAGGGTTTGTAAAGGCGGGGGGCGGTGTTATGCGTACTTTCAACAATGCCGATCCCAAAATTAAATCGCAACTCGACATACTTTGGGCTACAAAAGGTTATACACCACATGCATTTGCCGTAAAAAGAGCAATGCCAGAAGCTGCAAGACAAAGATTAGTAGAGGCATTGACCTCTCTTGAACTAAGCGAAGAGGGAATTAGGTTACTCGAAGTGGTGAATTTCAAAGGTATTATGGCAGCGTCGAACGAAGACTGGCAAGACGTAAAAGCTTTAGAGTTAGAAACCTTGGTTGGCAAATAGTACTCGGATGATTAAGAAGCTCCACGACTGAATGAAAAGGCTATCGTTAAGACTCAAAACTATGATTGGTACCGCCATTATTGAAGCGGTACTATTGAGTGTGCTTATTTTTGTGGTGATTGATTTTATGATGGAGTCTGCAAATGACGCTATGAATAAACGCGCAACGACAACTGCAAGCTTGTTTGCGAGCGCGACAAAGAATGCGGTGCTGTCTTATGATTTAGCGACTCTAGATGCCTTTACCAATGAACTATTAAGTAACCCTGATATTCTCTACGTGAAAGTTATCGATGGTGAGAAGCAAATTCTTTCCTTTGCGGGAAACGAGCGGTTTAAAGAACGTACATTTAAGGGTGACACGTTAGTTGCAAAAGTTACAGACGGTATTTTTGATGTTCATGCTGATATCGTCGAAGGAGAGGCGCTTTTTGGCACCATTCAGATAGGCATTGATATAGGCGCAATCAATCGCACTATGTCTGAAGTAAAGCGCTGGACAGTTTCTATTGCGCTATTTGAAATGGTGTTGGTAGCTATTTTCTCTTATTTTCTAGGTATATATCTAACAACTAATCTATATATATTGAAAAGCCAAGCAAAATTTATCGCTAGCAATGTCAAAAACGGCGTGTTTGATTTCAAATGGAAACCAATACAGAGTAAAGATGAGTTACAAGAGCTGTCTTTGGCCTTCGATGAGCTATCACAAACCCTAGCTGAAGAGCATGAGCGTCGAGAGCGATATCAACATGATTTGGTTGAACTAAATAGAAATTTAGAGGAACTGGTAGCACAAAGAACTGAAAAACTAAATCAGCGAAATCATCAGCTTGAGACTACCAACTTAGAGCTTGAAACAGCTCAACAGCAACTCGTACACTCAGAAAAAATGGCCTCAGTGGGTCAATTGGCCGCCGGAGTTGCCCATGAAATTAATAATCCCCTCGGTTTTGTGATGAGTAACCTCGATGTGATGCGTCACTATCATAACGATTACGTCGAGCTTGCAAAACTTGCGGTTCAACTTGGGCTTGAACCCAATACACTCGCAGCGCTCAATCAGTTTGTTCAGGACAAAGACTTTGCTTTTATTAATAGCGATTGTACTGAACTTATTGAAGAGTCGATGACTGGGCTACAAAGAGTTTCTGCGATTGTGAACGACCTCAAACAGTTTTCAAGAGCAGATACTATTCAATTACAACCTTGCGATATTAACGCCTGCGTAAAGACAACGCTAAATCTGGTGGAGAGTAAGCTCAAGTATCATGCGAATGTGATCACACAGTTAAGTGAAGTCCCTCAAGTAATGGGAAACCAGGGCAAGTTAATTCAGGTAATGACAAACTTACTAATTAACGCAGCGCAAGCATTGGAGGGGGGAGGAGAGATCAAGGTAACAACGTATTTGGAAAATGGCAGCGTTGCGATCAGTGTGCAAGACAGTGGTGTTGGGATCCCAAAGGAGATCATTGATAAGATATTTAACCCTTTTTTCACCACTAAACCTGTCGGTAAAGGCACGGGACTTGGCCTCCCCATTAGCTACGATATAATCAAAGATCACGGTGGAGAGTTACTGGTTGAAAGTGAAGAGTGCATTGGGACATGTTTTACTATTTTATTGCCGCCATGCCAGTAAAGACGACTGTGATAAGAAGCGTCTTAACCCGAAGGGTAATAAGTCACTTGAGATAAAATAGAAATCAATGGACACTTAGCGATACAGAGTAACGGTCGCTGCGAGCGACCGTTTTACAAATTGTTTTTACTGTAACTCAACTGTCAAAGTGCGACCGTAACTGGGTGTACCGATATGCAGGCGAGAAGGCTCGTCGACTTGAAAGTCCATTGTACTGATGTCAAACCTCAGTTGTACATCAATAAGCGCTTTACATGGATCATAGTCACTCATATCGACTAAATTAAACATATATTGAGGAGGAAAGCTTTCTAATGAAGTGCCATCCCACTCGAGTGCAAATATATGTTGAAAACAACCACCACTATATTTTGCATCAATGACTAACTGGCTTGCAGAACGATCATAGTGAGCGCCTTTCAGCCAAAGCATATTTGCCTGTTTTTGCGTTAGTGTCTTGACCATTTTACCTTTTAAGTGAACAGTTTCTTTATCCTGTGTGTTAGCGTCATTACTTGGCTGAATGATTCTCGCACCATTTGCTTCTGAATTACCTATCCAAGGGGCATCAACCGCAAATGGGACAAGCATATCTGCGCCAATCATAGAGGTAGGGGTAACCGTTAATTCGTAGTTCCAAATCCCGTCGGCAGGGGGAACTACAGGTATCATTTCGTTCAGTGAAACATTTAAGTTCGTACTAGAGAGCTGCCCGCTAACTTGGACTCTTCCGTTTTCAGTGATATCGATCGATTGAATATATGCAACAGCCATTGTTATCTCCTATTTCAGCTATTCCCTGAAACTTCTAAACTGGGCTGGGAGGTCCCAGTTCAACTACATAACAATAGAGAGCGACAGAGTGATTCTATCGCAATTTCGCTGATGTTAATTCTCCAGTGTTGGTGTTGCTATGGCCTCACGCTAAATGAAGAATTAACAAATGAGTAAACAAGTATAGACAAAATTACAAATCCGGTAGCAAAACAACTCATGCTTAAGATGATTGGCTAAAGTGGAACATGTTTTTAGGTTGCTTGCTTTAGTTGGTTGACTCGTTATTTTATTCATAAACACGCGAATACAATGTTTATCTGAGTCTATTACGACAAAACTACTGCCACATACCTCTGCCTTGTGGGGTCTGAGCAAACTCAATCTCTAGTAGCTTCCATGTATCGTATAAAGCCAAAAACGCCTCTTGGCTCGGTTGCATAATAGAGATTTCAGTACCGATCCGGCAATCCGCCTTAGTTTTGTAAGCGCTGTGTTTTATTCAAGTGTAATGAAGATATTGTTTGCACATTTAACCGAGACAAATAGTCCCATATCACTTTAACATCATGTTATTAACGCTTAAAGTAATCTTGCACACTGCTTATCGTTGTGTGGAGCGACTCGAAACTGGTTTTTTAACAAAAAGGAAACGTTGTATGGTTAGTTGCTATCTAAAATATGTTGTTGACTCGGTAAAAATTGGTGATTTTGAAGAATATGCCAAAATGTGGCTCCCACTCGTCAATCACTTTGGTGGGTAGCATAATGGCTACTTTTTACCATCGGAAGGCGCAAGTAATATCGCCTTGGCATTATTCGCTTTTCCAAGTTTGGCGGCTTATGAAAAGTATCGCAACGGATCGTCTAAAGATACACTGTGTCAGGCTGCAATTAAATTTGCAGAAGATACTGGTTGCATAATCAGCTATGAACGCAGCTTCTTTAGACTTGTATTTGAATAGAGGTAAGTAAATGGAGCTGAGCATCTCGTGGAACTAGATATTTCTGCCAATCTCAAACTACAAAACCTTGCTGTGACGCATGCAAAACCATTATTTGATTGCGTACAAAGCAGTCGTGAAAGTTTACAAAACGTACTGCCATGGGTTGCAGCATTACATACAGAGGCTGATGCAGAACGATACATAGACACGCGCATAAACAACCAAGTCGGCGGAGTTTGGTCTGCGATAGAGTTTAATCGCGAGTTCTGTGGTGTGTTTGGGATTAAATATATGGACGCGCAAACACAAACCGCCGAAATCGGCTATTGGCTTGGCAAAAAGGCAAGAGGCAATGGTTTAATCGGGCAAGTGCTTGAGCAGGTTATAGCCAAGCTTCGAGAGGTAAGCGATATTAAAACTGTGGAGTTTCAATGTTTACAGTCAAATATTGCAAGCCAGCGGATCATTGAAAAAATAGGCGGCCAGTTTGTTGAGTCCTGTGTCAATGATCTAGGCGTAGCAAGTGACGAGTCGTTATATATCTATCGACTCGCACTTTAATTTCGCCTATTTGAGGGAATGAGCGCATAGCTGTTATGCGCTCAACTGATTAATTTGCCTCACACTTAGCAGGTATAGTCCGGTTTCGTAGGGTAGTGACGATAATTTGCGGTAATAGTGGCATTACAATCATGCCAATCATCAAGCTATACTGAAGCGGTGTGAACGTTTCGCCCAGTAGCACCAACCCCGTTAAAATCCCCGCAATCGGATTTGCAATACCACCAAAGGTAAAGTCCACCACAGACATACGCTGTAGTAACCATACGTACAAGCTATAGCCCAGCGCAGTGTTCAGGAGCACAACCCATAATATGCCGCTGAGATTAGTCATCGAAAAATTGTTAATAGCCGCAATATACTTCGTTGGTGCGATAACACCGTGAATACCAGACACAAGCGTGAGAATAACGCCGCCAATAATGAGTTGCCAAGTTAATACTGTCCACCAGTGCATGCGATCACCAAGAGATTTAGTGATTGAGCTACCGATCACGATACAGGTTATTGCCGCAAGTATTGCCGCTAAACCGAGCGGATTTAAACTCAGTGAACTCGGATCAAATAGTAACCAGGCCAACACAATAAGCGCCGCGCCGCATAAAGCCTGCACTAATCCCGGACGTTGTTTGTTAACTAACCAATGATAAAGCATGGCGAACACCGGCACAGACACCATGCCCACGCTCGATATGGCAGATGGTAGCGTTAACGACATCACGAAGATCATGCTAAAAAAGGCCGCGATATTAATCGCCCCAAGGCTGCATAGTATTTTCCAGTCTGCTTTTTGTGGCAAACTCGGCTTAACTGCAAGCAAAATAAGCCCTGCCGGAAGCGCTCTAATAGCGCCAAGTAAAAGAGGCGGCCAGTCCGCAAGGGTGTATTGTGTCACCGCGTACGTGGTGCCCCACAAAAATGCAGGGATCATCGCGAGGAGTATATTCACATTAACTATCTTTATGTTGAGATACTTTGCGCTAAGGTATTACTAAAAACACTTTTTGTAAAGTATCTTTATGTTAAGATATTTCTTTACAAAGTTTGTTGTCGGGGCAAATATTGATGGATGCGATTGATAGAGTACAAGAGCAGTGGGCTCGCGAAAAACCACAGTTAGAAACAACGCCCATGGCGATAATGGGTCGCTTAGTGCGTATAGCTAAACATATGGAAGCCGAAGTTGAAAAGCTGCACAAGCAATACGGATTAAATTTGGGCGAATTTGATGTGTTAGCTACCTTGCGCCGCAGCGGCAAGCCATTTCGTTTAACCCCATCAGAGCTATTTAAAACCATGTTACTCACCTCTGGCGCGATGACCAATCGGTTAGACAAGCTAGCGGCAAAAGGCCTTATTAAACGTGAGCATTGTATAGAAGATCGCCGCAGTGTAACGGTGGAATTGACTGCCGAAGGCCTCGCCCTAATTGAAAAGCTGATTGAGCCGCATATCGCCATTCAAGCCCAATTGGTTGAAGGGATGAGTAAAGAGCAGCAAACCTTGTTAAATGGCGAGTTAAAAGCGTGGTTAACGCAATTTGAGTGAGGATGTAAACAGTTTTGTAATATGTCGATTAGGTTGGAATAAGTGAAGCACCACCACAAGTGTTTCATAGTGTAAATAACCTAGTGGGAGGGGGTTTTCCCGCCGAGAAGTTGTGTTTTCGAGCTATTGTCGATGATGAGTTTGCGGGCGACCACTTCGAGTTGATTAATGAGTAGAGCCTTCCTTGGCTAATATCAAAGCGCATTCATGCGCTCCTCGTTCATTCTTTTGAAACGACGCGATCGAGCGAACCAAGAAAACGTCGCCCCGACATCCTGTCGGCACATTGCATATCGGCTTATGCTTTATGGGTGTGATGGAGGGGGAATAAGTCGCCTGTGGATTTCCACTTTCTCAATAGCGATAGACTCGTTTACAAGTTCAGAAAATCTAGGCTCCAGCCTCACAGTGTGAATAGTTCTGGGCACCCGCCGAGAAGTATGTTTTTCGGGTGTGACGAAGGAGAATAAGGTGCATGTGAGATCTTCTACGACTTTACAGTAAACCCCAAACAAAAAAGCCACCTTGTTGAGGTGGCTTAGTCAAACTTGCATCCGATTATTTATGCTTTACTGCCCACAGATGCAGTAGTTCGTGTGCAATGGTGGCGGCGGCGATTGCGGTGAGCTCGCTTTGGTCGTAGGAAGGGGAGACTTCTACTACGTCCATGCCTATCATGTTTAGTCCTTGCAGTGCGCGTAAAATCTTCAGCACTTTGTCGCTGGTTAGACCGCCGCATACTGGGGTGCCGGTGCCGGGTGCGAATGCAGGGTCTAGACAGTCGATATCAAAGGTTAAATACACCGGCAAGTCGCCGACGCGTGCTTTGATCTGCGCAGCTATTTCTTCGGCGCTTAAGTCATTTGCTGCCATAGCGTCAATCACGCCAAACTCGTGGCCTTGCTCTGTGTACTCGGTTCTAATGCCAATTTGCATTGAGTGCTCTGGGCTTATTAGGCCTTCAATCGGTGCATGATAGAACATAGTACCGTGGTCATAGCGTGAGCCTTGGCTGTATGTGTCTGTGTGCGCATCAAAATGTACGAGCGCCATTTTGCCATGAATTTGCTGATGAGCACGCAGCAATGGCAGGGTCACAAAATGATCGCCGCCTAGGCTTAATAGCGTTTTGCCTTGCTGCAAAATTTGCAGAGCGGCTAACTCGAGTTGCGCAGTGAAATACTCAGGATCGCCAACTGGGTAAGTGAAATCGCCAGCGTCTTGTAGTTTTATTTTGTCCCACAATGCAAATGACCAAGGGTATTTTTTACTCTCCCAAGCTAAATGCACGGATGCGCGACGGATCGCATCTGGACCCAAACGCGCGCCTGGGCGTCCAGAGGTTGCCAAATCAAATGGCAAGCCAAGTACCACAACGTCTGCATCAATATCTGTGATATTGCGTACCATTGGCTGACGTAAAAACGTCATGCCGTTGGAGTACAGAGAATGATCGGTGTGATCGAATAAATGGCTCATGGGTTAAAAATCTTCCAAATAAGTATAGCCGTCAAGGCCGGTTTCAAGCTCTGCTAGGCAGGTTGCTTGCTCTTCAAGCGGTAGTTTGCTTTCAACAAGGTTGGCAAAGTTACGCTTAAATTGTTCAACATCAAGGTGTACATAACGCATCATATCGGCAACGGTGTCACCTGCATCGATATTACCCAGCGATAGTTCACCCTGATCGTCCAATGTGGCTACAACGGTGTGGGTGTCGCCAAATAGGTTGTGCATGTCACCTAAAATCTCTTGGTATGCACCCACCAAGAAAAATCCCAGTAAATAGGGCTTATCTTTGCAAAACTCAGGTACAGGCAATGTTGCTTCAATACCTTGACCATCCACATAATGCTCCACCGTACCGTCAGAATCACAGGTAATATCCAGCAAAACCGCGCGGCGCTTTGGTGCTTCTGTTAATCCGCTAAGTGGCAATACAGGGAATACCTGTTCAATACCCCAAGCGTCTGGCAAAGATTGAAATAGCGAGAAATTCACAAAGAATTTATCCGCAAGCTTAGCACTGAGTTCGTCAATAATTGGGCGATGGAAACGGTTTTTGTTGTCCATACGCTTGTTTAGCTCATAACATACACGCAGATTTACTTGCTCCGCCCAAGCTCTTTGCTCAAGACTTAATAGGCCCATCGCAAATTGGCTGTGTACTTCAGCCAAGTCGCCTTGCGTATCATGAAAAATTTCAATCAACGCACGGTCATCACTCTGCTCGTTGAGCGCCTGCCAAGACGTCCACATATTGTGTAGCAGTCTTGGGGCGTCACTCATCGGTGCAGTTATCTCTTCTACTTGGTAGCTTTCGGTGCCAATCACATCGGTGATTAACACCGCATGATGGGCAGTTAACGCACGACCCGACTCAGAGATAATCTTTGGCATTGGCTGATTGTATTGCTTACAGGTATCGCCTACGGTGTAAACGATGTTGTTTGCATATTCAGCTAAGCTGTAGTTCATTGAGTTGGACGACTGGCTGCGCGTTCCATCGTAATCTACTGCAAGCCCGCCACCTACGTCTAAATTCAACAGGTTTGCACCTAAACGGCGTAATTCGCAGTAGAACCTAGCGGCTTCACCCACACCAACGCGCACGTCACGAATGTTGGCCATTTGCGACCCTAAGTGAAAGTGCACCAGTTGCAGCGCGTCTAGCATGTCAGCGTGCTTTAATTGGTTAACAACCGTAAGCACTTGCGATGCAGACAGGCCAAATTTGGACTTTTCGCCGCCGCTTGCTTGCCATTTGCCTTTACCTTGTGATGCCAAACGAACGCGTAAGCCTAAGCGTGGTTTCACGTTTAGTGCTTTGGCTTCTGCCATCACGATGTCGAGCTCAGAACGCTTTTCTAAAACGATATAAACTTGATGACCTAATTTTTCACCGATAAGCGCAAGACGGACATATTCTCTGTCTTTGTAGCCGTTACACACGATCACTGCGCTGGTCTTTTCACTGAGCGCCAATACAGTAAGTAACTCAGCTTTACTGCCAGCCTCTAAGCCAAGCTGTTTTTTATCACTTGCCGCTTGGCTTGCAATCAGCCCCTCAATGACTTCTTTTTGTTGGTTTACTTTAATTGGGTAAACCAATAAATAATCTTCTGGGTAGCTGTAATCAGTAATCGCCTGATTAAACGCACCAACAATATTATGTACACGCTGCTCTAAAATTTGTGGAAAACGTACTAGCGCAGGTAGGGTATAACCCTCAGATTTAATTTGTTGTGCAATGTTTGTCAGAGTTACGGCGTGCTGTGGTTGCTGTTGGTTCGGCATCGCAGTAACCTCTCCCTGATCATTAATACCAAAGAAGCCTTGGCTCCAGTGGCGCACGTTGTAGCATTCACGTGCTTGCTCAGAAGAGATAAATTTGGTCATTCAAGTTCCTTAACATAAGTTAGAGTTCAGCCTGCAGTGCGCCATCATTGGCGGCTACTCACTGAGTGAAAGGTCTCATTAATTTTCGCGCATTAGACACAAATAGAGAGTCTCAGTCTAATGAGTTATTTTGCTCGTCAAGAGTGACAAATCTTACCCTCGGTTTAGTTGCGATATAACGTGAATTAAGTGAGAGTAAACAAGAACTAGTAATTTCTATTCTCATGGTTATTTCTAGCTAACGTTCCATCAATACGCAAGGTTTGCATCAATGACAATCAATCTTATTTATATCGTTTTAGGTTTATCACTCTTGGTCTTTGGTGCTGACCGTTTAGTCGCGGGTGCCTCTAAGCTAGCTGCGAGTTTTAATGTTCCAAGCGTATTGATTGGGTTAACGATAGTGTCATTTGGTACTAGTGCTCCTGAGCTTACTGTCAGTATTCAGTCAGCCGTTACGGGGCAAGGTAGTCTCGCTTTTGCTAATGTGTTAGGCAGCAATACCTTTAATATTCTGTTTATACTCGGTGTATCTGCACTGATAGCGCCGCTGGTGGTTTCAC
Source organism: Pseudoalteromonas sp. S2755 (assembly GCF_005886535.1). Classification (GTDB taxonomy): domain Bacteria; phylum Pseudomonadota; class Gammaproteobacteria; order Enterobacterales; family Alteromonadaceae; genus Pseudoalteromonas. Next base: position 89,898 of record NZ_PNDS01000046.1, read on the forward strand.
AGGAATTAGTGAAACGAGATATTCCAATGCTAGTGATCGCCAGTTTTATAGTCACTGCATTAGTCTGGGATGGCTGGCTCAGTCAGTTAGACGCAGCATTATTGTGCTTGCTTTTGTTATTTTATGTCGTTTATTTGTTTACCCAAGGCCGTGCGCTTAGCAATAAGAATAATGAACCGACGCCATCACAACAACCAAACCGTTGGCGTGAGCGCGCAGTTAGCATGCTGCTATTTATCGTAGGGCTTGGCTTGTTAATACTTGGTGCAAAACTTATGGTGGATAATGCGGTGCAACTAGCCCGTGCTTTAGCAGTGGATGAAGTAATGATTGGCTTAACTATTATTGCTATTGGCACGTCGCTACCAGAAGTGGTTACCTCAATCATGGCGAGTATAAAAGGGCATGCTGATATTGCGGTAGGCAATGTTATTGGTAGTAATTTATTCAATTCATTGGGTGTACTTGGCGTGACAGGACTTATCAGCGCCACTCCTTTAGAAGTGACAAGCCGTATGCTGAGAATTGATATTTCAGTCATGATCGTTGCAACGATACTTTGTACGCCATTACTTATTTCTGGGTTAATGCTCAGTCGCAAAGAGGGAGGCATCTTATTTATAGGCTACGTCGCATACTTTGTTTACACTTTGATATAATAAAGTTTCAGAAGTTTCTGAAACTTTATTGAATTCATTAAGGGAATTGCTTAGTATGTTTTTGGAGCAAACAATAAATGAGAAAGGACAATGAAAATAATAACATCAGCAGTACTCGGGCTCGTCGCCTATAGTTCAGTGGCCAGCGCCAACCAATCAGTTCATGAACACGATTATCAATATGTGGAAATAAACGGCAACAAACTTGCCTATGCTTGCAAAGGAGAGGGCGAAACGACGGCACTTTTACTAGCTGGTATGGGCCTTGATGCTCATGAAACCTACAAAAACACCATTCACAACATAAAGCCAAAAGGCTATCGCTTATGTTTTTATGATAGAGCGGGCACCGGAAAAAGCACTTTTGCAAAGCCTCGAGTACGGACTATGTTGGAGCTTACACAAGAGCTTGAGGCATTCACTCAAGCCACTAAAATGGATAATTTGGTACTTGTACCTCACTCTTTTGGTGGTTTTGTTGCAAGAGCCTATGCCAACCGAAACCCTGAAAAAGTGAAAGGGATGGTACTTATTGATATCGCTCATGAGTCTTGGTATCACAATATGAAAAGTAAGATGTCCAAAGAAGCTTGGAAGATCATGGATTGGATCGTCAACTGGGAGAGAGATACTCATTCATTAGAAGATTTGGAAGAAGCTTCTGCCCATACAGAGATGTATAAAATTAACCGGAAAATGCCAGTTACGATCCTGTCGCGTGGGATCCCTCATGTGACTATCCGCTCTACCGGCATGAGTTATGCTGATGTTGATGTTTACACTCAAACGTCAAAAGATTCCCAGATAAAACTGCAAGAAATCGGCGACAATGTCACCTCTGTTACCATGAAATACGCTTCTCACCTATTTGATGAGACAGACCCATTTATTGCCATTAAATATATTGAAGAAATGGTGAATAAGGTACAATAATATTTTTTAACCTGAAAGGTTAGTGGTTATAATGCCGCTAACCTAACGAGCAATAATAAAAAATAAAAGCGATGTTTTCTCACCATATAAATAGCTCAAAAATTACTACCTTCTTATTAGCATGCGTGGGAATAGCTGGGTTTGTATTATTTCTATTGGGCGTATTTAGCGCCCCAGAATGGACCTTAATTCTAGACTTTACTGCTAGCTTTTTGTGTTTATTCGTCGCGTTTAAGTTATATCAAAAGCAACTCAGGGCCTTAAATTGGGCTGTGATGCTCGGCGCACTCATGTCCATAGGCGTAGTCGTCGAAGACACCGTAATCCAATTTTCATCAGGACTGTTGTTAACGGTTCAGTTGAATCTAGAAACCATTGCAGTAAAAATCAACTTGCTTGGTTTGATTATCATCACGACTGCGCTCAGGGCAAAAATAAAGCTAGCTAATTCAAAGGAATAATCAATGGAGCTACTTAATTATCTGCAGACGCATTTTATTACCAAAGAGACCTTGCTACGCGAGTCGCAGCTATCTCACTTTGAATTGGCTACGTTAATTGAAAAACGTTTGATGCCAAAAGCCGCCTATAAATTAACATTAAAGCTCGAATGTGATTCTTTCTTTGGCGAGCACAGTGATAAAAGCTGTCTAGAATTTTATCCGCAAGGCGCTTTGGTATGGCTTGGTGCTGTGTTGCAAGCAGAGGATGAAGCACAAGCCTTTTCGCTCTTCAGTCAACGCTATAAAGACCAACTATATAGATTAAAAACGCAAGGTCTTAATCCACAAGATGCAAAACTGGATCAAGACATCGACGCTCACTTAGAAAGTGAATGGCAACACTTTCTTGGTGGTATTTACGGACTTTGTACAAAAACCGGTTTACCTGAGGATATTGCAAATAAAGAAGCCGCTATCGTTATTATCAACGAGTATTTAGCACAAGATGAGCACTTGAGCCCAGATGAACTAACCAACCTTCACCAAGTGGTCGATTTATTAGATGAGGCAAGTGCTTTATTCGCGCCTCATGAGCGTGAACGTAGCTCGCGCAAGCGCTTAATAGACGACGTAAGAGTAAAATTTCCAAAGCCTTTAAGATCATAATTAACGGTTTTTCGCTTTTTAAATCATATGAATTGACTTCACATCCATTTCACACCTGTCCGCATAAAGTGTCTGTAACAAAACAACACAAGGGTCAACAGGCCCGAGGACAGGATGATGAACAAATCACTATTCACCTTATCTCTCGTTGCTGCGTTGTCAGCAACTTCAGTCAATACGCTTGCACAAGATAAAAACACACCTCATGTGCTCATGGTGCTCAGTAGCTATGGCGAAATGGGGGATGATGGCACTTTAAGCAAACCTGGGTTTGAATTTGACGAGCTCAGTAAAGCATATGCCGTGTTTAAACAAAATGGCGTAAAAGTCACATTAGCCTCGCCAAAGGGCGGTGAACCACTAGCAGATAAGTTCGATAAAAACAAACCCTATAATCAAGCATACAGTAACGATACGGCGGCGATGGCGCAGCTTAAAAACACTAAAAGACTGAGTGAATTAGAGCCCGCGCAATTCGATGCTGTGTTTGTGGTTGGGGGTAAAGGCCCAATGTTCGACTTGCATGACTCCAAACCGTTACAGGCAATTATTCGTGATATCTACGTTAACAATGGCGTAATTGGTGCTGTTTGCCATGGTCCTGCGGCATTGGTGGATGTAAAGCTTGAAAATGGAGAGTATTTAATCGCCGGCAAGCGAGTAAATGGTTTTACTAACGAAGAAGAGGCAGCGTTTGGTAAAAAGTGGACCAAACAGTTTCCATTCCTACTTGAAGATAAACTCATTGAGCGTGGTGTATCGTTTGTGCAAGACGGGTTGATGTTGAATCAGGTAAGTATTGATGGTCAATTGATCACGGGACAAAACCCTTTCTCTACGGTAGATACCGCTAAAGCGGTGGTTGCGGCGCTTGGTCTGACGGTAAGCGAGTTACCGCGATTCAAAGACGATGAAAGTATTTTGTTAGTAGAGCAATTCTTTTCAGATAGCAGCAAAGCGAGGGCACGTTATTTAGCGGATAAGTCATCATTTGATCCTATGTTGCTCGGGATCTCTGGTTTATATCAAGCGCAGCATGCGCAAACTGCTCATCAACTTGAAGTGGCCGTTGAGTTAATGCAATTAACCTTTGCAGATATTGATCTCCCCATGCTGTACGAAGCGTTAGTAAATGCACAGCTCAAACTAAATGATATATCTGGTGCACAGTCCACATTAGAAGCAGCGCTCAAAAAGCACGGGACGGCGGAGAGTCTGATTGCACTAAAGGAGAAAGTTTATGGTTAAGCAAAGCTGGAGAAAAACAATGTTAGTAGTGACTGGAATTATCGCAGGTGTTGCCGCTGTTTGGTACGCAGTATTTGGATTAAAGCCATATAGCGTTACGCCGGAGGAATTAGCGCAAATATATAGCTATGAGCAAAAGGCGGTAGAGGTAAATCTTTCACCATTAAAAGCTAATCACTTTGCGCTTGAGTACAAAACGTTTGATGGCGATAAAGTCAATGGGCATATTCTCTATCCAAATAATTATGACGCGACTGAACCAATGCCCGTTATGGTGGGTGTCCACGGTATGGGTCGAAGTGATGTACGCTGGATACAAGAAAGCTTTAAAGGACGTGACACATACGAGCAAACGGATGAACTTACCAAAATGGCACTAGCAAACGGGTATGCTGTGATTGCCATTGATTCAAGAAACCATGGTAAGCGTAAAAACCCAGACTATAACCTTATTGATGTTATGCATGATTTAGATTGGTGGGGAAAACGCGAGCCCTACGAAAACATGGTTATTGATTCGGTAAAGGATCACAGAGTTCTGCTTGATTGGATCGCAACCCAACCGCAATTTGATCAAAACCAAATCAGTGTTGCAGGATACAGCATGGGAGGTCAAATCAGTTTAATTTTAGCTGCACTGGATAAACGAGTGGATAATGTGTTATCAATTGTGCCGCCTTACCTGACTAATGCGGTGGCACGAGTGGCGATTAAAAACTTTGCGACAGCCGTTGATTCTCCCAAGGTGTGGTTGGTTTCGGCAGATGACGATGAATACGCCAGCGAACGTGAAAACGAAGCATTATTCGAAGCTATTGCGAGTGTTAAAAAACATCACGTGGTTATTGAAGGTGAGCATATCTTGCCTGAAGGCTACTATGAAGAATTACAAGGTTGGTATTAATGAAAACAAGCTCACAACTCAATATATTAGTAATTGAAGACAACTCCGCGATTGCAAGTAATATTGCTGATTACTTCGATATGCAGGGACATAGTTTGGACTTTGCTTATACGGGAGAGCAAGGTTGTGAGCTTGCATTAACACAATATTTTGACTGTATTATTTTGGATATTATGCTGCCAGATATTGAAGGGCTTGAGGTCTGCCAGCGATTAAGACTTCAAGCCGACAGGCATATTCCCATCATCATGTTAACTGCTCGAGATACTTTGGACGATAAATTAGCAGGATTTGCGCAGGGTGCGGATGATTACCTCACCAAACCTTTTTCGCTAGAGGAGCTAGTAGCTCGAGTCAGCGCATTAACTTGTCGATTAAATCCCACACCTGCTGCAAGGGCGCTCAGTGTGGGGGAGGCAGATAAACAGGTTACGCTCAATTACCAAAACCAAACGGTAACGCGGGGTGAGACTGCACTCGTGTTACCGCCAATTTTGTTCAATATTCTTAAAATTTTGATGGAAAGTTACCCTCGAGCGGTATCTAAGAGTGAGCTTGTTGAGCGTATTTGGGGCGAGGAGGGCACTGACTCGGATTCTTTACGGTCACATATCTACCAATTACGCAAAGCGGTAGATAAGCCATTTCCAACTGCCATTATTAAAACCATTCACAGCGTTGGCTTAGTGCTGGATTTATAGCTGAAATAGCAATTGAGAAAAATGAAAACAAAACAACTAAGAAACCGCATCATCACTTATTTTGTCTCTATCGTCGTGCTGCTCAGTGTATTATTTTCACTGATCACTTTGCTTTTTAGCTACATCATAGAAGACAGCTTTTTTTATCAAATTTTAGAGGATGAAAGAAAGCAGATAGCGCTTCAAATCGTCAATAACGAGACACCAAAAGCACATTTTGACTTCGTCACATTTCATCCAACAACCGACACCTTACCCGCGGTGGTAAGAACGTTACTCGCTGAGGAGCCAAACCGTAAAGAGTTTAGTGCTGAGGCGGGTAAACATTATCATATCGTCTTTCTAAACAAGCATGACCGTGGACAAGGCATATTGCTTGCTGAAGTAAGCGGTCATCTTGTGGTACGTGAACTTCGAGGCTTGATGCTTGGTTTTTCACTGACCTTATTGGCGATTGGCTTAGTAATTGCGTTATTGTTAGCGCTTGGTACGGTAAAGCTGGCAAAAAAACTACTTAAACCTTTGGATGAGCTAATGGTAATTGTAGAAGCAAGTCCCGTTGAAAACCTCCCGACCAATTTTGCATCTCAGTTTTCGCAAAATGAAATTGGTAAATTTGCACAAACGCTAGAGTCATCCCTTGCTCGTATTCGAGCATTCGTTGAGCGTGAACGCCAATTTACCAGAGATATTTCTCATGAATTGAGAACACCTGTCACCATTTCCCAAGGGGCGGTTAGTTTACTCAACCACACCGAGTTAAATAGTAAACAGCAGGAATTGGTGGCAAGGATAGCGGAGTCTGACCAGCAGATACAGCTAACACTAGAGGCGCTACTTGCCCTTGCCCGAGAAAAAGCCGATACACCGGAGCAGACTAATCTACAATCCGTGATTGAAGCCTGCATTATCAACAATCAAGCGCTGTTTGAGCATAAAGTCCTAACTATCGACTTACCCGACAATGTATTTGTTTTTATGGCTGCGCAGGAGCTAAGATTGGTGGTGCAAAACCTGTTACAGAACGCTGTACATCATAGCCAAGGTGAGCAAATCCATATTCGTTACAGAGATAATACACTAACAATTGCGGATAATGGGCAAGGGTTACCAGAGATCTTTACGGCAAACGAGCAAGCCTTTGAGTCTGGAATGCGCGGTCCCAATAGTTCAGGCACAGGCATTGGGTTATCGCTAGTAAAGCGTCTTTGTGAGAAGTTTTCTGTGGAGGTGATGATTGAAAGTGGCGAAACAGGTGTGTCGGTTCACTTAAAGTTTGCTTAAGATAAAAAGGCACGGTGACTTCTGTTATCGTGCCTTGAGAGAGTTTAATTGAACTTAAGAAAACTCGGCGATAACCAATACTCTCTTGTGTTTAGCACTATAAAAAACAATCCCTTCGCCACCGCCCTCAAAATAAGTGGAGAAGCAGAAGGTACCAAGGTAGGTAAAATCTACGTCATGCTCTTCATCAAAAAAGCCAATTTCACGAGTGGAGTAGTGGCTGTAATTCTCGCCGCTTTGCTCATCCATAGCGTCAAAATAGCGCGTTTCATCATCACCTTCTTCATCCCACAAATAGGCGTCCCAATTGCAACCGAGCATGGGTTGGCCACCTAATTCAAAGAGCAGGTCGCTTTCTTCGTTTTCGTCAAGAGAGTAGTTAAGTCGTTGATGCTTGGCGTAGAAGCTGGCTGCTTGCTGATAGTATTCGCTATAGTCTTCAAAATCCTCCTTATCTTCACTTAGGTTGTCAACATTGTGCGCGTCAACTTGCCACCCAATGTCTGTCAGTGAGTAGGAAATATAAGGAAGGTCGCCATCAAAAATCTCCATAGAAATCGGTAATGCGATAAGTACATTATCATCGCTGGTTGCGTCTAACCTCGAATAGTCAAGTAGCCCTATTGGTAATAGCTGAGTGTCATTAAACGCGACATCTTGGGTGCTCGGGAATGGCTTGTAAAAGTCTGTAGCTTGCAACACTTTTTCCGCAGGACATGCGACCGCCGAATTTTTAATGTAGAGGGCCATAAAACAACTCCTTTTTATGATTTATTTCTTGGTAATTAATACGTTAGGCTCGTATTTGGTGCACACCATATAGCGAGGCGTGTGGAAAATCAATCAGTGATAATAATTGTTCGGGTGTTAGTGTGCCTATCCTTTATATTTGCTCCAAATTTGAGGCTTATTATGCCTATGATAGGGCCATTGCAGTGCAGGATTGTCCGCTATAATACAAACTACATCAGGTGATGAAAGTAGATACGTCATGGAAAATAGAGCATTTAAAATAAAAGTAATGGACCTAGCTGAATTAAAAGTTGCAGCAAAATGGGCTCTGCAAGAAGGGTGGAACCCAGGACTTAGTGACGCACAGTGCTACTATCAAGCCGATCCAAATGGCTTTTTAATTGGCTATCTAGGCGATGAACCTATCGCTTCGATTTCGGTGAATAAGTACGATGATTCATTTGGTTTTTTAGGCTTTTATATCGTTAAACCAGAATATCGAGGTCAGGGTTATGGGATGCAGATTTGGCAGGATGGACTTCAATACTTAGCTGGTTGTAACGTCGCACTGGATGGAGTGGTCGCTCAGCAAGAGAATTACAAAAAATCGGGTTTTAAGCTCGCCTATCGTAATATTCGCTACGAAGGGGTGGGCGGTGGCGAAATGCCTGATTGCACAAACTTAGTGGCACTTGAACGGTTACCGATAGAAGAGGTCATTGCTTATGACAGTGCATTTTTCCCCGCAAAAAGAGTCGCTTTTGTTGACGCTTGGGTTAACCAGCCAGACTGCTACGGTTTCGGTATTAAGCAGGGGGATACACTGGCAGCCATAGGGGTGATCCGCCCTTGCCACGTCGGCTATAAAATAGGTCCGCTTTACGCTGATAGCGCGGAACTTGCAGAGACTCTCTTCTTAGCGCTTAGATCTAAGGTATCAAAAACCGAGACCATCTATTTGGACGTGCCAGAAGTAAATGCAGCTGGTGTTGCGCTTGCACAAAAGTACAAGATGTCACTTTCCTTTGAAACCGCGAGAATGTATACCGGTGAACAACCTGATTTACCATTAACTCGCGTGTTTGGGGTAACTTCATTTGAAATTGGCTAGTTTGATTCAATCGAAGCGGTATTGCTGATAGGTTGAAGTCAATAGCTCAACAAACTCCCGTACCTTTGCGGGAGTATATTGCTTCGACAAGTACAGCGCATGGATTGGATAACTTTCATCGTGAAGTTCAGGTAGTAGCTGTACACAACTGCCCATAGCTAATTCATCTTTAAATGCCCATAGTGGCCCGTAATGCACGCCAAGGCCAGCGTTTACCCAATTCTTTAGTACTGCAACACTGTTGGCGACGAGCTTACCACTTACCGCAACGGCTTCACGATGCAGGCCTTTACCGAGAATGAGCTGATCACCAAGCTTAGGTTTATTGTAAAAGATAAAATCCAGTTTGCTTAAGTCACTAAAGCGTTGTGGTTGTCCCATGCGCTCAATATACGATTTAGAGGCCACCAAGACTCGTGGTACATTGCCTAGTTGTCGGCAGATCAAGGAGGAGTCATCCAATTTGCCAATCCTAATTGCAATATCGATTTGTTTAGTCTTGAGATCTTCAAAATGACTGTCGAGCAGTAACTCGATATTGAGGTCTGGATAGGTGGTTATCATGGTTTGTACCACAGGAGCAATGAAGCGCTCGGCGAAGTCGTGTGGCGCTGCAACTCTTAATGTACCAGAAGGCAGTGTGGAGGTGCCTGAAATCGACTCTTCTAATTCCCTTTTTTCATCTAGTAATTGTTTTACGCCTTTATAGTACTCAAGCCCAACTTCAGTTGCGGCTGTTTGCTTAGTGGAGCGCTGTAAAAGTTTTACTCCTAATCGGCTTTCTAAGTTTGCGAGCTTTCTGCTTACCGAGGAGGGATCGGTACCTATCACTTCAGCCGCAGATTTGAGGCTGCCAGATTCAACGGTAAGAACAAACAAATCTTCTTCAGTAATCGATTTCATAGCGGATGTAAAAAATGCAATTAGTAAATGACTAAAATCACTATACCTGTATCCCTTTCACCTAGCTACACTAAAAGTCGATTGAATATTTTAAGTAGGAGAAATACGTATGTCTAAGCAATTAACAGGTAAGGTTGCGTTTATCACTGGCTCAGCCAAAAATATGGGGAAAAATTTTGCCATTGCGCTGGCAAAGCAAGGCGCTGATCTTGCACTTCACTATCATAGTGCCCATTCTAAACCACAAGCACTTGAAACTCAGAAGGAAGTTGAAGCGCTGGGTGTTAGAACGACGCTAGTACACGGAGATATCAGCAATAAAGCGCAGGTAATGAATATATTTGAGCATATTATTAGTGAGTTTGGCGGCGTAGATATCGTTATCAATAATGCCGGTAATATCAGCAAAAAACCGTTTGTTGAATATAGTGAGGAAGATTTCGACAGGCTATTTGGGGTCAACTGTAAAGGAGCATTTTTTGTGATGCAAGAAGCCGCTAAGCATATTCGTGATAATGGTCGGATCATTAATATGGGCACTTCGCTGTTGGCAGCATTTACTGGAAATTATGCGCTCTATGCTGGCTCAAAAGCGCCACTTGAGCATTTCACTCGTGCGCTGGCAAAGGAAATAGGGCATCGAGGGGTGACCGTCAATACCATTGCACCAGGTCCAATTGACACAGACTTTTTCCATGGCGAAGAAAATGAGCAAACCGTTAATTATTTGCAGTCTGCAAGTGTAATGAACCGACTAGGGCAAGTGGACGATATTACCCCTGCGGTGCTTTATCTTGCGTCGGAGCAATCACGCTGGACGACTGGGCAAACCTTGTTTGTTAACGGAGGCTTTGTCACTCGTTAAGTATGCTATTAGGGCACAAGTTGGTTAGGCGGTTTGTGCCAACGTTTTGTTCGCCAACAAGATGGTAAAAGTAGTGCCATTTCCGGCTTTGGAATTGACTTTTAAGTCACCGTTTAAGTGTTTTTTGACGAGATTATAGGTAACGGAAAGCCCAAGCCCTGCATGACCATGTTGGCGAGCAGTGGTGTAAAAGGGCTCGAAGATCCGGTTTAGGATCTCATTACTCATACCAACGCCTTCGTCTTTGACTCGAATAAGTATTTTATTGTCAGTGATCTCTAAACGAATAGCAGCAAACGGTTGAGTATTAATATCATCGCTATAACCGTGAATTCGGGCATTCTCAAGTAGTTGTAGTAAGGTTTGCTGTAGCGCATTAACGTTGATTTTGACCAGTTGTTCCAGTTTTCCCGTTGCGCTAAATTCAACGCGCATCTTTAACTGAAAACGGGCAGTCTGCTCGCAATAATCGCGGATAACGGCTTCTAGGTCGACAAGTTGCTCAACGTCCGTTTCTTGCTCTGCGGAGATATTTTTGAACTCTTGTACCAACTTTGCCGTTTTGCCAAGATTTCGCTCTGCGATAGACAACCCAGAATCCAATGCTGCCATGATTTCTAAAAACTCAGGGTGCGACAGACGCTGCGCTTTCATGCCAGTTTCCATCACATCCACTTGCTCTTGGCAGGATGATATGGCGGTTATTGAGACGCCAAGTGGGGTATTTACCTCGTGAGCCAACCCTGAGACTAAACTACCTAGGCTCGATAATTTTTCCGCCTCTAACAATTGCTGGTGGATCACTTGAATGTGGCTAAGGAGCTGATTGATGGCAAGGCTAACATCAGTCAATTCATTGTGATTATCAATGTCGATACGTTTTTCAAGACTCGAGCTCTCAATAATGTGGTTGATTTGTGAGCGAATATGATTGATTGGATGTTGAATAGAACGGTATAAAGCGAAGCCAACAGCAATTAAACTCACCAATACGATCACAGAAAAAGTAGTGAGCAGCAGCTTGAGTTGGCTAAATTGTTGCTCGGTTTGTTTCACAATACCGAGTGCGACATCATTTTGTACTTCGGTGAGTACTTGTAATGATGCAGTTAACGGATCGAACTTTTCATAGAGTGCAGTAACAAACTGATTTTGTGGAATAGCTAAAAATGTTCCTTGATTTATCGCGCTTTGGATTGTGGCAATATGCGTAAATACGGCCTGCATTTGAAACTCAATGAGTTCGATCTTGACTTGCTCCGCCGTCACCAAATAAGTATTTAGGTAGCTTTGCCACGCGTCGTTCATGACCTGAGTAGCATCTGCTATTTGCACCAGCACCTCGTCTTTGGAGACCAACCTTGCACGATACTTATGAAGTATGTCGACAATCTGAATCGCACCGTGATCTGATACTTTTTTTATTTGAATAAGCGGCACAACACGATCAGCGTATAGAGATTCTACTTCTGACTCAAGGTGAGCGTAACGATTAAAAGCATATCCAAGCAGTAAGGCAAGCGCAATGACCGGAAACACAATTAGCAGCCATAATTTATGGCGAATATTAATTAGCTCTAGCACTACAGATAACTCATTTTTTACATATCAACTTGAAGTATAAGTGCTGTTGCTAATGTCGCCATTTTTCGTGGTGAAAATTAAAAAAACACAATATGCGACTTGTGTCGCACTTTTTTGTTTGTTAATGTGTGACATCTGTCGCAGTTGTGAGAAAAACAATGAAGCCTAACTCAACCGAACTAATCGTTTTAAAGATCCTTTGGCGTGAACAGCCAAGAACGGGCAAAGAAATTCACACAGAAATTGGAGCAAAGCTCAGCTGGAGCTACTCATCAACTCGAAAAACTCTTGAGAGAATGTGTGAAAAGGGTTATCTCGCCGAGCAAATGCAAGGCAATAAAAAAATATACTCAGCTGTCCTTGCTAAGGTACCGACTCTCGCACTTTATGCTCAAGAGTTTGCAAAGCAAATCATGGAGTTGGATGAGCCTCTTCCAATCGCTATGTTTTCAGATAGTAAGTTAATTGCAGCGGATGAATTAGATGAATTAGAAGCCATGTTAGATGAGTTAGCTAAGACGCAAGGTGATGAAGAGTAAGGTATGGAACTGATATTACTTTCGGTCTTGCTGTGGGTAGTGCTTAGTGGCTTAATGTACGCACTTGGAGTGAAATTTTCCGCTCGGTATGTACAGAATAAAGGACTTTGGTGGGGCGTGCTGGCAGTGACTTTTTTGCCTTGGATCCCATTTGAACATATGGAACAACATAACGCCATTCCAGCCATCTTGTTTAATGCCAACTTACAACAATTTGCAGAGCCGCTGCTGGCAATGACGAAGCGCACACAGGTTGGGTCTGACTGGCTAAACTTGACGCTTTTGGCTGTATTTATGGTCTATTGCGTTGGTCTCATTGCTCATCTTTTGGTACTTGGGCGACAGTTTTGGCGAGTAAAACGCCTTTGTAGTACTGCATCAAAAATAAAACTCGGCACACTGAGTTGCTATCAATTACCAATTACTTGCTCTCCTTTTGTGTTCGGACTGTGGCAACCCAAAGTGTATTTGCCAGTGGAATTTGACACGCTACCAAAGGCCGAGCAGCAAGCACTTATTCTGCATGAGTTAACTCACATAGATAAAGGCGATCATATTGCTGTCGTAATTTGGCGAATACTCGTGACGCTTGCTTGGTTTAATCCGTTTATTGCAAAAATGGAACAGGGCTTTATTCGAGCGATGGAATATCGCTGTGATGAGGTGACGATAGCGAAGCACAGCCTTGACCCTTTGGCTTATAGCAAAGCATTAATGAACTCGTTAAAACGGGCTGCTGCGCAGTCGAAAACGATGAATATGACAGCAAGTTTTGCGTCTAATTCACTGACCTTAGATGACTATAAAAAGCGTTTTAGCGTTATTCTTAAATCTAAAAAGAAGCCAAGTAACCGTGTATTGACAGGGTTTTTTGTGTTGCTTAGTTTAGGTTTAGCCTATGGCAATATTCAGTGGACAATGGGAATGGCGTTGGTGAGTAAAACATGGACATACCCGGTCGCCACCCCTGAAATAACATCCAGGTTTGGGCATATATCAAGCTTTCGTCACAATAAAGCACATCAAGGACTGGATTTAGCTGGCGGCGTTGGTGAACCTGCGATGGCGGTTGCCAGCGGTACGGTCACGATTGCTGATGATAAAACCTTGCCTAAGAATTACGGTAAAGTGGTGTTGATCCATCATGACAATGGTTATCAAAGCCTCTACGCACACCTTGATAGCATTGATGTTGAAGTGGGTGAGCAAGTATCGCAAGGAGAAGTGATCGGTACCATAGGTGAAACCGGTCGAGTCACTGGTCCACATCTACATCTAGAAGCTCTGCATAACAACACGCGCATTGATCCGCTGACCTTATTGGAAAATTAACATGATTAAAAAGCTTTCTATCGCTATTGCAATGATGGCAACTTTCGGCTGCTCGAAACAACCCGAGCAGACTCATTCGGTCAATAAAGCGCCAGAGAACACCTTTGTGTCTGCGCAACCAGATCAAGCGCAAGCTGTTGTACATAATGGATCCGCTGAAGACTCAGTCGCGGCCCAAATCACCCAGGAGCTTAAGCCAGTTCAAGATATTCGTCTACTTGAACTTAAATCGGGTGAGAGTTTAGCGAATCTTTTAAGTAGGTTTGCGTTCAGTGACCGTGATAGTTGGCTGGTAGAACAAGCCGTGAGTGCGTGGACATCACTGACTAAACTCAAGGCTGGACAGTTAATAGAAGCAGAGCTTGTAGACGGACAAGTACAGCAAATCCGCTTTGAATATGCATTTGCACAGGTTATTGAGATTAAAAGAGTAGATGAACACTGGCATGCATCGCTAAGTGAGCTTGAAACCGTCACGCAAACAAAGCGTTTATCGACAAGCATAGATTCTAGTTTTTTTGTGGACGCCAGCAAAATCGGGGTGCCTAACGACATTATTAATCAAAGTATTGTGGCCTTATCTCATCTTGTCGATTTTCAAAGAGAAGTATATGCTGGCGACCAAATCGATTTTGTATTTCAAGAACAGCAGCTTGTGGCAGCCGAAGGTATACTCAAGCAAATCTCCAAACCTATAGAATTACAACATGTTGCGCTACTTTCAGGAAAAGAAAAATATCGCTTATACCGGTTTACTGATAATGGCGGAACGACCGCTTTCTACCACCCTGATGGTACCCTCGCGCAAAGCTTTCTAATGAAAACGCCGCTTAATGGTGCTCGATTATCGTCAAACTTCGGTAAACGTCATCACCCAGTATTGGGCTATACCCGAATGCACAAAGGTATCGATTTTGGTGCGCCTGTTGGTACGCCTATTATGGCTGCGGGTTCTGGAAAAGTACTCAAAGCTGGGTGGGGCGGCAGCTTTGGTAATCGCGTAGTGTTAGATCACGGTAAAGGCTATCAAACACTTTATGCGCACTTAAATGGCTTTGCGAACAGCCTCGAGGTTGGGATGCGAGTAAAGCAAGGCGATGTGATTGGTTATCTTGGGAATACCGGCCTGTCGCAGGCGCGTCACTTACATTATGAAGTGCATAAAGATGGAAAAGCCATCAATCCACTCACCCTAAAACAACCAAAAAACACCAAGCTAAGTGACACGCAATTTGATGAATTTAGCGCGCAGGTTGCACAAATTACCACACTGCTCGATAGCGAAAACGCAAAGCTGGCTCACCATGATGGACAGTCGGGCAGCATGGGTAGCGCTGATGACTAGTGCTGAAAAAAATCGTATTAACAGCCTCGATTTTATTCGCGGGGTAGCAATTCTATGTATTTTACTTATCAACATCGAAAGCTTTGCCTATCCCAATCCATGGGGCAGTTACCAATATGGCTTTATGGCAGATATAGACAGTGAGGTAAGGTACTGGGTTTACGTGTTTGCTCAGGGCAAGTTTTACGGGCTGCTGGCGATGTTATTTGGCGCTGGCCTTACGATTATTCTTCAAAAACAGCCATTTGAATTTGCTATTAAATTAAGTGCGGCAAGGCTAGTGGCTTTATTTATACTCGGCCTTGTTCATGCCTATTGTATTTGGAGTGGCGACATTCTCTATCACTATGCCGTGATAGGAATGATTGCCACCACCGTCATATTACTTGGCATCCGGGCCATCAAAGTCAGCATAGCAATTTGTTTGGCGTTTATGTTAGTTGCAGGTTTTGGCAGAGCAGAACGCACCAACGCCCAATACGATGCTTACCAAGCAGCGCTCAATGTTGACGAAGCGTCTCGCACACGAGACCAGCAAAAAGCGATTAATCGGTGGCAGAATAAAACCGAACCACGGACACCCAGCCATCGTACTTTGGAAGAAACGCTAAACTTAACTGAGTATTGGCAGGAAAACTTTGACAGCCCGCAGGTCCATAAAGGTAAGCTGTTTTATTCAAGTATTTTTTGGTCCACGTTGATGATGATGCTGATAGGCTCACAGTTGTTTCAATGGGGATTGTTCTCAAAGACTAAACTTAGCCCTTTTGCGGTTGTGGCACTGCTTTGCTTGATTGCGGTGTCGTGTTATGCCACTCAAGCTCGCTATTTTCATTGGCTACACAGTTCACATATCCCAGTGTTATCTTACGCTAAACAAATGGTCATCGTACTTAACCGGGAGCTGCAAGCGATTGTTTACTTGGTTTTGTTATCTTTGCTATATAACCGTTGGTTGCATCGCTTCAAATCCCTTGAGGCGATAAATCAAGTGGGTCGATTTGCGCTTAGCAATTACATTGGACAGTCACTGTTATTGGTGGTGATATTTTATGGCTTTGGATTACATAATACGCTAAGTCGCAGTGAGCTCTTACTCTTATGGCTTGTGATTATGGCAGTGCAGCTGCTGTTAAATGTGATTTACGGGCGACTCTTTAAGGTGGGTCCCGTTGAGCGAGTATGGCGCAAACTAACAATTACGTTACATGCATAATCGACTCGAATTTTTTACAAATTCGAACTTCATACCTAAGCTAACTTTGACCTAATATTGAAGTCGACACGTTAGCTTGAGGTAAGGTATGGAAATAGAAATAACACAAGGATGGGATATAGAGTATGCGCAAGCGGCTGCTGAGCTTTACGTTGATGCGTTTGGTAGCAAATTCAAAGCCGCAGTGCCGGATCGCAATAAGCTGATCACTATTATCGCGAAGAGCTTCATCCCAGAATACTCTTTCGCTGCCTTTGCAGACGGCAAGTTAGTGGGGATTGCGGGCTTTCAATATGGCAAAAGCGGTTTTACATCAAATATGGGCTTTTCTGGACTTATTGACGAATTAGGCTTGCTAGGCGGGGTTAAAGCCGCAGCGGTATTTACCCTTTTTGAGCGAAAGCCTGCGCCCAATGAAGTGGTGATGGACGGTATCGCAGTTGCAGCATTGGTCAGAGGACATGGTGTTGGCACTGCGCTTCTAGTGGCACTGCAGCGCTATACCAAACAAAGCGGGTTTCACGCATTACGACTTGATGTAATTGATTCTAACCCCCAAGCAAAAAAGCTTTACATGAGAATGGGCTTTGTTGCCTCCCATCATGAAGATTTTTCTTATCTCAATTGGTTAACTGGTTTTAGCGGGGCAACAACGATGTTGTGGCGCCCATAAGACTGGTTTCCTTTGCTGCAAAAAATAAACGTGAAAGCTAAGCAGACCTTAGGCATTTGCTTTTGCTGTGAAGTAACAAGTAAAATGCCGGACCTTACGCATATAACCAGACACCGACATGACAGCAATAAACCCTGTATCGACCCTCCTGAATCATTTGCAAACCCAAGCCGTACCAAACGAGCTTAGACGTCTATTTCATGGACGTGGTCGTTGCTATGAAGGGCTTGAACAAATCACAGTAGATTGGTTACAAGGTCAGCTCTTAGTCTCTTTATTCAAGGAGCACGACGTTGACTTGATAGCGTCGCTAAAGCAGGCATTATTATCACTTGTGGAGACTGAAGCATTTAACGGAAAAGTCTCTGCTATTTTGCTACAACATCGTTATTTGCCTGATTCAGACCTCGAGGTATTGTATGGTGAATTAACTGCTATGCCTATCGTTGAAGAAAATGGACTTAAATATGGCTTAAAGCTCGGTGTAAAGCAGAACATGGGACTGTTTTTAGATATGCGTTTGGGTCGTGAGTTTGTTAAAGCTCAGTCGGCGGGGGCTCGGGTACTTAATCTGTTTTCTTATACTTGTGGGTTTTCTGTCTCGGCAATTGCGGGCGGTGCTGCCCATGTTGTGAATCTAGATATGGCAAAAGCGGCACTCAAGCAAGGCAGAGTAAACCATCAACTCAATGAACACGACCTCAGTAAGGTGTCTTTTTTAGGCCATGATTTATTCAAATCTTGGGGAAAAGTGCGTAAATATGGGCCGTACGACCTAATCGTAATTGATCCGCCAAGCTTTCAAAAAGGCAGCTTTGCACTGACCAAAGACTATCAACGAATTTTAAGAAAGCTTCCTGAGTTACTTACGCCAAATGCCCAAGTGTTGGCGTGTGTGAATTCTCCCGATGTTTCAAGCCAATTCCTCATTGATGAAATGATAAGAGAGGCACCAACGCTTACGTTTGTTGAACGTTTACAAAACCCACCTGAATTTAAAGACATTGATGAGCAAAGCAGCCTCAAGTGTTTACGATTTAAAGCGGATTAATGTAGCGCAGACTTGATTTTATATTGGTTCAATTTGAGAGATTAAATCCGATGCTAGCGACATTAAAAATGTTTTATGTAGAACTACTAACAAAATTTTTGCTTTGTTTAAATTGATGTATGCACTTGGGTGATGGCTGAATACGTAAGCGGAGCATTGATCTTGGGGTGCGTCAAGTAAGCTATTGGCAGTATGTTTATTCAGGGTAAACCTCACTAGCGTTTTCTACTTTGTATTCATTAGCCGTAGTAGTATCTAGATCGGAAAAACCACCCAACTTGATATTCATATTTGGTATTAGAATCAAGGTTGGGTATTACTATTACAGCTGCAAGATCAAAGTTAGAGTCCACCTTACAAATGATTACGGTATATTTTTATGATTTTGCGCACATTCGATGAGCTTTCTATACTTTGCGGGAGTGATTTTTAATATCGTGCCAAACTCTCTGATAAAGTGTGACTGATCTGAGTATCCACATTCTTGTGCTATTTGAGAAAGTGCGAGTCTCGGATTTGCTTGTAGTCTTTCTTTAGCCTGTCTGGCACGATAAATTCTCTCTAGCTGTTTTGGAGTGATCCCACAGAGTTGCTTCATATTTCTTTCCAGTTGCCTTGCACTCAATGGAGCTTGCTCATATGCCTCATTGAGTGGCACATACGCAGTGAGTAGCTTAACGAGCTTTTGCGTGTAGTATGTCGAGCCATGAAGCGGTACAAGTGTATTTAAACTGGGGGCCAGTAACGATTTGAACGTAAGAAAATCGGATCTGTCTTGCAGTTTTTCTGCAAGTGTAGTTAGTTCTTCAGGCAAAGCAAGTGGGTGTTGAACATGTTGTAATTGTGCGAATCCGCCCGGGTGAAAGCGCACTCCGCAAAACAGTGCCTTCGCGGAGTAGCTAATTTTTCTAGATTGTGTGGCGGTAGACTGCATATAAACGGAATGTGTTAATACTTCTCCATCAATGGCTATGGTTCCTGTTAGGGGTAAAATAAACCCAGTTGCCCCGTCGCTTGGAAGCCAAGTTTCTCCGCGCTTGTGTGATTGTGCAAACCAGATAGCTTGCACATAGTTAGCGATTTCACCTGTTGGGTTTATCAATTCAAGCGTTAGATCTGTGCTCATTGAACTCTACATTCGGCTTAAACATTTTTACGATCCGATTCCAACTATTGATGGCATTAATAGCGATAGTTAACGTAGTCAGCTCTTTATCATCAAATTCTACATTGAGTGTTTGATAAAAAGCGTCGTCAATCATTTGTGCGTTTGTCAGCTTTTCACAAAGCGCTAATGCCAGTTTTTCTTTATTGGAGTATAGCGGCATGTCTTGCCATGCACTTAATCCAATAATACGATTAGTGGTTTCTCCATACTCTAGTGCCTGTTTAGTGTGCATTGCAATACAAAAAGCACATTGATTGATTTGTGATGCTCTAAGTTTAACGAGCTCCCAGATTGAGACTCCAAAAGTTGCATGGGCCTGCTGTTTTAGCAACTCCTCTTGTCCCAATAAGTGCTGAATAAGCTCAGGTGCCTGATTGAAGTAGTCTGCTCTTTTCATCTCTGAATCCTCATGTTTAGTGATACCTATAGTGTAATGAGGTGTAAGCGTTAAAAATTGAAAAAAAACGTCTTTGTAATAAAATTTTAAGGAGGGAACACACAACTCTACTTTAAAGGATGGTTGTTAAATAATGTGTGATGTAAATCTTGCTCTAGCGCTTTATCATTTATCCATACTCAAAAAAATCTGGCTTCAAGCCAGCAACACTTTCACAAATAAACAGCAGCAGGTAGAGCCAGTTAGTTTCGAATTATATAAAACGACTTTTGACATACTGGGCCTAAGTTTATCTCAAGCACATCAGTTACAGTTTCAATATGCTCATGATTACGATCGCTTTATTGATGCAATTGTAACAACTGCTCAGCCGAGCAGTGAAAAAATAGCATTGCTAAAACATGTCACCTGCCACTTCCCTTGCCCCGACAGTTATCAAGAAAAAATAGCTGCTGTTCAAAATATGCCAGATGTACTCACTGAGGACGACCTGAAATGCTGGCAGGACAACGGCTATGTCATCGTTAAAAATGCAGTGAGTGCCGAAGGCTGTGCTAATGCGAGAAACGCCATCCAAGACTATTTGGAGATTGAATTATCAAATCCAAAGACTTGGTATAAGGTTAACCAAGGAAAAATGAGTCGCAGTATGGTGCACTTGGTACAACATAAAGCACTGGAGGACAATCGGAATTCGATGATAATTCATAAGGCTTTTAGCCAGTTATGGCAAAGCGAACAACTGATAGTTTCAGCTGATCAGTGTGGTTTCAACCCGCCTGAAACTGCGCAATCTAGTTTTCAAGGTCCTGATCTACATTGGGATTTAGATTTCTCTAAGCAACTCAAGTTTGGCACGCAAGGGATTTTGTATCTATCAGACACTGAAGAAAAACAGGGTGCAACAACGGTTGTGCCAGGATTTCATACGAAGCTAGAGTCATGGCTTGCAACGGCTCCATGGGATCCATGTATTCCAAACACAGAATACTTACATCAACTGGGTTCCAAAGCAATTGCAGCCAATGCAGGAGATATGGTGATTTGGCATCAGTTTTTACCTCATGGCGGTAGCGCGAATACAGCAAACGCACCCCGTATAGTGCAATACATCAATATGCACCCATTCCCAGAAATGTAGAAAGTGAAAAAATCTCTATTTGGTTAAATTTTGTCTTAACTTGGCGGCGAGCAAACAGTAGTATGATTGTGAAGTTTGGTAGAATGTAGCAACTCACCACAAGGAAAAGCCGTCGATGCAATTAGCACAACTCAATATAGCCACCGCTAAATACCAAATGGATGCGCCAGAAATTCAATATTTTGTAGAAAGTTTAGACCGCATTAATTTACTCGCAGAGCAAAGCCCTGGCTTTATTTGGCGCTTAAAAGATGAAACCGGTAATGCAACAGAGATTAAGGCGTTTGATGATCCAAATATTATCGTGAATATGTCTATATGGCAGTCGGAGCAAGCGCTCAAAGATTTTATGTTTAAAACCGCGCATAAGGAATTTTTGGCGCGTAAAAAAGAATGGTTTCACCGCGCTGAACAGGAAACCTACGTGTTGTGGTGGGTTGAAGAGGGCCATATTCCGACGTTAGATGAGGCAAAAGAAAGACTCGATTACCTGCGTCGTTTTGGAGATTCAGCTTATGCCTTTACGTTTAGAAATAGTTTCACCGAACTAGACGTAAGGGAAAGGGAAGCTTGTGAAGAAGATTAACCTTGTGCACCGATGAAATGATAATCAACCGTAAAGGTGTTGAGCTGTGTGATGTAGTGAATAGCAGTGATGTTGATGGTACACTAACCGCAGATCTTGATGTATGAATTTAACGAAAAATGCACACAGTACTAAGAAGCAAGATAATAGAAGTATGTGATAAAAAAATCGCACAAAAAGGGGATAACGTTGGCGTATCATTTTACGCTTTTTTTGCCAATAAAAACACGAACCCTACACTACTTATGGAAGCGGCGACTTGGTGGATACAAACTCACGAATTAGACCACTTCGAAAAGGCGCTAAAGATAAAAACGATGGTTGAAAGTGGAAAATAGGTCTTAAAGGACATGCTCTTGGGCCATCAATCGAGATGACCCAACCTGGCAGTTACAGCGTGTAAAACGACACAAAAAATACTGCAACAGATGCCAGTGCAAACATAGTGTACTCGGTGATAGTTTGTTTGCGTTTCTCATCATCAGTTTTAGGGGCTGTCGCTATCATTAGCAGACTGGTGACAAACATTGCTAATGAATATAAACATAAAATTGATAAGGTAGCATCTGTAAACATATAAGCCTCGACTTGGTTCCACTCATTTTAACTACGTGCATCATGGCCACACAGATCAACCTCAATACACGTTTATTTAAGTTGTATTCGCTCCGAATTACAGTAAATTATACTGTGTTTTTAGGGGTTTCTGAAAGGAGTAAAAGATGCAAGTTGAGTATTTTGTGGTTGACGCATTTACGCGTAAACGTTTCGGTGGTAACAACGCTGCAATCGTTGAGGTTGAAAATTGGCTTAGCGACGCTCTAATGCAGCAGATAGCCATCGAAAATAACCTTTCCGAAACCGCCTTTTTGAAGTCGATTGGTAACAATCATTATGAGATCCGGTGGTTTTCTCCAATAACTGAAATTGACTTTTGTGGTCATGCAACGCTCGCCGCTGCGTATGTACTTTTCAATCACAAGAGAAAATCAGGTGAGATAAAATTTCAAACCCAAGAAGTCGGGACACTCACTGTTAAGCAGGAGGCTGATGGTCGCATTGTGATGGAGTTTCCGAGCTTAGCCCCTGAGTTAGCTGAAGCGCCCGACGCACTGCTGGAAGGGCTTAACGTAACAACGACGCAGGTACTTAAAAATCGTCAAGCATACTTTGTGATTGTTGAGACTGAGCAGCAAGTTCGTAGTTGTGAGTACGACAGCGACAAACTGAAAATTCTTGCGCCTTTTGATGTTGTGGTGACAGCAAAAGGCGATGAAGTTGATTTTGTATCGCGCTACTTTTGGCCCGCCAATGGGGGAGATGAAGATCCGGTTACTGGTTCAATTCATGCTGGGTTAGCGCCGTACTGGGCTAAAATGCTAAACAAGCAGAAGCTTCTTGCACATCAGGCTTCAAAGCGGGGCGGTGAGCTCTTTTGTGAAGTGACGGATACGAATGTCATCGTGTCTGGGTTTGGTGTACTTTACGCAAAAGGAATGTTTGAAGTTGATGACAAATAAAATTCGCTTTATAAAGGCAAAAGACAGCGACTTTGACTACCTAGTGGCGCTGCGTAAAGCGACCATGGTGCCGCACTTAGAAAATGCCGGACTGTTTTTGACTGAAGCTGAACATAAAGCCCGAGTATTATACGAATACTCAAGCTCATATCTGATACACGCGAACGAAAAGTGTGTTGGCTTGGCTAAGTTTAAGCAACGTGAATATGACTATTACCTCTTTCAGCTGCAAATAGAGCCCCAGCAACAAGGAAAGGGGCTCGGTGCGCAAGTCATTAAAAGCTTGATAGAAACCTACTCAACATTGCCTTGGGTATTGACGGTGCTCAAAGCGAATCCCGCGAAGCGTTTATACGAAAAGTTGGGATTTGTGCAGTTTGATGACGATGCACATGAGTTTCATTTTAGGCGTGAACCTAATCCCTAAATTTAGTATTCTCTAGACAATTTAAATTTAAAAGAGTTGTTATGGCAAAACAAATATGGGTAGATGCGGATGCCTGTCCCGTGGTGATAAAAGAAATGCTCTTTCGCGCAGCTGTGCGCACTTCTACCACGGTTACGTTGGTTGCAAACCAATATCTAAAAACGCCCCCGTCTCCTTTTATTCAAAAGCTTCAAGTCCCAAAGGGATTTGATATTGCGGATAACGAAATCGTGAAGCGCGTTACTGAAGGTGATTTGGTTATTACCGGCGATATTCCACTGGCTGATGAAGTCATTGAGAAAAAGTGCACCGCACTCAACACGCGTGGTGAACTGCTGACGAAAGAAAACATAAAGTCTCGCTTAAATATTCGTGACTTTATGGACACGATGCGTGCCAGCGGCGTACAAACTCAAGGGCCACCGCCTTTGTCTCAAGCTGATAAGCAAAATTTCGCAAATCAATTGGATACTTGGATCACCAGAAACACAAAGGGATAGGTATGGCTTATAAGGCAAGTTGTTTGTGTAAAGCGGTTCAAGTTGAGATCCGTGGGCCTATCAGCGATATCATTCATTGTCATTGCTCTTTGTGTCGTAAGTCTACAGGCACAGCTTATGCGACTAATGGCTTTGTGCTGTGGAGTGATTTTGTGATTCTCAGTGGCGAAGAGGCACTAAACATCTTCGAATTTAAACCTGGAAGAAAGCGCCATTTTTGCAAATATTGTGCGAGTCCAATTTTTAGTTCGAATGAAAGCGATCCAAAGCGGGTGAGGTTAAGACTTGGCATTTTGGACTCGGATATCAAAGAGCGGCCAATATCACATAATTTTGTCTCTTCAAAAGCCAATTGGGACGACTTAGACACGCCGCTTCCTCGTTACGATGCATTTGAACCTAACCGCGATTTATCAACAACATCAGGAGGTAATTTGTGACGGGTATTAGTGATTTATGTCAATTATTAAAAGACATTTCGCCAGTGCTTGATGAAACACCTTATGTATTTTGTACCGTGCAAAAAAGCTTTGCTGAGTGCTTGATTTTCAATCCAATTGCGACTTTTATGGAGCGCGAAGGGTTAACGCTGGTGGTCACCAAGCAAATGGCAGACGAGCACGAATTGGGTTACAGCTGCGTGATGAATAAAATTACCTTGCAAGTGCATTCGAGCTTAGAAGCCGTGGGGTTAACTGCCGCATTTTCCAATGCGCTAAAAGATGTTGATATTAGCGCGAATGTAATTGCGGGCTTCTATCATGATCATATTTTTGTGCCTGTAAACGATGCTAAGCGGGCGGTACACGCGATACAAACGTTGGCAAATTGACACTGATAAATATTGAAGATTGTTAGGTAGCATGAAAGTTTACTTTAAAAGAATGGCCTCCAAAGGTGTGTGCCCACCGAGAAAGCCGCTTAAGAAAATCCTTTGGTCTTGGGTTGGTGCAATGGTGGGGATCTTGTTGATTACGGTGATTTCTAACCTCGCTTTACCGTATGGTGTTGGCAGCGCATTGCTCATTGGCTCTTTTGGTGCAACTGCCGTTTTACTCTATGGCGCTCCTATGGCAGAGTTCTCACAACCGAGGAATTTACTGGGCGGGCATTTCTTTTCGGCTTTACTCGGCGTGAGTATCTTTATTTTGCTTGGAGGAGAGAGTCTGTTTGCAGCACCGCTTGCGGTATCGCTTTCAATTGTCGTGATGCACTTTACTCGAACTTTACATCCACCCGGTGGCGCGACTGCGCTAATTGCCATTATTGGTGGTGAGTCTGTTCATAACCTGGGATATATGTATGCATTTTATCCCGTGTTAGTGGGGGCTGTGCTGATGTTATTGGTCGCGCTGTCTGTAAACAATATGTCGCGTAACCCCAAGCGGCATTACCCCGTTTATTGGTTATGACTATTTTATATAAAAATTTAAAAGGACAGGCATGTCAAAAATTGAATTCGTCCCCTACCAATTAGTCCCAGCTAGCTTTAATCCATGGCGTGAAATATTTGTTGAAGTGGCAGAAGAAGTGATGGTGGCATTAGCACACCCTGAACTTGAATTGCTACACTTTGGTTCAAGCTCTTTTAAGGTTGCTGGTAAAGGGATCATCGATATCTCTGTGTTATACAATCCCGGGCAATTAACACAAGCTGTTGAACATCTAAAAAATTTAGGCTTTAAAGACCAGCACAGCGATAATCCATTTCCTGATACTCGTCCGAGAAAAGACATCGCGGTGATGTATCAAGGTGAGTTGTTTCAAGTGCATGCTCATGCTATCGAAAAGGGGAGTGAAGAACATATAAAGCAAGAAAAATTTAAAGCTTATATGCTTAGTCACCCTGACGCTCGTGCGGAGTATGAAGCTCAGAAGCAGTTAGTAATAGCGCAAGGTATAGCCTCTCAAGATGAGTACGGAAAAGCTAAAGCACCATTTGTAAAGCGTACTTTAAAGGACATCCACTTTAATTAACTTATGTTCGCATAAATCAGATCTTTATAGCTGTAAGTGTGAGGACAATGAATAAGACCTAACACTAACAGCTCTATTTTATTTGGCTTTGCAGATTACCAATTAATTGTTTCTACAAATTGATTATTTTAACCAGCCTAATTGGCTCACCATCAACGTTAAACTCACCCGTGATCTCAAGTAATCCATCCTTTAGTCCCTGCAGCTTATCTACGTTAAAAGTTTTACTTTCATAAGGTGCAAAGGTGACGGGCAGTTGCCAAAGAGGCTCATCATTTTTGAATGAGTGGAATGGGGTAAAACCGACGTGTAATGTGCCACTCGATGCACCTGAATAGGGGCCGATTAGCGTGATGGATATATTGTCCTGAATAGTGACTTCCATTTTTACTCCATCAAAAGACTTCTCTGGCGTTAGAAGAGATTTATGTTGTGTTAGCCCATTCCAACCAATCACTAAGTTTTGAAAGGTATGTTTTGGCAACAGAACACGGTGTTCACCTGAAGCTAGAGTTTTTTTGTAGTTACCGTAAATTAGCGAAATATCATGGGTACTGGGATTGTTGATGTAAAGATAGTGCATTCCATCAGAAAAATAGTCCTGGATGTTGATACCACTTAGCGTAAAGAGCGCATCGTCGCCAAGTGTTGATTGCCATTGCTGCATCAAGCGCTTGAGGGTTTTATTCTCAGTTTGAGTGACTGTCCTTGATTTCTGCTTGCTAAATATTTCGCGAAGTGGGGTCATACAGTCACTTAGCTGAGCGCTATATTCCACACAAGTGTTAAAAGCTCTGCGAAGTAAAGGTGCATCGTTAAAGTGCCAAGGATTAGTGGTTTGTTCATTCGTGATCAAGTATTTATGTGCGGCAAAGTAGGGCGCTATTCTATGATTATTATTTCGACCAAGAAGACTGATTTTTTGCAAGCTAAGCGCTGAAATGTCGATTTGGTTCAACTGTAACCTAGCCAGTTGCTCATGGTGTTGTGTTTTCATTTTAATAAGGATCGCATCGTTTTGCTTTGAAAGCGTGAGGGCAAGTTGATGATACTGCTTGATATCCATGCGTAATTGCGGCAGCAGTGCGATAGACTTTGCAGGAAACAATGCTTGATTGCTAGAAACTGTTAACTTTACTCCTTCTTTAAGGGTAAATTGCAGTAGGTTGTCATTACTATAATCAACTTCTTCAACTTTAACGCGTCCAATACGCGCATCCGAGCTTTCGGCTGTTAACTCTGTGATTAACGCAACGCCAATTTCCCCGCGTTTAACTTGCTCTGGCTCAAAGTCGATTAGTGCTGCAACACTATTATCATCAAGTGAGTTGATTAGAGGTGTTTTATCCGGTGCGGGAAAATCCATCACCGCATGCATTGAAGAAAAGTTTGGATGAATATCGAGACGATTAAGTGTTTTGCTTTCGGTATTTCTGAGCCAATATGTGGCACCGTTTTGCTCCCAAGGCCCATCGACAATATAAAAACTTGGCGTGGCAGAGCGCACAAACGCTGCAAACTGCTGTTCAAGCAGGGGCCAATTGGGGAAGGTCTGCTTTAAGAGTGCATTGGCAGTTGGCAAGGTGTCTTCAGAGTGAGGGTTTGCGTCCATTAATTTAGCAATAAAGCGTTTAAAATATTGATAGCGTTCAGGAGCGCTCAATAAGAAATGTACGATAAAAAAGTTGAGCCCGCGTTTGAGTGATGGATCATCATTGATTGCTTCGAAAGATGGCTGGCCATTTTGGTGATATTGCTGTAAACCCAAGTGCAGATAATTCATTGGAGCTCGGTCGAAAACCATCACAGTTAACTGTTTTTTATTTGGATCATATACGTGGCTTGCGATGGCATCTGCCATCCCCTCAGTGATCCAATTGGGTGCCCAAGTTGAGTGACCGTTCAGTGCCATATGAAACGCATGCATGGTTTCATGGATCACGATATAGCGCTGGTGATGTTGGCGATGACTCGGAAAGTTATATCCTGCACGGTTATAAAACATGGTTTCGCCACCAGCCGTTTTATGTACGCCTCGCAAAAAACCGTCGTCCAGCATGGCTTCTTTTGTACGTTGGCGTGAACTGCCATAAACGACAGCAATTCTCTTTTTATCAATCGCTGCAGGCACCATACCAAACAATTCAACATAGTGAGGGTAAGACATTTCTAATAATTCTAAATAGAGTTTTACTTTGTCCTCAGGAAAGTCACTTTTTAGCGCAAAATGTTTACTCACCCACCAGTCATATCCCCGCGAGTTAGCTATTTTTCCATCGCTATAAGTCAGCGGAATTTGTTTACCAACATGTTGGATGTCAATGTGTCTCAACGTGCTGACTCGACCATTAACGCTTATTTCAGAGCGCATATCAGCGGGGCTAGGAATAGCGGCAATATCGCTTCGCGTAGCTTTACATCCGCTGAGTAAAACAAGTATTGCAATTAGAGGAGTAAATCCTAGCCGCGGCTTTTGCATAGAGGGGATTCGCCGATAAAAGGTATGGAATAGATAAAATAAAGACATGGTACTTTTCTCTCGTTTTTATTTGTGTATATTGTATGCAATATAAAATAACAAAGATAACAGGTATTGTCATTATGCAAAATCAGCAGCAGTGGTGTGAACCAGATCTTAATGAGGCAAAGCGGTCAACGTCGCCGTCTGGGTTTGGTCGAACTTTTTACATTGCAAATATCATGGAAATATTTGAACGACTCGCTTGGTATGGCTTTTTCGCCGTGTCATCAATTTATATGACAACACCAAAGTCGCAAGGCGGTATTGGTTTTACTGATATAGAGCGTGGCGCAGTACAGGGGATTATTCCCTTCTTTTTATATCTTTTGCCTGTTGTAACTGGTGCGTTAGGAGATCGTGTCGGGTATAAAAAGATGTTCTTTTTTGCATTTTTGGTCATGACGCCAAGTTATTACTTATTGGGACAGGCTCAGAGTTTTTGGCCGTTTTTTGCTGCGCTGAGCTTTGTTGCGCTGGGTGCCGCTTGCTTTAAACCTGTGGTCGTTGGCACCGTCAGCCACAGTACAAACGATGGTAATCGTGGTCTTGGATTTGGGATCTTTTATACCATGGTGAATATTGGTGGCTTTTTAGGCCCATTGGTCGCGGGATATATGCGCGCCATTAGTTGGGATGCAGTATTTATGATGTCGGCGATTTGGATTGCCATAAACTTTATTCCCTTGATGTTATTTTACAAAGACCCCCAAACATTACCTAAAACTAAGCAATCTCTTACTCAAGTATTAAAAACCGCGCAGTCGGTGCTGGGTAATACACGTTTAGCACTTACGCTGTTTGTCTCACTGGCAATATTGATGTCGGCAGGCGTTGGGTTTGCTAACTACAATCAAGCGTTTACTTGGATTGCAATATGGTTAGTAGCTAACTGGGTGTGGGACAGAGTACTCATAAATCGAGCGTCGACTAAAGCATGGTGGCAACAACCGATGAAGGTGAGTAACCTGCCGTTTGCGTTATATTTGCTGATCCTTGCAGGCTTTTGGACAGTTTATAATCAGCTGTTTTATACTTTACCTGTGTATATCCGTGATTATGCAGATACCCGAGATATATTGGCGTGGTTTGGCGATTCTAGCGTCGCGTTTTTAGCGCATGTTGATATTGATAAGTTAACTGCTGCTATTTTTACGCTGTTCAATGAGCTTAAGGAAAGTGGCGCGGTATCCATTGAAACCATTAGGCTGGAATGGGTTCACCTCAAAGTGAATGTCCCCCATGAGCAAATACAGTTGATACTACAAACGCTAAATGCGCTTCATGATAATGGACAGGCTCTTTCACAGCACCAAGCGCAAGCCCTTGCTAAGCAACTCGTACAATATCGTCAAATCAATCCTGAGTATCTCATCAACTTAGACTTTGCAGCGATCGTGGTCGCACAAATTTTGGTGAGCTTTCTCTGTCAGCGATTTAGACCATTTTATGTGTTAGTCACAGGCTTACTGGTGATGGCGGTTGCGTTTATCGCATTACTTAGCGATAGCGACTGGTTAAGCGGTCAGCTCATTGTCACTGTCATATTGCTTATCGCGCTTGGTGAAATGCTTGCCTCTCCTAAAAGCCAAGAGTATGTCGCGAGTATCGCGCCTCAATCTCAAGCTGCGTTGTATATGGGGTACTACTTTGTTTCTATGGCGTTGGGCTTCTTATTTGCTGGATTTTTATCTGGTTGGAGCTATAAAGTGTTGGTGCAAGAAATGGCGGCACCAGAGTTAATGTGGGGGCTATTTGCCGCTATCGCATTTATAACCGCCATTGCATTATTCTGGTTTAACAAAGTGATAATAGACAGAAAAACATAGCTTTATTGAAATGGGAACGGTTATTGGTCGCGATCGGTTTGTTTGCAAGCCCTTCACTTGGGAGCACTGGCGGCCATTGTGACAACAACCTCCTAACTCATGAGCGTAAAGCTGGTGCTACTCAGCGTACCAGTTTCACAAAAGCGGTAAAAGCGGGCGTGAATATGGTGTTTGGCTCTGACGCTGGCGTTTATTCTCACGGCGAAAATGGCAAGCAGTTTAACCATATGGTGAAATTTGGTATGGCTGAGCTACGGGCTTTGCAGAACGCTGCTATTAACTCCGCGACGTTACTGAAACAAAATACACAACTAGGCTCGCTTGAGGCGGGGAAACTTGCTGATATTACTGCGGTTAAAGGCAATCCACTTAAAGACATTAGCATGATGGAAAAAGTCACTTTTGTTATGAAAGATGGCAAAGTAGAGAAGCAATAACCAAATGCTCAGCAGCTAATGCTTTTTAACAGCTACGCCCTCGAACTTTGAGCAACTGGCGATAAATTTTGGCATTATCCGCTGACAAACAAGCTAAAAAGGCGCACAATAGCAAGTGTTGCCAAACAAGGTATTTCATGATGGATTTGAAATACCTAAGTGCTTTTCTAAGACCCTAGAGTACTTAAGTATTATACTTTTAAGGGCAACATGATGAATACGCAACTTCCTAAAATCGTGATAGTCGGTGGTGGTGCTGGTGGTTTAGAGTTGGCTACACAGCTAGGACATAAACTCGGGAAAAAGCGCCAAGCAGAAATCTTATTAATTGATAAAAATCGTAGCCATATTTGGAAGCCGCTGCTCCATGAAGTCGCGACAGGATCTATTGACGCTGACTTAGATGGTGTGGTTTATTCTGCTCATGCGGCAAAGCATTATTATCAGTTTCAACTCGGCAGTTTTAGCCACGTAGACTCAATCAATAACACCATCACGCTGAGCGAGCTAAGAGACGAACTCGGTCATCGTATTCTCCCAGAGCGACAAGTCAACTATGACTATTTAGTGCTTGCTATTGGTAGTATTAGCAATGATTTTAATACTCCAGGGGTCAAGGAACACTGCTTCTTTCTCGATTCAAATCAGCAAGCTGAGCGATTTCAGCATGCACTTCTCGATAACTTTACACGCTTACATCAAGACGATGATCAGAAGCATTCGTTAACTATTGGCATTGTTGGTGGTGGTGCTACAGGCGTTGAGCTTTCTGCTGAGCTGTATCATGTGTCTGACATGTTGAAAATGTACGGGCTGAATAAAATGACTGCCAAACGCCTTCGTATCGATTTAATAGAAGCAGGTCCTCGAATATTACCAGCACTCCCTGAGCGTATTGCCAATTCAGCTAAACGGGAGCTGGTGAAGCTAGGTGTCACGGTGCGAGAAGGTACCCAAGTAAAGCAGGCAACTGAAGACAGTTTTATTACTAAAGAAGATGAGCAGCTAAAGGCAGACATCAAAGTGTGGGCTGCGGGGGTAAAAGCACCTGACTTTATTAAAGAGATTGGGCTGTTCGAGCTTACTCGCAATAATCAAATTAAGGTAAATCAATACTTACAAAGCAGTGTAGATGAGCATATTTATGTCATCGGTGATTGCTGCGCATTTACCCAAGCGGATGGTACTCAAGTGCCGCCGCGTGCTCAGTCCGCCCATCAAATGGCGCAATGTGTAGAGAAAAATCTAATCGCAGCATTAAAAAATCAATCTTTGCACGAGTTTACCTATAGTGACCACGGCTCTTTAGTGAATTTATCTCGTTATAGCACCGTTGGTAGTTTAATGGGAAACCTAACCAGCAATAGCTTTTTTATTGAAGGTAAGATAGCGCGATTCATGTACATCTCGTTGTATAGAATGCATCAGCGCGCAATCCATGGTATCGCAAAAACTTTTGCACTATGGATAAGCGAAAAGGTGCTTAGAGTGGTACGGCCAAAAATGAAACTGCATTAAACCTAGTTTGCTATATTATACCAATTGAATTAATTCTCTAATCAATTTGAAGGGTGAAATAGCATATTAGCTTCGTT
>NZ_PNDS01000047.1 GCF_005886535.1 Pseudoalteromonas sp. S2755
CGCCAACACCGCGCCCGCATCCTGCTCACGCCAAGGTCCCGACATCCAAGTACGCAAGCAAAACTATTGCTATTTAGTTGTTCTAAATAAGAAATTTTTAACGCCGTTAGCGTCAGATTTACTCCTTCAAATTGAGCAAGTATTAAGACAAATTGGTATAAGTGTGGCAGTAGAATCTAGCCACTTGAAAACGACGGTTAGTAAAGTGCAAAGTGCTCGCAAGTTCCGTCGTAAAGTCAAACTTGGCCGCAGGCAGTCTTTGCTCATTGGTTAAATAAATTCGGCTTACTACATGACGGCGATTATTTAAGTGAAGCCCTACTCGCGCAGAGCTTTGTAAATACGCATTCACATGCTGGCTTTTCATATACCGACCAGTTGCTGCGATTTGTTTATTGCTTGCCAATGCAAATGCCGCTGATACAGTGGCAGTGGGTGCTTTTACGGCCTCGGTTTGCGCTGACTTTCTCGCAACTTGCAAGCCACTGGCAATAGAGGCTGTCTGCAGTTTTAGGCTCATTTTGGCACCGACTAAAAAGTCGAAATGGGCGCGTTTTGGTTTAGTGCTATCAGTAACATCTTTAACGGCTTGGTAAAGCTCTGGACTTAAGATCACAGCGTCACTGGTATAGGGAATTTCATTCGCCCACGCGATAAACAGAAAGGTATGCGGCTGCTTTGATTGATAAGGCGCCAGTGCTATATCATCAATTTCTTGAAACCATTCAAAAAACTCAACACTTACCCCTAGCGCTGCCAATGCTCGCTTTACCGAGCCAACCGTGCCTTTGTGCTTATGCACTTTGACCGAATTGGCGATAAATGCCCGTTTAGTATCTACCGGCCAGCTTTCATCCCACTCATCTACTGATAAAGACCATGCAAGCCAAGGTAATAAAGCCTCTGGGCAGGTCTCTGGGTGCCATTGTTTGCCCACATATTCTGGGATAGTTGGTGTTACCTCAAGCTTACTCGGTGAGTCTTCAACTTGCTCGGCAATGGCGCGAACCAGCGGTGATGTGCCAGGTGGCAGTAATTTATGATAACTTGTCATAGCTCATCTTATTCCGTTGGAAAATGTAATTGCACATCGCGACAGTAAGCTGCATTTTTCGCACTTGGTGATAGGTCGTCATGCATCGAGCGAAGCTTCACTTTTCTTACTCCTCCTTGATGCAAAGCATCAATAAGCCCCGAGCTAGGTACTTCTTTCCCGAGCAAGTAATGCGATTGAATAAAGTTTTCAATTGCACGATGGATGGACACTTTAACCTGCTCCGTATTAATACCTGCATTAAAGTAAATATCGGCTTCAATCCTGTAGGCCGTTGGCTCTACCAAATGCACGCGTACAAGGTCCGTAAGCGGTCTAACATCTTCGTCATTGAGGTAACGTAACACCTCTGTTCTAAGTGCTTCTTTATCTTCCAAAGTCACCACATCAGCAACTGGTAACACATGGACTTCAACAATACCCGGCAATGTTGATTCAACAAACACGTCTTTCACTTTTGCAGAAGCGGTAAACGCGTGGTACTGATAAGCACCAGACGTGCCTCCCATTGAATGACTTTCAAGAGAAAGTGGGATCCGCAAACGATAGCGTTCATCCGATTCTGCTTCTTCTCGCGCCACACCGAACAAAACACCCAAATGATCCAAGTCACTGCCTGTAGCATATGCCACCATCACAGATTGTGCGGCGTCATTCACACGCTGTCTCAGTAATACCTCGCGATAGGCAAAAAGCTCCATCAGCTTTATTGCTGGATCAGAGGGAAGAAATGGATAATCTGGAAACTGCTGTTGCAATTGCGCTTCTAATTCCTGATAAATAGCTTCATAGCTGACTGTCTCCAACACATCAGGTGCAGATAGGCGTGTCAAATCGATAGCATTATTCATGCTACTCTCCTTTTAAATGGGGTTGGATAAAGAAAGCCAATACGGCCGATAATAGCGGCGCTACGGACCCACTCTGCGGGCACCGAGCAACGTATCTAATTTTTTATCTATAGAATCTAAGCGCTTTTCGATGCGCTTTTGGTCTTCTTGGCGAATTTGCTTGAGGTGGTCAAGCGCTTGGGAGTTAGTGGTGATCCTTTTATCCAAGTCGCCAAGGTAAATAACACCAGACACCAACAGCGCAATGGTGGTGAGAATGTGGGCCAAATTAAACTCTTTTTTCATTTGCCATTGTTCAGGATGATTCACTTGCTGACCCCTTTTACTTTCTCAACGGTTCTAAGCCCTGCAAGCCCTAACATGGCAAGCGTAAGCTCTAACATCACATCAAGCGGCAATTCAGGCGTACCATGTTCAGGCATTAACCATTGTAGAATTGGATTAACCACGAACGAAAACAAAAAGCCAAAACCACACACCCACATCAAAAAAGGCCTCGCCCCCGCTACAAACACACTGCGATGCGCTGCTTGAACTTGATTGATCTGCGCTTGTACTAATGCATGCTTTGCTATCAATCTCGCCTTTAAATGCTCTTGCTTGAGCACTTCTTCTTCACTGGTAAATAATTCATCAAGAATATTGCCAATTGCTTCTATCGGAGCCACTGTTTTTGCAGAAAATAGGCTACCTAATAGACTCATGATTGCCATTCCCCTGAAATCATCTGTTGAGCAAGCTCTTGGGCACGATTAGGTACTTGTCTTGCCCATCGGCTATCTAACATTTCTAGTGCGGCGGTATCAAAATCACCTTTTTCGACCGCTTGTAACATTCGACTAAAGTTAAGTAACCCTGTGATCCCTAAATTAAATGCCATATTTACCAGCACCGCCATCCGTGCATCGTTGCAGTGTTGGGTTGCAATCCTGCGCGCCACCGCCGCTTTGGCATTTTCTACATCGCTCGCAAGTAGTGATTCTGCTTCTTCTTCATCAATTCCCTTATCATCGAGATTTCGACCATAGCCAATAGTCAGTTTTCCCGCAGTACAAAGGTAAGGAAATTGGCGAAACCCCTCATGTTTTTTGAGTTGCTCTACTGTATTCATTACGGACATACAATTCCCCTTTATTGTTGCTAATGTGTCGACATATTAACCATCAAGCTTTGCTCAGCTTTCAATAACCAAAACTCCATTGAACGCTTGCTGTCAAAACCCAATGTTTTTGCTGCATCGACCACCTTGTTATGCATCATGTATTTAGCTCGAATTGCACGCTTACATTCTGGTCTAAGTAACTCAATTGATGCGGTAAGTTGAGCAATTTCATCGGGTACATGCATCTGCTCTGCACTGACGTATTTGCTTGATGAACTGCCAATAGCTTCAGTTGCAGCTTGACGGCTAAAGCCCTTACCTAGCTCTTTACTACACCAAAACTTACCCCAGCGCTTAAGGGCAGTACGTACCTGTTTAATTGTCACTTGCTTGTTGGTCATGGATTTTTCCTATCACTTCTAAAATATCGAGTAAGTACACATCTTCAACTAGGCCAATAACATCATTCCAGCGTGGGCTATACTCCCTATTTTCCCATCGTCTTAACGTACGCTCCTCAATACCATAATGAGCGGCTGATTCAGCTTGCGTGTAACCTCTGAGCTTTCGCGCAACACGAAGAATTTCGGCTCCTGTTGGAGCTGGTTTGCTTTGGCCCACCAGTCTGGATGTGGTTGTGTTTATAAGTGTCATTGTTCTCCTTACCTCAAAAAATAAACACGACTAGTGAAAATTTGTTCTGCTTAGCTGAATGGGGATCGCTGAAAAGCGAAAACAACGTAGCCGTTCATCCTTGCCATCGAGTTTTTAGTTCCGGTAAAAACCCACCACGCCCGTTAACATGTTCATCTGATAACTTTCTTCAGCGTAGTGATATAATAGCGATTTCTCGGATTGGAAACAGGTCAAAAATGACCTATGAATGATACGCTTACAATTAATAACTGGATAAATAAACAGTTTAATTATTTAACTTATTAAAAGGTAAATAAAAAATTACAATGGTTAACCAAACACTAGCTTGGGCATTGTTTTTTCCTCGTTCTGAACTATCAACATTGCAGCACTGGAAGGCTTTCTCTAAAATACATCTAAATTAAAAAAGAGATTGGAAACTCATGGCTCAATATATTTATACCATGTCGCGGGTGAGCAAAGTTGTGCCACCTAAGCGCACTATTCTGAAAGACATTTCTTTATGCTTTTTCCCAGGCGCTAAAATTGGTGTTTTAGGTCTTAATGGTGCAGGTAAATCGACCTTACTTCGCATTATGGCGGGTGTGGATAATGAATTCGAGGGCGAGGCACGTCCGCAACCTGGTACTAAGATTGGTTACCTACCGCAGGAACCTGTACTAGATGAAAGCAAAACCGTTCGTGAAACGATTGAAGAAGCGGTTGGTGAAGTTAAGCGCGCCCTGAATCGATTAGACGAAGTGTACGCTGAGTATGCAATGGAAGATGCTGACTTTGATGCGCTAGCCAAAGAGCAAGGCGAATTAGAAGCTATTATCCAAGCACATGACGGTCACAACCTAGATAATGCGCTTGAGCGCGCTGCCGATGCGCTTCGCTTACCAGAATGGGATGCAAAAATTGAGCATCTCTCTGGTGGTGAAAGACGCCGTGTTGCTATCTGCCGCCTATTACTTGAAAAACCAGATATGTTGCTTCTTGACGAACCAACTAACCACTTAGATGCCGAGTCAGTTGCATGGTTGGAGCGATTCCTTCATGACTACGAGGGCACCGTGGTGGCGATCACCCACGACCGCTACTTCCTAGATAATGTAGCAGGCTGGATTTTAGAGCTTGACCGTGGCCATGGCATTCCGTGGGAAGGTAACTATTCTTCATGGCTTGAGCAAAAAGATGCGCGCTTGAAGCAAGAAGAAAAGTCAGAGAAAGCACGCCAGAAGTCGATTGAAAAAGAACTTGAGTGGGTGCGCTCAAATCCGAAAGGTCGCCAAGCTAAATCTAAAGCACGTATGGCGCAGTTTACTGAGCTTCAGCAAAACGACTATCAAAAGCGTAACGAAACCAATGAGCTATTCATTCCACCTGGCCCTCGCTTAGGCGACCAAGTGATTGAAGTAAGCAACTTACGTAAGAGCTTCGGTGACAGATTGTTGATTGACGATTTGAACTTCAACGTACCTAAAGGCGCAATTGTTGGGATCATCGGTGCAAACGGCGCGGGTAAATCAACACTGTTTAGAATGCTAAGCGGTCAAGAGCAGCCAGATAGTGGTAACATCACTATTGGTGAAACAGTGGAAATCGCCACAGTTGAACAGTTCCGTGATGACATGGACGGTAATAACACCGTATTCCAAGAGATCTCTAACGGCCAAGACATTCTTAAAATTGGCAACTTTGAAGTACCGAGCCGCGCCTATGTTGGCCGCTTTAACTTTAAGGGCAATGACCAACAAAAGTTTGTAAAAGAGCTTTCCGGTGGTGAGCGTAATCGTCTGCACTTAGCTAAACTGCTAAAAGCAGGCGGTAACGTACTGTTGCTGGATGAACCAACCAACGATCTAGACGTTGAAACGTTACGAGCGCTAGAAAATGCGATTTTGGAATTCCCAGGCTGCGTTATGTGTATCTCGCACGACCGTTGGTTCCTAGACCGCATCGCGACGCACATTCTAGATTACCGTGATGAAGGCCAAATCAATTTCTTTGACGGCAACTACACCGAATACGAAGAGTGGCTGAAGAAGACCTTTGGCGCTGAGGCGGCAGAGCCAAAACGTATCAAATACAAGAAGATTGGCTAATAAGCCTATCGACAATGATAATCTGAGGCTCCCCGTTAGGAGCCTTTTTTATTTTTTAATACCTGCTTTTCTTTATTCATGCCGCACTATGGAGGTACGTAGCAAATCAAACTGCAACAGCGATCCTATCCAGCCAGCGTAATTTATTGTCATTTTTTAGTAGCGAGCACAATGATATAAGCTATTATTTACCTATACGGACTATTAGGATCAGTAATGAAAGAACGTCGACGTTTTTCCAGAGTTATTTTTTCAAACGAGGCACAGTTTATGGCCTCAAGCGGTGATTTTAGCTGTGAAATATTGGATTTATCGCTCAATGGGGCATTGCTTACCTTACCCGATGGCTATGTGCCACTCAAAAACGACCCAGCAAGTTTAAACTTTTATCTACCAGGGAGTGATATCCAAATTACGATGGAGATAGAAGTTCGTCATGTTGAAGAGGGTCACCTAGGCGTACATTGCCGCCAAATCGATCTCGATAGTGTGACGCATTTAAAGCGCCTTATTGAACTTAACCTTGGAGATGATGATATACTACATCGCGAGCTGGAGCAGCTCACCTACGATGATGATTAATATCTATCGGATTTCAAGTTCGATTCAATAACAAAGAGAAAATTATGATTTTGGATTCTTTACAAGGATTTGTCCCTTTTATTTCCTACTTCGGCCTTGCCTACTTACTTACCTTAGCCTTTTTATTTATCTACTCCAAAGTTACGCCTTATTGTGAGTGGAAACTAGTTAAAGAAAACAATCCTGCTGCCGCAGCTGCGTTTTGCGGTACCTTAATTGGTTTTGTCTTGCCTATCGCCAGTGCCGCTATAAATGCAGTATCACTTATTGATTTTGCCGTTTGGGGAATTATTGCAGGAGTCATGCAATTAATTACCTTCTTCATGGTAAGGCTGTATATGCCGAGGTTATCCGAGAAAATCGAAAATAATCACATCAGTGCAGGTCTGTTCTTAGGTGGAGCCTCGCTTGCGACCGGAATTTTGAATGCCGCATGCATGACCTATTAAGGAGTCAAGATGAAAAGGAGTAGAACAATCAAATTGACTTTATTAATGGGCGCCACAGGAGGGTTGACCGCGTGCGGTGATAGTGACGAATCAGCGTTACTTTTTAAAGACATTGATGAATGCACATCATTCGGTATTGAGGAAGAAGCATGCCAGTTTCAATACCAACAAGCTCTCGATAGCCATCGCCAAGAAGCGCCCAAATATGCCTCTGAGCAGTTGTGCGAAAGCGACTTTGGCTTTGATCGCTGTGAAAATTCGAGTGGTGGGATTTGGCGTCCAATTATGGCAGGCTTTATGGTTGCTGCACTTGCAGAAGCCGTGGACGAAGGCCTAGACATGATGAAAAAGCGCAAGAAGAAAAAGGCAGCTTACTTAGGCGGCACTTACTATTCTGGCGCAAAACCGCTGTATCGCTCTCGTGATGACTTCTTTAGCTATCGAAATGCGCAAAACGGGTTTGTCGCATCTGCAAAATCTTCTGGTACAACGTCGGTCAAAAGCTCGACCATCAATTACAAGCCGCGTGCCAGCTCCGTATCACGTAGTCGCGGTGGATTTGGTCGTAGTGCTACTCGTAGTAGCGGTGGCAGTTGGGGCAGCTAAGCCAACCTTAGCTTAATAAAAGATAAGCCGAGGTTCACTCGGCTTTTTATTGAGTATTCTGTAGTTTACTTGATATCTATGCAATTGATATTAGACGGATCGATTTTATCCTTATGTTAAGAATTTCTATTGATGAACGCCCATACTGGCGTGAACAAGCAAAAGCCCACGGCTTTGAATTTCATACTATGTATGGTGAAAAGTACTGGGATGAAAGTGCTTATTATCAATTTACGTTAAAACAAATTGAGCAAGACTTGGAAGACCCAAGTGATGAACTCCACCAAATGCTCTTACACCTTGTCGATTTAGTGTGTAATGACGAATCACTTCTGCAACAGTTTGCTATTCCAGAGTCGCAATGGGAATTAGTGACTCGCTCATGGCGTCGCCGCGACCAAGCACTCTATGGCCGCTTTGATTTTAGTTACGATGGTAAGTCACCAGCCAAGCTGCTGGAGGCCAATTATGACACGCCCACCAGCTTATTCGAAACGGGTTACTGGCAGTGGCTATGGCTTGAGGAACAAGTGAAAGTCGGTAAACTGCCTCGCAATGCGGATCAATTTAATGGCCTACAAGAAGCGCTAATTGAGCGGTTTTATCAACTACATAAATGTTACCGTGGTGCTCCCCTACACTTTTCTTGCTGCAAAGAAAGCATTGAGGACTTGGGCACTATTCAGTATATGCGCAGCTGCGCGATGGAAGCTGGACTCAAAACGAAACAAGTTTTTATCGAAGATATCGGATTTGATAACCAACACTTTGTCGACCTTGATGATTCAAAAATTCAATGGATGTTTAAGCTATACCCGTGGGAATTTATGTTTCAAGATGAATATAGTGAGCAGTTATCAAAAGCAAAAGTGCAATGGCTAGAGCCTGCTTGGAAAGCGATTTTATCTAATAAAGCAATCTTACCTTTGCTATGGCAAACCTTTCCCAATCACCCAAATCTGTTATCGGCATACTTTGAACAGGACAAGCATAAAATTGCAAACAGCGAGTCCGGCTATGTGAAGAAGCCGCTATTTTCTCGTGAAGGCGCGAATATTGAGATCCGAAAAGATCAACAACTGCTTGCACAGTCTGCTGGTGGATATGGCGAAGAAGGTTATATTTATCAAGCTTACTCACCTTTGCCCAAATTTGCAGGCTTCAATACGCTCATCGGCTCATGGATTGTCGGTGATAAAGCAGTTGGAATTGGTGTTCGTGAAGATAAAAGCCTGATCACCCAAGATCTTAGCCGTTTCTTACCCCATATCATTGTTGGCTAAACTCATTGAACACTAAATAACTTAGTCAGTATGGAACAATATGTTCCATACCTCAAATTAGTGTTCAGCCAAGAATAAAAGCTTATTAAATTCAAGCCATTCGTGCTTTTTAGACAAACACTTGGCAAAACCCGCTACAAAAATTAACACAAACTTAACCAGTGTACTAAAGTAATATCTGGGTTTTGCATCAGGTTGAGAAAGCAATACTTGGCTTGTTGCAACAAATTTTTGGAAAGTGCACTCAACAGGTTGGAGTGCATAGATACGTTATAGATCACTTAGCGAGCTAGGAAGTAATACCAACTGGTATAAAAGCAGTCAGCCTCAAAAGTGTGAGACATAGTCGACTAAGGAACTCACATGACTCACTACAAAATAGGTACAGACATTAGTCAAAAACCCATTCCAGACGCGGTGAAGGTCGCAGTGATAGGGGCTGGTATGTCTGGTTTGTATAGCGCTTGGCGATTACAGTGCGAAACAGACGTTGATGACTTCGCCATTTTTGAGCGCAGCAACCGCACAGGTGGAAGATTAGACTCCGATCTTATCCATTTCAGAGATAACCGCGTAGGAGCAAAGCCTGACAGCACCATTACAGTCAAAGAAGAGCAAGGTGGTATGCGGTTTCTATTTGAGGGTATGGATGACCTAATGGCCCTCTTTCTTAAATTGGGCCTAGAAGATCAGATAGTCCCTTTCCCTATGAATAGCGGCGGCAATAACCGACTCTACTTTCGCGGTACCAGCTTTTCGGTAAACGATGCCGAACAAGACGACTATCATATTTGGTCAGCACTTTATAACCTCGACCCAAACGAGCAAGGTGTTAACCCCAAAGACATTATTAATGTTGTTTTTAATCGTATCTT
Organism: Pseudoalteromonas sp. S2755; assembly: GCF_005886535.1. Classification (GTDB taxonomy): domain Bacteria; phylum Pseudomonadota; class Gammaproteobacteria; order Enterobacterales; family Alteromonadaceae; genus Pseudoalteromonas. The sequence continues at coordinate 9,547 of NZ_PNDS01000047.1, forward strand.
GCAAGTGAATCCACAGTTCGATTCAAGGCCAGAGGTTCGCGGTCCAGAGTTTTGGCAGGATTTCCGTCTGCAATGTCAATGGCAAGGTGAGCCGCTATATAATTGGTCTTTGTGGGATTTACTCACTGATATGGGTTATAGCCAAGAATGTATCACCATGCTGTATCGTGTTTTGGGCTTTAATGGCACCTTCTTATCGAAAATGAATGCGGGGGTTGCCTATCAGCTTTTGGAAGACTTTCCTGCAGATGTCGAATTTAGAACCTTTAAAGACGGCTTTAGCACCCTACCAAACGCGCTGGTGGATAAAATAGGTAAAGAGAAGATTTACCTGCAAACGAGCATCGATAGCATCGCCTTTGATAAAGCAGACAATCTTTATGTACTTAAGTACACCAAAACCGAGCAAGACGGACAGATAAGCGAAGGAACATTTAAAGCCGAAAAGCTTATTTTAGGGCTACCAAGACTCGCGCTTGAAAAGTTGTTCATAGCGTCAGATGTATTCAAGCAACTACCAAAGCAGCGGCGCGATGCGTTATGGGATACATTGCAAAGCACAAGCAACCAACCGCTCCTGAAGATTAATTTATACTACGACACTGCATGGTGGGGAACCGGCATGACAGGCCGCCCAGCTGTCAGCTTTGGACCTAACTTTGCCGATTTACCAACAGGTTCTGTTTATCCCTTTTATGCTTTAGATGATGAACTCGCAGCCGCGCTTATGTATAACGAGCGTCATGCCGAGCCTAACTCTGAAACCCAACACAAGCTCGAAGGGATAGAAGCCGCTAAATACAGTCGCCCAGCTGCATTGACTATTTACTGTGATTATCTAAATATTAATTTTTGGAGTGCACTGCAAAACAAAGGTGAGCTTTATCATCACCCTCGAGAGTCAGAACTCGTTGAATCTATTCCCAGTGATATTTTTCCAGCCTCGGAAGCGGTTGTACGACAAGCGACACAATTCTTTAAAGACATTTTTAATACACATTATGTTCCACAGCCGACCCTCACAAGCGCTCGAATTTGGGAGGGGAATGTGAATTTCAATGTCCCTGAAAATCTTCAATTTGGTTTTGGTGTACATCAATGGGCGATTGGTGTGAATGATAAAGACGTCATCGAAGATTTAGTGGAGCCGTTGCCAAATCTATTTACCTGCGGTGAAACTTACTCTGATTATCAGGGCTGGGTAGAAGGCGCGTTACGTTCGACAGATTTAGCGCTACAAAAAGGGTTTGGTTTAGCGCCACTAAGCGAGGTCTTTGAAACAGACCAAGGCTGTAGCTCGTCAGAAGCAATACAAATCGCCTACCGGAAAATTGCTAATGAAATGATTATGGAATATATCGATCCTAACTTTTCGCCAAACACTAAAGACAAAGTCACGCTTGCTGATACCAATAGTGTGCTTGGCGTCAACCTTAGTTATTTCGATAAGCCCTAACCCGCCTCTCTAGTAACGAGGAGTTTTTTACTCCTCATTATCCCTACCTTGCAGAACTAATTGATAGTTCTCGACCAACTAGAACCGTTCCGGCGTACTTCAAGTTACCCTAAGCTCCGCTGCTCTGAGCCCTGTGATAAGTATTCTACGCTTTTGTGATAAAAACGTGATAACTCCGTGAGCCAATCTCAATATCTTGCAGCCATGATAAAGGGACTGTTAATCCTAATAAGAAGAGTACATCATGAAAGCAAAAATCCTGACCACCCTAGTCGCAACGTGTTTATCTAGCGCTGCGCTTGCACAAGACCTTGAAGTAAAAATCACTAACCTCACTCACGGTATTTACTATACGCCTTTACTGGTAGCTGCTCATAATCAAGATACCGCTCTTTTTAAACTCGGTGAGCAAGCTTCTGAAGCATTGCAAGCCATGGCCGAAGGCGGTGACATTTCAGCTTTAGGACAAATCCTCGAAAGCTCAAACGCCAATATGGTTGCCAACCCAGCTGAGGGGCTACTTGCACCCGCAGGCTCTACAATGGCGATGATATCCACTATTGAAGGAAATACGCATCTTTCAATTGTGGCGATGCTACTTCCTACCAATGATGGATTTGTAGGATTAAATGCTTGGCCTATTCCAAGCGCTGCCGGCACCTATGAAGTTTACCTTAATGCCTATGATGCGGGTACTGAAGCGAATAATGAACTGGTTGTCGAAGGCTCTGGTGCACCCGGTATTTTAGGGATCCCAGCATCGCCAGGTGCAGCTCCTGGCACTCAAGGTGCTGGCGTCACAGCAAGTGAAGAAAACACCATGGTCCATATTCACAGAGGCAACCTAGGTGACGACGAGCAAGTCGGCGGTAATAGCGATCTGCATAACACAGTGCACCGTTGGTTAAATCCCGTAGCTAAAGTAACAATAACCGTAAAATAAGGGGGAGCTATGAAAGCGAAATTAGCATTAATTGCCATGTCTGCGCTCCTGCTCAGTGCATGTGGAGACAATGACAATAATATGGTGATGCCAGAGCCTCCGGTTGAGCCAGAGCCAGTTGAGTATGAGTTTGCCATCACTATCACGAACCTTACACATGCACAGCCTATGTCACCAATTGCAGCGCTGCTTCATCAGTCTGGTCATTACTTTACTGTCGGCATGCCAGCAAGTGAAGCATTAGAGCAACTTGCAGAGGGCGGAAATAACAGCGATATTATAGCCGACGAGATGACACTAGCATCCGTCTCAACGGTTGGGCCTTTAGGCCCCGGTGCGACAACCAACCTTTCCATCAAAACTACAGACCTTTCTGAGCTTAAATTATCGCTATTAACCATGATGGTGAATACCAATGATGGATTCTCCGGTCTAAATGCTATAGACGTCTCTGCGTTGCCCGTAGGTGAGGTGCAAATGTATCGAACACTTGCCTACGATGCTGGCACTGAGCTGAATAGTGAAGCCGCGGGAACCATACCAGGCCCAGCAGACAGCGGTGAGGGCTTTAACGCAGAGCGCAACGATAATCACAACATGGTGACGATGCACAGTGGTGTAGTTGGTAGTGATGATGGACTCCAAAGTTCAACGCTCACTAGTATCCATAAATTTGATAACCCGCTGCTTGCAGTCACTATCGAGAGAGTTAAATAGCCTATGCGCAACCGCCTGCCATAGGCGTTTGCGCTTTCATAAAGGGCTATTTATGTTAGAAAACGTGTTGCTAGTTGAAGATGACCTAGACATAGCGAGATTGCTCCAAGTGCATTTAGAGGAGTTAGCTTTAGCGGTAACGCATGTTGCCGACGGCAACCAAGTATTGTCGGTTGCTAAAGCAAACGATTTTGCCGTGATTTTACTGGATTTAATGCTACCTAATATGGATGGACTAACCCTTTGTCGAGAGCTTAAGGCGCTTTACCCTATGAGTAGTGTCATCATCGTCACCTCAAAAAGTAGTGATATCGATAGGATCATTGGACTTGAAGTTGGTGCAGACGACTATATATGCAAGCCTTTTAATACGAGAGAGTTGCAAGCAAGAGTGAAAGCGCAGCTACGCCATGTCAGGCAACTTAAGCAACCAATGCAGACTGAAAATGTGGACTTCCCACGCGATAAAATTGCAGTTGGAAACTTAGTTATCGATGCCTGTTGTCATGAAATTTCGTTGGCTAATGTTAGATTAGACCTTACCGCAACCGAATTTGAGCTGCTGCAGTTTTTTGCTAAACACCCAAATCACGTGTTTTCTCGAACCCAGTTATTAGAATCAGTATGGGGCTACCAACACTCAGGATACGAGCATACCGTTAACTCCCATATTAATCGTCTGAGGGCAAAGCTTGAAGCTATTTCAAATAATACGGTGATAGAAACAGTATGGGGCGTTGGTTACAAATTAAATTCAGCCTCTCTTAATGGGCAAAGCGTATGAAGCTCTCACTCTACAAAAAACTCGCACTGACCTTATTTGTCACTTTCGTTGTCATAGCAGCGATTTTTGTGTGGTGGACTCAAGCGCTATCTCAAGTCTCTAAATCTCAAGCAGAACAACAATTACACCTCGCACTTGCGACCCATCTTGTTGACGATAACCCCCTGATAAAAGAGGGAGTGTACGACTATGATGGTTTGAGTAATCTATTTCACACCTTGATGATTCTAGGCCCCTCATTCGAGTTTTACTTTGTCTCCCCTGAAGGTAAGTTATTAACATACTCTGCAGCCCCTGGAGAGGTTAAACGTCAGCAAATTGATGTTACCCCATTAAAAAAACTCCTAAAGAGCGATAGCCAACTACCTGTATTTGGTGACGATCCTAGGAGTGTTAACGGCAGTAAAATTTTCTCTGTGGCCCCTGTATTTAATCAAGATATTTTGCAGGGTTATCTATATATCATCATCGGCTCGTCAAAATACGATAGTATTATTGAGCAACTAAAAAATTCAGACAAGGTGATGCTTGGCGTAAGTTGGTTATTAGGCACTTTGTTCTTTTTGCTGGTTGTCGTCCTACTACTGCTTAATAAAATCACCAAGCCCGTGTCCAGACTGACTCAATATATAGACCAGGTCAGTCAAAACCAGTTTAATATTAGTCGTGATGCCCAAATAAATTGGCCCGAAGAACATGATGAGATCCATCAGCTAGGTCGCAGCGTCAATGCTATGCTGGATAAAATTCAGCAGCAATTAACCACACTTAACCTCAAAGATGAACAACGTAGAGAGTTGCTTTCCCAACTTAGCCACGATCTTCGCACACCACTTGCTTCACTTAAAGGTTACATAGAACTAATAGAAAAACAAACGAGTGACAAAAATATCGTTTCACACATCGAAATTGCCATCAAAAATATAAATCAACTGAATCATCTTATTGCACAAATTTTTGAGCTAGCCCACTTAGAAGCCGGACATACCAAACTCCATGTCGAGCCCTTTAATCTGCTGGAGTTAATGTATGACGTCGCAGCAAAATTCAAGTTGAAAGCTGAAGCCAACCAGTTACAGATAGTCGTATCCCCACCTCAAAGTACTTTGGTGATTGTCAGTGACATAGGGAAACTAGATAGAGTGCTGTCAAACTTAATAGATAACGCCATTAGACACACCGAAGCTGGTGGAGAAATTAGTTTGATATTAGAAGAGTGTGAGGGTTATGCATATATTAAAGTAAATGATACAGGTATTGGTGTCAGTGCGTCAGACCTACAGTATATCTTTGATGCGAGTTTTCAAGCCAAAAATAGTAATAGTAACCGTAAACATAATGCAGGCCTTGGCCTTGCTATTACTAGTGAGCTGATCAAAATACTAAAAGGACGGATCAGTGTAGCAAGTGCACTCAATGAAGGCTGTCAATTCACCATCGTTTTGCCTTTGAACAAATAAATAACTAAAGCTCGGAGCAACCAGATCCAATTTGGTATCTACTACTCTGAGCTTCTACTCAAGATACACTATCAAGAAGTTTTCAAAGTAAATATTTTCTGGCTTTCTATTCAGGTAAACTATATTTTAACTAAAAGTTAAAATAAAACACCATTGAATTGCAACACAATACGGAAAGTTTACTATGCCAATTGTCTCTATGCGTAACTTTATGAACCATATTGGAAACGCCAATGATGGCTTTCGCCAGAGTGCCTCATCGCTTAACAATATCACTCTATTGCTAGGTGGTAATGCACAAAATAGCCCAAATAATCGAAATATCAATAATCGGACGGCCGAAAATATAGAGGGAGAAATCCACGCTTTGCCAGTGGATAAACTTCTAAAATATCAAACTGCATTAGTATACTTAGGCAACGCATTAAATATAGATAGCTTTGCCCGTCCAACGAATTACAATATGGCTTTTCAGGATTTTGAATTACAATGGTACCAATTTCGAGATCCCACCCATGGTATGATAAGGATTGATAATGCACGGTATATTTTTAAGCATCAATTCACATTTGACAGTACCAACGGCGATGTAAACACCTTTACACACTGCCTAACTAGAGAGCATGTATGGTATCCTACTGCTAGGGCTTATGATCCTCCTTTTAACCAATTATTAAGTAGGGTACCCCAAAGCTTTTTTATGCCTCCAAATGGTTCACAGAGCGCCTCCGTAACTGACGACCACTCAACATTTAACCCTGATTATATTGTGAGACGCCCACTCACTATGGGAAGAACCATTGACATCCGTCAGCGTTATCAATATAGGCAACCAGGGCGGCAGTGGCAGAATATTCCAGGTGCTTCATATATTTTGAAAAAGGGTGTCCGCTGGGGTGTTGGTGGTGATCCTTGTTTTTTTCTTCTCTAAAGAGAATTATGCTCCAGAAAATCCTAAGGCATTTCACTTTGAGGTAGAGATCGCACTAGGAAATGCACCATTGGCTACTTTTAATAGACTACCATCGCGAGGGGCTACATCACATAATTCTATGCACAGGCAACGGGAGATAAGAGTGATCGCTGATGGCTCATAGTGACTGAAACATTCTCTAGATAGGGGGAATGCAAAGAGCAGTTAATACCAACAGTATTAATCTTCTCACCAATTTGAAGAATGAAATATTATCTTAACGCAGTTAGCGTCAGATTTGCTCCTTATTCACCAGAGCTAAATCTAATAGAACGAGTATGAAGCTGGATACTACAACATTGTTTATCTCGCGATGTACTGCACCCCAATTAAATAAACCCGCTACATTACTGTAACGGGGCCTTGGCTCGCTACGAAGTAGGATGTTCTACTTTCACATGAACGAAATGATACCAGTTGTATTAAGTAAATGATCCATCTTGAAGCGGGGAAATAGCTTTAGTAGCAAGGCTAAAAATTTTGCTATTTAGTTGTTCTATATGAGAAATTTTTAACGAAGTTAATATGCTATTTCACCCTTCAAATTGATTAGAGAATTAATTCATTTGGTATAACTCACGATGGCTGCAGAGGAGATCGACATCTTGCCCTACTCAGCTT
>NZ_PNDS01000048.1 GCF_005886535.1 Pseudoalteromonas sp. S2755
CAAAGTGTGATCCCGCCGTGAGTCCCACTCCCATAAGTTAATACCTGTATAATATTCAATAATACTTGCCAGCCAATTATCTATTTCTGATATTGGCCAATATACCTTTGAAATAGGCACATCCCTACCAATAGGATCACTGGGTTCATTCTGCCTATCTCCGAGCATGGCAACCGTATCAAATGAGATAATCTTTGGATTCAATCGCATGGTACTAAATGGCATAAATACACGATAAGGTAAGATAAAAGTTTTTACTGGACTTGTTGCGGAGTTTAAGTGAAATTCAGGGCCAAACCTTAGCTCAACCTTTAGCTGACCAAACTCCTCATCAGGTTTGCATTGAAGTAGAGACACTAAACCATTGACAAAACTATGAGGTCCTCTGCCAAAACCATAATCTTCAGCGGCTTCAATATCAATAGTCAGCGTTGTCAAATCTACAGGGATTTTCTTACCCCTGCCTGCAATTTGACCCGATAAATACAGTTGATTATTTTGAACTACAAAATAGCCAAAATAGTGCTCTATTGGCAGTGACAAAGAACGTGCAATTCGACCATTTAATAAATTGACAGAGATTACTTTTGAAAACTCCGACGCAGTATTACGCTCTTTAAACGTCAATAAGACATAATTTTGACCATCTAATTGATAAAAAAATACATCTTTTTGAAGTACACCATTACTGTCTTCCGAATAGGTTTTTTGCCATAGTTCAGTAGTTTCATGATAATAGTAAACTGCATTATGGGCTATAAACAAACAATGGCCTTTTTGATACGGGTTGTTTATATAAGTTCGATCTTTATATTGGTTCTGCAAATCTCCAACGGTTTTCAAATCGATTGACTTTGGCTTATAGAAAGGGAAATCGCTACTTGTATCGTCATAATCAGTTAATACATTATTCATGCTAAAATCCACCCTCCTTGTACAAATATAAAGTCACGTAGTGTATTCGGTATTGTCATATGATATTCAGCTCCCGCTTCCTCACCACGCCCAATTGATTGCCCACTTGGGGGGCACACTTTGGCAGGAGATGCTTTACTTGCCCCTGCATTGCTCAGTAGCTTCACTGTAATATGTGAACCTTCAGGCGCTGTTTGTGGCAAATGTAAGGTACAAGCCGTTGCAAACAAATATGTACCACCTGCAACCGCCCCCATGTTGTTTTCAACTACTTGATAAAACCCCATCAAAACCGGCACACCGCCAAGCGTTTCTCCATCACCGACATAGAGCTGCTTTGTATCTGTTGAAAATCCTGGTTCGCCGTTGCCAAGTACAGTTTGTAATCGTGTTGCTTCTGGGCCTCTTCTAAACTGGATCCGTCGCCCCATTAAAATACTCCCCCGTCAATATCGCCGCCCTCAACAGCGAGACCCAATGAACTAACCCAGTCTCGTACCCAAGCGGTGGTTGCAATATTGGTGCTATTATCTGAGCGTGCCCGTGTAGGTGATTTTGGCGTACCGGTGAACATAGGTGAGGTAAACAGCTGTGATTTCGATAAGTTATCAACTTGGCTTAGGCCAACATCTGCTTTGTTAACCGTTACAGCCCCTGTTTTACCATTTACAGATAAAACATTATCTGTTGGTGTGCGCAACAGCACCCAGTTTGCTAATACATTCGCAGGTGTCGACTTGAGAATGTAAGATTTGTTCTCGTCGGTACGAATCGCCAAGTCACCAGGCTGTGCATTTAGCGCTAACATGGCAGATTGACTGGCGACCTCAAACGGCTCACCTATTGCAAGACTGGGTAACACATTTTCAGGAATTTTACCGGTGCTGTCTAGCAACAACACATGGTTTGCGCCGCTACCTGCATCACGATGAATAGCACTACCAAGGGTGGTGAAAATATCCACCCCTCCAGGGGTTGTGCCATCACCGATAAATAGTTTTTTGCTGTCGGTCAACCATATTGGTTCACCATTACTCGGCGTGACATTGGTGCGGTTTGCCGCAGGTCCGCGCCTAAACTGAATTTTGTTCGACATTAAATACTGCCTCCGTCTAACGAGGGAACATTGGGGTAAGAATCAGAAAATGCGCCACCATCAAGAGACAGTAAGCCTACAAATTTATTAATTTCATTATTTACGTAGTCTTGCGTGGCATACACCATAGATGGATCTATTTTTAAATTCACCATTTCTGACTGCACCACATCAATCACCGCTTTTATTCCAAGCTCAGCACTGGCGTTGTCTTCAATACTTGGCTTGTAAGTTTCAGGGTATTTAACAATGGCAAATGCTTGATCGTCTTCGGTGTAGAAAGCGGCTTCACGAACATAAAACCCACCTTCTGTGGCAGGGACAATACCGATGATCTCAAGCATCGCAGGATTGTTATCTAGCGTTTTGGAACTATTTATCAGTCCTCTAAATCGCTCACTCGTGAGATGCTCCGCATCAGGTAAAATATTGCCATCACCCACTGCAAATTTGACTAAGTTAATTTTAACGCCAGTACCAATAGCATTTGCTATTTTAGCGCGACCCGCTGGTGTCAGCATGGTCCAGTATTGTGGTTGGGGCATAACTACTCCGAGGATAAATATTGGTATAACTACAAGACTGACTGGCTGCCACAAGACGCATTTGAGTATCGCTTACAATTTCGCTGGCATAGTAAGGATACACAGTGACAGAAGCACCAAATAGCGCTGCTGAAGCCAGCTGAATTTTTGCTGTGGATAATAAACTGAGCGATAAATCAAACTGAATACTATGGCGTTTATTCGCTGAGATGGTTTGAAATATTTGTTGATATAACGACTCATTAAGTCCCCTATCAGACAACGCAACATCAATAGCGATTGTCCCGGCAGGGCCCTTAGGTACTTGTTCAAACCATTCAGTAATACGAGTGTCATATCCAAATAGTGCTAACGCGTTAATAATGGCGAAACGCGTCCCAAGATGTTTGTGTTGTTCATAGCTTTGCGCAATGATCTGCCGTTTTATAGGCACAGGCCACTGCTCATCCCACTGCGTAACACTTTGGCTCCATGCCAACCAAGGTAATAATTCGATTGGGCAAGTCTCGGGTTGCCATAATGTTTCTAGGCAATTTGCCGCTTCATTCAGCACAGTGAAAATTGGGGATTGAGTGGCTTGTATTTGCTCAATCAGCTCAGTTCCTCGGTGTACTGGTTTACTATCACTCACACATCACCTTCAAATATCACGCCAGCGATGCCATTTTCACACCAAGGGGCTTCATGGCTCGCAATTATGACATTCTCACTTGGTGCAGCGAGTACGACATCTTCCACACCGCTACTATATAAAGTGGCAAACAGTGCTGAGCGCTTTATCGCAGTGCCCATGACACTGGTTTGTGCAAAGAAATCTTTTAAATTGGCCAACACTTGTGCTTTAACTTGTGCTTTGCCTGGTCCTGGGGCTAGTTGCACTCGGGCATTGATGGTATAGGGCTTCACTGTCACTGGCACAATTTCAACTCTGTCACCAATGGGCCGCACTTTTTGCAATGCAAGCACATCAGATACGGTATCAGCCGCATCTGCTTTGAGTCCAAACGTTGCTCTGAGCTTGTTCAGTAGTGCGTCTGAAGGTATACCGTTGGCTGATTCATGACTTAAAATGGTCAACACTACATGGCAAGGTGAAGGACTTGTAACATGAACATCTTTGACGCGACTATCTGCAGAAAATGTATGATAGCGATAACTTTCAGCTGTTCCAGCCGTATTTAAACTATGGAATGCTTGTTGTATTCGGTGCCTAAACCGTTCATCTGACTCTTCTGGCAAACGGCTTACACCATAACGTGTTGCAATATGGTCTAGGTCACTATTTGTTGCTGTCGCCAACAAGTTACCTTTGACGGTGTCATTTATTCGTCCTTTAAGCAGCATGCTGTGATATGCAAATGTATTGAGTAACTGTGTTAAAGGCTCTGATTCTAGCTCTAGTGTCTTACTAACATCTGGAACTAACTCGCTCAATTTACTTTTTAACTGTTCCAGAATTTGTTCATATTCCAGATTTTCTAATAGCTCTGGAGGTGTTAGCTTAGATAAATCGATCAACTGAGATGCTGGCATTGCACTCTCCGGTACTAAACAGAAAATAAAAAACCCACAGCAAACACTTGCTTGTGGGTCTTGGAGATTGGAAACCTGTGTGCTTGTTAACTTTCTCAAGCATAGGTCTATCTTACTGGTTTTTAGGGAGTAAAACAGGTCAATCCTGACCTGCTGTGAAATTATTAGAACGCAATCACAAACTCTAGTAATTCAGCTTGAGTGGTAAGGCTAAGCACCTCGGCTTCTAACTCACCGCTTTTTTCACGCACCACTTCTCTTTGCTGCAAAATGGCGAGTAGGTTTGCACGCTCTGCTGCCGCACCTTCCTCATTACCGTTCAACCGCTCACTCAACTCGCGCTCTTTTGCGCGCTCTACTCGCCACTGCTCTGATTGCAATTTGCCATAGGCGAGTTGCTTTATGCGCGTAATGACTTGCTGTTTTAAATACTCAACTTCAGAGTTTTCTTCAGTCTCTAACTGAGTCTCTGCAATAAACTGTGCTACCGACTCTTTATTCCATTGCTCACCCGTTTGCGGGTGCACCAACCAAAAGTTACCCGCAATAGACATTCCTTTGTTATCGTCGTAGTAAATATTCATTTTCACTCCTTAAATCGCGCGACAGGTTCTGGCAAGGCCATACTGGTTATATAGGTAGTGCTCATTAATAACACCGATATGTGAGTATGGATTCATCGCTTGAATGGCTGTTGCTATTATGCCCCCATCGTATCCTACGCTATCGGCCTTAGAACGATAGCAATACGAACTCAGTAACTCGCCATCTAATGTTTCCATGGCCACATTCACTTCACCTTCACTATTCTCTGTGCCATTTGAATTTTGCGTTTTATACGGCTCACTGTTACTGGTAAAAATATAATTGATCGGCTGAAGCTTCTGCTCTTCTGTGAAGAGATAATGTGCGTTGAATTTACCACCAGCCATTTTTAGTTCACTACCAAGTAGACCAAAGTAACCGTAGTAATTATACGAATAGCTCGACATCGCCGCTTCGCTATGGTTATAGCGATTTATTCCATGCGGCTGCGCTAAGGTATTTGCGATAAATACCATCGTTGTAAAGTCACCGCTATCCACATAATTCTGATATTCAGCTGCATTCGCAATGGCAATGTTAGTAATGTGATTGCCATCACGATACTTTTCCACAACCAAGTTAGTACCCGAGTCGATAACCACTAAGCAGTGCTTTTGGTTGTTATACAACACAGCCACCTCGTTATGGTTGTAACTAGACCGCGTTGGAATACCAAATTTATCTCGGGCATTGAGATCTTGCTTTGGCAAAGTACGCGAGGTAAATCCCTGCCCTAAAACAAAAATACCACCATACTCCGTCGCATTCGCTGACAGAGACTCTTGGGTGCTATATACGATTTCAAAACTAACATCATTAGGTTGTGCTTTTAAACCCAGTGGCACGATAGCACTTGAGCCGTGTTGATGCACTTTAGTCGCAGGGTTTTGCTCAAAGGCATTATTATGGACAAAGCTTGATTTTAGTACGGTGGATGACGTGCCATCTTGGCTAATTTTTAGATGATCTAAACGGCATGTGTCCGTTGCGGCATTTGCGGTATAACTTGGTCGAGTGAGATAGGAAGTACCATCACTATTATAGATAGCCAAAACCGATGTGGAGCGGCGAAAATTAGCGTGACTATTCGCCATATCAATATTTTTTATCGCGAATAAGGTTTTTGGTGTTGCAGCAGTGTTGTTCGCGACCACTCCATTAATTTGTTGCGTCAAGGGACCTATTTGATCCAATAGTGCCAGTTTTGCAGCTCTGGTAACCAGCTCAGCGGTCGACGCAGTTAAGTCAGCTTTAGCAGAATCAATATTGTTGATCGCTGAAGTTGCAACCTGTTGCAATAACTGGGTTGAGTCATCCAAGTGCTCCTGTGCAACGGCCACAACGGCTTGCTCAAGCTTGGCGTTATCTGTAAGCCGTGCAATTGCATTCGTGACTAAGGTTTGTTCCTCTGCACTCAGCGGAGTGCTGCCATTCATATCAGCGACCAGTTTGTCGACCATTACCTGAACGGCTTGTTGAATTGTTGCCATAATTTCCTCTTATAAATCCTTTAAATTGGTAGCAGGGCTTCACCCAACACTTGATTGAGCCGAAGCCGTCTGAAGCGCTTGTCGATATCTACTTGAGCTTGTTGATGTGCCAATTGCTGCTGGTGGATATCTGCATCAATTGCCTTAAGCGCATTGATCAATCGCTGTACGTCTTGTTCAAGAAGATTATCTGGGTGAGGGAGTGGATAATGCTGAAATGGAGTAAATTGGTTGATGTCCACAATTTCTCCTACAAGGTAAATGTACGAAGATTTCGTACTCTAGGGCGCTGTGCCGGCGTCCCCTTCAGTACCAGTTTCACTCGTGTCGTCGCGGTATCTACACCGTTAAAGGTGTAATTGAACTGCTGCCAACCATCGTTCAGTACTGAGCTGCTATCCAGTGCAAGTGGTAGCCAAACATCCCCTTTTTGCATCAAGGCTTGTACTTCTGAGTGGCTTTGAATATTCGCTTCAAAACTCACCGTTAAATCACCGCCTAAACGGCAGCGCAGCTCACGAGAGATATAGTCTCCGGTTTGCGCTACCTGCCCGTGAACACACTGGCTGCCCGCAAAAAGTACTGGCGTTAAGCTTGGTGTTCCCGTCAATACAGCAGCGACCTTAACCTTGCCAGTTATGGTTTCTCCAAGCGTACTTGGTTGCCACTCTTGAACGCTTAGCACTTTTTCTTTATTGCCAGTAGGGTACGTAAGTTCAAAGGTAACTTGAGTATCTGCACTTGGGCGCTGGACTACAGCTAAAAGCATTAAATCCGTTACTTGTTCAACCTCTACCTCGCCGAGTTCAATCCGTCTACTTTGCTCTGTGAATTTGGCGGCCCTTAACCTAAATGTGAGATCTTTATCCTGATGTGGCGTCCAGGTGCTAGCGTTGCTTGATGATAACAACACTCCTACTTGATACGGCTGAGAGGTAACCCAGTTGTGCGCCTGATCAAGCTTACCGAGCTCTGCAATAGCAACACTGTGCTCGGCCCCATCGGTTAACACAACCAACGCATACTCTTGATCGGCATTTAAAAAGGTTGGAGTAAAGGTAAACAGTGTCGATTGGTCATTTAGCTTTATTTCATCACTGCTTATTTTGCTACTTGCCAGCACGGTTTGCGTAGGAATACCTTGTACAACTTCACGAATTTGTACTTCAACCGTTTCCTGTCCTTTGGCGGTAAACCATAATTCAACACCGGCAATAAATCGCGATTGCTCCAAAATAAAGGTTTGTGCGAGTGGATCAAAACGCTGAGTAATGATGTTATTGACGCGCCGCAATGTTTCCACTTCAATCACGCCACTACCAGTATAACTAGCGCTTCCTGAAGAGCCTTGCTTACCAATAAATCGCACCAATTTAGTTCCGGCGGGAACATTATTTGGCACTTTAAATCGACCTGCTAATTCACCGCGTGTATTTGCTTGGATCATGCTTGCACCTCTGAAATAATTTCAATGCCATCGAATAATAGTGAGTCCAGTTGCTCACCTGAATCAAACCCAGAAATAGCAAAGTTGACCCAACGAGTGCGCAAGAACTCGGCTTGCTGACGGCGCACACCAACTCGCTCAGTACTCGTTTGAGTAATAACGCGACGAACACGACCTCCACCGCTAGTTAACCTGCGAGTAATAGGGCTTGTCCACTGAGTCTGGGTTTGTGTCCAATGATCAACACTTGGGGTTAACGTGACATCCGCAGGCAGTGGTTCAAATGCCATATAAGGATTAATTTTCATCTCACCGGTACGGCTCTCTTGTACTAAGACGTCCTCGAGTTCGTACGGTAATGTTTGGACTTGTGGTTGTGACAACTGAGTTATTTCTGCGGCCATTGGCAGCATAAGTTCGCCATCCACAATAGCAGCGCTTTGTTCAAGTCCAATATCACGCATATCGTCATCTAAAAACGGGTCAACAAACACGCCATATTTGCTAGCAGGTGACTGGGCATTGGTATCGTTACGTAGGCGCTCAATAGCCAACAATTGGTATAAATCTGAGATCTGCTGTTGCATCAACGCAAGATCTGTCATTTGTACCGCTTCAATCGCAATATTTTGGATATGCGGCGGCGCACTCCCCCAGTGTTGCTGCACTTGGGCTAGCCCCAGGTGTTGATGAGGCACCAAAGGTGCTTGCGGGTTGATTCTGTCGGGTGCACCTTTGATCCGCTCAACGTGACCATTGGGGGTAAGCACGAGCAGGTCGATACGTGGCATAAACCAGTGATAATCGACGACAACAAGGCCATTTTCGAGCATTTCTTCAGCCTCGCTTAACTGCTGCTCGAGCCAAAACCCGGTTTCGTCGGCATCAACTTCAATAAGTCGGCGATAGGTATACACCACGTCATACGACGTGCCTGACGCCGGCTTATTGCCACCTTCGCGCCAACTAATATGATTGCGGGTAAAAATAAAGTCGATACCTTGCTGATATTCAATGCCACCTTGCGAGATCTGCAAAATTTCAATCACAGAGTCATCATCAAAGGGATCGGTGTTTTGGCCGGTTTGCACGTGGCCTCGAGTCAAAGAGGTACGCTTTTTCACCTCTGCGGTCACCTGATCAATGCGCTGCACCGGTGCAAAGTCTAAATCAATTCGCATAGCGCCTTGGGCACTGGCACTAAATCGGCTCGGCTCATTGATCACCTCACGTACATCGGGGTCGTTTGGCAGCGTAACAGGCAGTGCGGTGTTAAACGCTATTTCATAGCCATTGATATGCGCTTTTCCCTCTTGCACATTAAAGTGCTGGTGGCTTGCCGTGCTCTCTCTATAGCTAACATTGAGCCCGCTCACCACATAACTCCCGCCGTTTGACTCGCGGTCATAACGCGCAAGTGCGCTGGTAATTGAGTCTAGTTGTGGTGGCGGCTGTTTAACGATAAGCGTGCCATGATCGATTTGGTAAACGGGAAAAAAGTCGCTATTGGGATAGTCAAGGCTGTCGCTCAGTCCCCAACGGCCCGAGATTTTCAGTCGCGCGGCACCCGCTTCGTCAAAATTGTGTGCGCCAATAGCTGGATCTCTAAGTGTTGAGTCTTCAAGCTCTGTCACCACTTCCTTTGCTAACCACACCCCGACAATTTCAAGTTTATTTAGCGCAATCGCTAACTGTTTAGTGTCGACATCATGTACCGCACCTTGCAGATATACTGAGGATGCGCCAATGGTTGCAACGCCATGAGCTTGGTCGATAACCACCTCGCCCCCCTTAACCACATCCCCATCTTTCATCAATACATCAGCGATGCCTTTTACATGGTGCTGAGACTGCAGTTGCAGGTCGTTAAGTTCACGACTTTGCAACCCTTTACTCGCTCGAAACAATAGCTGGCTGTAACGCTTTGCAGGATCAAACTGCTGGTAATAATCTTTTATCATTGCTTTCTTCTTAAAAACTGATCACAAACTCAAACGTTTCGCGTACCCCTTGGTCACGAAATAGCGCTGTGCGATGCTCAAGCAAAATAAGCTCGCCAGCCTCTGCAACCTCGTCTGGTAGGAGGTAATATTTTCCAGCTGGAACGCCTGTTTTCGGTGTCGTGCCAAGCATTAAACCAAGCTCGCGAATATGCTCACCTAAGCCATCCTCGAAGTCGTAGGTGAATTGGCAATATAGATGTTGGCTGGCGGTATCGCTTAAGCGGAACTTTCCGGTTGGTACTTGAATTTCACCTTGTTCATCCGGCTCACAAAAGCGAATTTGCTTTGCCTTGCGATAACCAATGAGATTGGTGAGTTGTGTGGTATTGGTAGGGGTTGGCGGTAAAGTATTATCCCAACTTGATGCGCCGTTTCCCCATGCCAAATAAATAGCCTGCTGCTGCATTAGCCGTGCAAGCGCCTTTCGGCCTTGAAGTGTTAAAGTGGCCAAGGACTGCTCCTTAAAGAAATGAAACCGAGCTAAAAACTAAGCTCGGTGAGAAAGTAGAGGTTTAGTAAGATTCAATCCAGAGGTCGGATTGCTGCTCTGCGGCAAGTAAGCAAGCTTGGGTAAGTTGTGCTTTGGTCACATTGGCCACAGTGTTATTGGCAAGTACCCAACGCTGCGTGTCACTGTCTGTCATCAGCAGTATGGCTCGAACCATACGTTGCTGACTTTGTTCATCACCATCAAACACCAGACCGTCAACCTCAACGGCGATTGACGCCACATTCGCTGCACGCTGACTTTTAAAGCGTTCACGTTTGGTATCTGCAATTTGTTGTTCAGTATGCGAAATGGTCGCTGGATGGTGATAAGCCACTTGCGCTTCGTCGTCGTACTCAATACGCGAGTCAACAGTTTCTGTGGTTAATGCTAAATCCACCTCCATATACTCAACACGATAGCACGCTCTTCTCGCTTGCAAGTCCAGTATAGGCTCCGCTGGTAGCGGTGGCACAGGCATTAGTTCATCTGGATTAGCGGCATTATGCGCTTGCGCCTCTGCTACCTGTGCTTGCACTTCAGTCGTTTCAGTCTGCCATGCAGCATGCACCTCACGATATGCCGCTTCTTCTTGCTCAATGGCAAGTTGTAGCGCTTCGTCAATCTGCTCTTGAGGATGACGCAGCATTATTTTTGTTTGCACGTCTGTATAGCTCAGCGTTAAGGCCTCTACTGCATCCGCAGTAAGGTTCTCAGCCTCAGTATTCATCGCACTCTCCTTATCCATTATGTGCAATTCCTATTGGGAATAGGGTGTGGTGGCAGAACACTTTGACGGTATTGCCGTTGAGATCGGTTTTGGTGTTTTCACCGTTGATGATAGGGATGGTTTGATCGTCGCCCCAAGAGCCTTTTGCGTTAACCGGTTTAAAGACAACATTGCCTGATACTAAACCGACAAGCTCACCTTCCTCATTGATGTAAGTCACGTCTTGCATTATCCCTGTAAGAGTTGTCAATGCTTGCAAAACCAAACCTTTGAACTCACCTACTGAGAATCTATACACTTTTCCTTTTGTATAACTTTGCGAAATACTTGAGTTCGCTAGTTGTACGTCATGATTTTGATATTGCAACTCACTTCCATGAAATTGAAGGTAAAACAGGCCGTTTTTTTCTATAATTGAGGTCAGCGCTTTAACTGCAGAACCCTCTTTTTGGTATAGAAATATCGGATCATGTTTTGGCTGAGCACCAATAACATCATTCACTTTGAAGCTTCCCCAACTCATAAGTCCGTGTCTATTTAATGGGGTAAAACCAACACCTAAATGCCCTTCACTTTGCTTAGTGCGCTTCCCGATAAGCGAGCTATTCAGGGAACCACCTCGGTCTAAGTGATAAAAGTTACTTTGGTATATATATGGTGATACATACTCTACAGGATGACTTGATTTCGCCTTCGTGACAGGCGCCTTTTCTGTAATGTGAACCAGACCAACAAAATCGGTTTTATTGGTGACCATGGATTTCCAGTTGCCGTCAACATTATTCAACCCCACAGCATACGTTGACCATTGATTAGATGTTAATGTGGGTTCGCGGCCAATCATTGCGGTAGCTGTTTGTTCGGTAATATGGTTGATTGGTATGAGTTGATATTCTGAGCCACTACCTATCGTTTCATTCCAAAGTCCTTGCACGCCATCTGGGAACTGTTGGAGCAAGTTTTCAGGATGCCCATACAGGTCTATTTGAGGTGTTTCATGGAACGATGCACTTAGTTCAAACGCATCAAGTATATACAAAATGTCATCAACTTCAGGAGTTGGTGGTGAAAACTCTTTACCTCCGTTCTGATAGCTCAAAGGCAGGCTTTGAACTAATTTATCTAATGATACATATACGGCGTCTCCGTCTATATGTGCGATGTAATAAACTTCGCTTTTGGTGGCGTTATAAATACAAGCATATCGTTTATCTGTAATTACATCCTTAAGCTGCTCATACTCTGTAACCTTTAACCAACGACCACCTCTTGATGTGCCCGCATTTCTGACAGTTGCTTGGTGTATTTTAGTAAAGAGCGGCTTTGACTCTCCACGCAAACGATTTGAAATAGCATGACGCAATGTGGATTCTAATACCTCCGCTTTATCCAACTTATTGGCCGATAAGCGTAAATCTTCAACTTGGCCTGCGTATATAGCATCGTGGTATTTGTATTGATCCGCTCTTGAATGGCCATGACCACCGATATATCCCATGCCTGGGTGCTTTCCGATGCTTGTCTCTGTTGGCTGGATAAAACACCCTAATGTGCTCATACGCAAAGATGTGGGTAGCTCATACCAATGATAATTACGTACACCCGTCATCGTATATTGTGTTGTTCCCATCGGGTTATAGCTGGGGTGATATGCGCCTTTGTTTAAACGCTGTACCAAAGCAATTGGAATGCCGTAACATTTTCCCTCATACCCAAAATCACTAGAATTATTTGGATAACCAGAAGTATGGCGAGCCATTCTCATACCACCGATTATTGGTGCGTTGAGTGATACAGCATTGGAGTTCAGCATTCCAGCATATGACATCTCACCTGAGATATTGCTCGGACCGAGATCCTCTCCCTCGATTCGTTTGCCCCTAGGTTTTAAGCTGGATTGCCCGTGAGTGTAACTGATATAGTTGTTGTCAATGCCCCGATTATAAGCATGAATATAGGGATTGTCCCAATTATCACCAAGCCCCTCAATCACCCTAATTCGGTATCTAACCTGAATATACGCTTTGGCTTTTGGGTCGTAGTAAATATTGTGTTCAGGCTCTCCAAGGAAAATAGCCTTTTGCGGCTCCGTTAGCGATGACCATTTAACGCCATGCCCTTTTGTATCAGCGTCCCACTCTCCAAACGCTGAATACCCCTGAGCAACGAGATTATTACGAAGGGCAATACCCTTATAGCTATTTGCACCGTATTGCACATTACCGAGCGGATACACGACGTCTTTTTCAGCAATTTTCTCGTGCCAAGACTCCAAAAATACTAAGTCTTTACGAGAGGTGATCACCTTATTGCTATCGGTTTCTGCTGCAAATGCGGTTTCAGCATCGTTGTGTTGGGTGACGGTGCCTGAAGCTGAGTCATAGGTTTTGGTGCCATCTGGCGCAGGAGGAAATTTGCAACTCACAATACCATATGGATAATCAACACTTTGCAAGTCAATTGATACGCCGTCAACCAACCCTTTCGGGAAAGGAGTGGAAGATTTATCTGAACCAAACCAACCTCTTGTTTTACCTGAGCGCCCCAAGTTCAATTTGTTTTGATACACCCACATGCCATTATTAACAGCATTTTCAGCACTATCACCCAAGCCCCACTCCACAAACCCACTTCCCGCATATTGCTGTTTACGCATGTCGCGCAGTGCATCAAACTGAGCTTTGATCATTACATGAGGATGCGGATTCACGCTTTGTGCATCTGCAATCAGTGATTTAAGTGTTGGCAGTGTATGGCTATTGCCGTTTAAATCTTTGAGGTTGACGTTGCCAGACTGAGTTTGCCAATCATTCAGCGCTTGGTTGTTCTGATTAACCGTTTGATAGGTTTGGGCAATATCTTGCTTAACCTGATCAATTTCCTGTAAGCCTTCGGTGATATTATTGGCAAGTTGAACACTTGCTTCGGTTTGCTCAGTTGCGGCCTGTTGCAACTGGGCAAGTTGTGATTCTATGGTCATGTATTATCCTATGTTTGCTTTGCGCAGGCGCATCGCCAGTTGCATGGTTTGGTTGGCTTGCTGAATTAGACTTTTACCTTGTCTAAGATGTGCATAAACAGATGTAGCCAGCTCTTTTGCCATAAAAATATTGGTGTTAAGCACGCCTGTTTCAAAACTGACTTGCTGTGAAGGCAGCGCTGCGAGGTTAAGCGAAATGACCTCTAACCAGGCTACGTCTTTGCTTTTATGATTCAGCACTTCACCCCCTGCGCTATATACCGCAACTAAGGTGCTGCCAGACCAAATTCCTAATTCTTTAACTGGGTAATCGGCTTCCCCCTCAAACACTGCGCTAAAACGCACTTGTGTTGCAGTGAGTTGCTCCGCTTGTAATATCGGGACCTTTTGGCGCTCTTGTCGTAACTGAGTTTGCAAGTGAGACGCGATATAACCTGCGCTTCCTGCGGACAAATGCGTCAACGTAAAAGCTTGTCCTTGCTCTAGCGCCTGCGTCAATTTGGCAAGCCCCGGTGTCGTCCATACAACAGAGGCAAATTGTGATGATTGCATTGAGAGTTCCATTTATTTGGAGAGTATTATTCAGGGAGTACCACTTGGAAACGACTGCAATGAACATTAAGCCGTCCAGTGGTGGCGAGCGCAGCTGAGAGCGGCATCATTTGACGATGTTGCCAATGTACAGTCGTTGCATGAAGCGGATCACCGACAAACGCGTCGGCTTTAGTCCAGCTTTGTTGCCACTCGCCCTGCCACGAGCGAGTTGACCACACGCGATGCTGCGAAAGCAGCCTGATTCGGGCTGAACTCACAGGCAGTTGTGAAGGCTCTTTGTCGCTGAGCTTATATTCACTCAAGCGTTTTGTGGTGAGGTAATGACTGCGCTGACTATGTGTTCTACTGAGGTGTACGGAGGCATTCGCCATATCATGACTCACACCTTGCTGGTAGCTGCGACCAAAGCTGACTTTGCATAGCGTGTTATCGCCATCATGAAATGGTACGCCAGAAACATCAGATAGAAGCGCTCCAAAACCACTTTGAGACAACTTCAGTTCACGCACATCATAACCATGATAAATACGTGAAAGTTTGGCTCTTACTGGGGCAGATAGTCCAAGCAGCTGATGTATATCTTTAAGCGCCTTGTTCCCTGGAATTTTGCCAGATGCCAATTGATAGCGATAAAAGTGGCGTCCGGGTTTATCAACCTCAAGCTCAGCCTCGTCAAAGTTGAGCCAATTGAGCGCGATGTCTACACTTTTTGGTGTACCGCGAAGTCGCTGCCAAACCAGACCTTCCTTGATGGTTTCGCGAAGGTCTTGGCTGTAGGGCAAAATAGCCTCTAAGCCATACTCCCAAACGAGCCACATCAGCAAGTTGTCGTGCGGTTCGGCCTTAAACCCAGATAACCTTGAAATACCCGTATGAATATCGTCACTCACGGCAACACTTTGCTGCAATCGCCGTTGCAGCAAAGTGTGATTAGGAGGTAATAACGTCATCTTAGCCTCGCTTTAATGTCAGCGAGATTGACTTGGGCATAACGTACTGATGGGCCGCCACATCAATTAGCTGTGTTGGAGCAAGCAGTTCGATATGCCTAATTCCCGTACTGTGTAATTGCGCATGTAGCCAGCTTGGCGTTAAGTCCCAACCAAGTGTCGTGATGTTGAGCCAGTTGTCTTGCAACGTTTGCTTCAGCTTATTGATAATAAGTTCAGAAGCATGAGTATTGAGATAAAGCTCAGCTTCAACATCTACCCAAACGGGCTGTGCAAGTTTGACCTCTAACGTGTCCGTTAGCATTTTCACTGAGTCGTCAAATAGCCTCTCTTTAACTTGTGCTAAAACCTGTTCTGCATCAGTGTCAAACTTTGCAAGTACCGTTACCACTACCAGCCCATCCCCTGGGCTTTGCACCGACACACCCTTGATTAATCCCGGTGCAGCTTCAATGGCTTGATGACGATAATGCGCCGCACTACCTGCCGTACTGGACGCTATGGTGCTGTTGCGAATACGCATTCGTAAGGTTTCGTCATGTTCATCGGGCAACCGAGCCACCCCATAAAACGCGCCAAGATGCTCTAAATCAGCGCCTTGGCTGGTGGCTAACAAATTAGCCGCCGCGGCTTCATTGACGCGCTGTCGTAATAACAGCTCGCGATAGCTTTCAACTTGCAAACAAATCGCAAGCGGCGAGCTTTCGAGCGCTAACGCTTCGGCATATTCAGGTGCAAGTTCAATAAAACGTTGTTTACGTGCTCGGAACAGGCTTTCGAAATCAAGTGGTTCAAGGATATTTGGCGCTGGCAAAGTGGAAAGATCGATTGATTGATTTGCCATAGAGCGCCTTATTCTGGAGACGTTAAAATGCTTGCAACACCAGTGGCGCGAGATTCAATTTCTTGATAAACATTTTCAGCGCCTTTACCTTGATAGGGAAACTGAATCTCATTATTCAGCACTTTTGTGGTTAATGTACCTAGGCTGTCACGGCCCTGTGATGCCGCTGCACGCATCTCGGCAAGTGTTGTTGCCTTGCTTAAACCATCAAGCAGTTTAATAAACTCAACTAATACTAGGTGGCCTGTATCTGCAGTAGTCCCAATAATAGATTCTACATCCGCCACTTCTCGGCTTATTTGCCCGCGCTTTACTTGCTTGTCTAGGTACGCGAGTGTCGCTAAATGATCTTGTTGTGAAGGAATTTGTTCTTGCATAATTACACCTCGATTCTTGGATAGTTAATAACACGGTCAACAGCAAAAGTGGCGTTACCACCAAATTCAACGATGTTTTGTGGTGTTTTGTCACTGCCAACGGGCGATGGGAGCATGTTGACAAAGCGAACAAATAGCATTGAATAAGGATGCAGGCCATGAAGCTTAATTGTGTCAATAGTCTGGGTGGTTGCACATGCATTCCACCCACCAGTAATTTTTGGCTGAAGGCCTAAACGCTCAACCTCAGCGTTAATCTGGTCACTTGTTGCTTCAGAATTCGCTAAAATAAACTGTGTATAAGTTCTCGACCAGTCCGTACTGTATTGTTCAGGTTCGTTATAATGTCCAGGTGCATAACCGTAATTGCGAGTCAGATGTACTTTAGTGAGCGTCTGAGGGGCTGGATAGGTGTAGTAACCCTGAGTAGCGATAGGTACTTTTACCCATTTTGAAATATGTGGAGCTTCAGGTTCAGCTTCTATATTTAACGAGCTCTTAGAATGATCCGCCCTATCATAATAATTAATTCGCAAGTCAGAGTGACTATCCGCAAAACTAAGGATCGCTTGATCTGTTTTTGACCCCGCCAAAGCAACCGCTTCATTAATATCTTGCTGCGCATCACTTAGCGCATGATTAATTTCTCCCATTTTGCCGATCACGGTTTGGGTTAGGACATTATTTGAATCGATTAATTTGCCGTTCTCGGCTTGCAGTGCGGCGATGCGCTGCTCTAATGTCATTGGCTGATAATCCGCCATATTACACTCCTAGCTGTAGTAGTCTGTTGTTGAATTGAATTTGTCGGTGATTCGCTTGAATTTGCGCACTCAGTTGTTGGGTTTGTGCCACCAGCATGTCGAGAAATTCACCGGCATAGAAAAGCGTTAAATCGCCTGTGGTATTAATCGTGATAGCGTCTACCGGTGCAGCACTTAACAGCAGATCAAACCCTTGTACGATTTGTGCAATGGGTGTTTGATAAAAAAGTACATTTTGCGGGTGTGACCAAACGGCAAACAAAGTGCCATCGGCAAGATAAAAACCCACTTCGCGCACCGCGTACTCAGCATCGTCAATAAAATGTCCGGTAATATGAAATTGCCCGTCACCAACAACTTGCCCGCCGGCAATCGCCACTCGATTTTTTTCACCTTGCAGCCTAGTTTGGCTACGAGACGGCGTATAGCCAGAAGTGCCTACCGCAATCGCGCTAATATCAATGGTAAAACCATTGGCTTTGGCATTAACGGCCGCGTTTAATCCCGCCTGCGTAATAAGCGGCGTAAATTGTTCCATGAGTCATTCCTTTAGAGTCTGTTAATCTTCAAGTTTGTTTTTGCAGCAGCTTTGTTTAGGTATTAATAGCAATAAAACGACTGTCGCTGGATTTGGATAGCAAAGGGCGCTGCGTGAACATAAAGGCTGGAAGCACTTTTGAGATCAGAGCGCACTTCACCGGATATTTTGCCCACACCTTGCAAACCAGAAGTACCAGCAAGATACAACTGGCTTACATTTGCAACATTATCTGTGTATTGAGGCATCCACGTTCGCTGAAGGCTCGCAGACTGACTGGCGGTATTGAGCGATAAGCTTTCACTTTGCTGTACACCTACATGCAAACTAATTTGGCTGCGACATGGTTTTGTCATCACCACAGCTTGCCAAAGTTGTGCCTGCAGCTTAGGAGTCAATAGCGTGCTGCCTGCTGGATCTAGGTTCTGCGCGGCCAACGCAATGATCTGTGCAGAATGCGGCGTAAACGCGTGAGGATTTTCTTGTTGCCACCACTCTTTAAGCTCAACTTTTGCAGCTAGAGTGGAGAGCGCGCTTTTTATCGCACTAACCGTCCCTTTTATTCGATGATCGGGCACGCTATTCGCTATAATCTTACGCTTCACGTCAATTGGCCAAGCGCTATCCCAAAAGTCCACACTGAGTGCATCCGCAAGCCAAGGTAAAAAATGCTCGGGACATCGCCATGGATCCCAAAGGCTACCAAGTGGAACAGGAGTCGCGGAAACTTTACTTAGCGCCTTTGCCAGCGCATGCTCAAGCTTAGTGCTTGCGTGCGGTAATAGTGTATTAAATATCTCTTCCTGCAATGTTTATCTCCACTTGTGTACAAAACGCAGCCTGCCAAGGGGTATTGATAATGTCGGCGGTGGGTGAGAGCAGCTCAACACGTTGCACACCTGCTTGGTGTAGCGCACTATAAAGCCCAGACAGACGAATATCATGATTGAGTTTATGATGTGTTTTTAACCATTGCTGCACGATTTGCTCTACCGTAGATTTCACTTTTTCTTCATCAGGGCCTGGATATAAATAAAGCGTGGCGCGGAGGGTAAATTCTTTTACCTCAGCTGAGAGCACTCGTGGCCTATCCGTCAAAGGCCTAATGTTTTCTTGAAACAAATGCTCTGTAATTGCTGTGATTTCGTCTTGATTTGGTATGCCATTGCCTCTATCTGTCAGCACCGTTATCGCTACATCCCCCGGTGCGGCATCTTGAAGCCTAGCGGCATGGCTACAATGCAGCAATTTCGTATGCTCTGGTACTAAGTCTGATAATGGTGGCTCGACCTGAAGCTGCTCAAATTCGGGAGACTCAACAAAAACATCCTTAACTTGAGGTAAGGCTTTAAGCGTGTGAAAACAATAAGCACCAATTGGCCCTGCCGTACTAAACCCTTCTAGTGCCAATTGAATACGCGCTCGAAAGCGCTCGTCACTCTCCCCAGCTTCTCGTATCACCGCAAAACGATTCCCCAAATAATCGAGTTCACTGCTCGTGGCTTTTGCCAGCAATACCTGCTGCGCGCCTTCATTAATCTGTTGACGTAATAACAGCTCTCGATAAGCAAAGACTTCCATCAGCTTGACGATGGGGTCGCTAGGTAGTAGCTCAGAAAGTTCTGGGCAGGCGTGCTCTACGGCTTGCTTTAGTTCGTTATAAAGCGTCTTAAATTCAACGGGTTCAAGTAAATCGGATGCGGGTAATTGACTAAGACTGACCGCACTGAAGTTAGTTAAAGACATAATGGGGCCTGTTGTAACACGACTCCCTTCAGGAGCCGTGTAATTTGATGTTTAAAGGTTTGGCAATGTTGACTTAATTTCGGCGCGTTTATTCATCCAAGTCTGTTTTGCTGCCACCGCTTTTTCTGAGGTTTCACCATATTCAGTAACCGCAGCCATATAGTCAAAGAATAAGAAATCGGTGTTGGCGCTGTAATGTTTGCGTCTTAACTCGCTGATTTCTTTAGGGCTGTATTCTATTTCACATAAAGCGAAATCAACTTCAGCTTCTTTTGCAAGGTGTGCCGCGTGTGCATCATCAACAATACCACCAGCAATCGCTTTACCTGTTGTTTTTAATTTTAAAATCGCCATGTTTATGCTCCTTCGCTTAAAGTTTGACCTACGTGAGTGTATGGGTGGCCGACACTGTCAGCCCAGATCATATTGTCACCATGATCGCCCGTACCAACATAAGGCAATGCAATGGCCACTTTCATACTGCCAAGCCCTCTGAAATACGGCTGATGACAGCCACCCCAGCCAGTTCTTCTATTCGACTTATATTGCCACCCTTTACCTGCATCTGAGCCAGAAACGAGAATATCTGCGGAGCGGTTTCTCGATGGATAAAACCGCAAATCACCGGTTTGTTCCAACACATTAATCCAACAACTTGCTTGTGTTAAAAACTCCCCCTTACCCCAACCAATATATCTTTCACATCCCTGATTCAGTACAAATAGATTACCTTCAGAGGGGTTATCATCTCGTCCTTTATTCACAACAACATCCAGCAGAAGGACTCTATATTCGCTTCCATAATAGCTGTCACCATGGGAATCTTTCGCTCCCAAACCTCGCCTTAGAAACTCTTCATTTGGTGTGAGACCGAATTCCGCCAGCTGAGTTAGTGATAACTTAGTGATTGTTCCTGTTCCCTCGGTACCCCGATAAAAAAAACTGCTCCACGGTGCGGCATGCGCCGCAATCATATCAACAGCCGTGCCATTTCCTACATCTGCACAAATATTATTAAAGTGCTTAGTATCAGAAAGTGCGTTTGGGGCTAAAGGCAGAGCTCGTTGGAAACTCGTAATTTTTGCGTCCACAGCCTGCTCTTTAGCTTGCAAGCGGGCATCGACCTCTGCTCTTTTCGCATCTAATTTGGCCGTAATATCTTGAATTTTATTATCGACGGTTGCGGTGAGGTCGTTTGACGCTTCAATCAATTTGGCAATATCTTGTTCTAATGCCATATTTTTTCTCCATATGGTTAATACAATTTGTAAAAGGGATACTGAGTGTTATCTCAGCGGTAAATCAGGCACAAAAAAGCCCACCGAATGGTGGGCTTAATAGCCTAAAGTCGTTGTAAGTTGGTGTTATTGCGGTTTTGGATATCGGTTTTTAATGGTGCTTCGCGCTTGCAGCCATGCAGTTTTTGCCGCTTGTGCGGCTTCACTCGCTTCACCAAACTCGGCCATTGCCGCTAGATAATCGAAGGCAAGACCATCTGACTCGCACTGGTAAGCAAAACTTCTAGCATGCATACATTGCGCTGCAAGCTGAGCATGCTTTGCCTCAGCTAGAATGCCTGGAATATCAGCACTGGCTACTCCTAAGTCTGCCAATGTTTTTTCATCTGCCGGAACATTAATCAGTTCATCATCACCGATTTTTAAGGTTTTAATTTCCATTGTGACTCCTTTAAGCTGTTGGTGGTGTATATGGATGGTTTGCGTATGGAATAGAGCTTAGTGTTGGGGCTAAACGCTCGGCAAATGGAATTGGCTCTGCGTACCAACGGACGGAACTATTGGCAAAGCTAGCTTCAGTTAATTCTCTTCGTAGGTTATCACTCCCATCATGATAAGATACATCTCCTTTCCAATTCTTGATAAATCGGTATTTAAGACCACCACCTCTTAGGTACATACCATTATAACGATAACACCAAGCACCAACTGAACCATCATCACGACCTACATACAGAGGTTTATCAGCATCTACCTTTTCCACCTTTGAATACGCGGCGAAGCTCACATGACTTACTGTTGGGTTATAACGCTCATGAAAACGCTTAATTTGCATAAAGTTAGCATCACCATTCCAAGCATAAGAATTACCTTCCAGCTCAAGCAGAAGAGCAGCTTGGTGAGGTCGGTTCGGATCTAGTGGCTTAGTATCTGAGTTCCAAGAATACTGGCGAGCAATCGTTAACTTACTCACTCCCGCGGCATTACCAGGAAAACGCCACCACACTGGATAAAAATAATCCTTTGAACCACCGATAAAAATATCCTGAACATAGCGTGTTTCAGGCATCGCCTCTTGAATAAATTTGTCGACATCTTGCTCTTTTTTCGCAATACGCGTGTCAAAGGCAGCCATTTGGTTATCGAGCTGCTGCGCCTTGTTATCCACCACTGCCGTTAAAGCATCCGTAGACTGAATGAGATTAGCAATATCTTGTTCTAATGCCATGAGTTGCTCCTATAAAATTCCTTTGTCCATCAACTCAAACTTCTGTTTAAGATGACGAGTCATATTGTTAATTTGCGCAGCGCCTAGCTTGGCAAGTTCAGGGGCGATAAGAATATTTAGATTAACGCCGTTATCGACGATGGTAACGGCGTCGGCAGGCACGCCCGTTAACACCAAATCAAAAGCAAGAAGTAAATCGACTTCTGCCGATTTGTAAGCAATAGGTCTATCTGGTGAAGAATACACCGCAAATAGCACCTCTTGTGTTTGGCCATTTGCTTCGCTTTCGATATAAAAGCCCACTTCATTGACCCAAAAGTTGTGATCGGTATCATCAATCACACTCATATGGATTTGGGCATTCCCCTTATCTTCGCCACTTGCCACCATAATGCGGTGGACTTCTTGTTGTAGCTGGCGGCGGCCTTGATCTGGCGTATAATTGCCAGTACCAAGCCCTACCTTGCTGATCTTCGCTTGAAAGCCATTTTTTTGGGCGTTAAATACTGCTTCCAAACCCGCGGTGGTGATGGTCGGCCGTAAAATCGTGCTCACAGCACCTGTCTCCTTTTGTTGAGTGATATCAACCCGCATCAATACACAACTCATTTAATAAGTTGGTTTATGAAGCACATTGATATGAAATGACAGCAATGGGTTTTATACCAATAGGTACTACCGCTGGGTAAACGCTGATGACATCAATTGAAGTGCTTATTCGCTATTCCAATAGCGGTTGTAGGCTAAATTGCTGCGATGATTAATACCCATTTGCTTAATTAAGTGATCTATTTTGAGGCGAGAAAATCTTGTCGATAACCAGGCGAAATTTTGCTATTTAGTTGTTCTAAATAAGAAATTTTTAACGCCGTTAGCGTCAGATTTACTCCTTCAAATTGAGCAAGTATTAACACAAATTAGTATAAGTT
>NZ_PNDS01000049.1 GCF_005886535.1 Pseudoalteromonas sp. S2755
GAGAATTAATTCAATTGGTATGATACCCAGAAATAAGTAAGAAGTAAGCTGTAAATGAAAAAACTAACCCCAATTACCCTCGCAATGATAGCAAGTATCAGTACCTGCACATTCGCCCAGCAAAGTGTTTCTTTAAATAACAATGAAGCGCTCTCAGCGGCATTGATTAAACAACTTAATGACAACAATAACTTATTCAGAACGACACAGACAGATACTGGAATATCATTTAAAACACATAGTGCACTTGCGTCAGGTAAACATTTGCGTCGTAGCCAATATTATCAAGGCCTACGAGTTTATGGCGGCGAAATAATCACCCACCATGATATCAATCAAACCACCTTCGGTTGGCTGCAACCCACGCACAAGATAATCGACATTTCTGGCCGAGTAGTTACTGATCTAACATTAACGGAGCTAAGCCCTTCGCTCAGTGAAGCTGCAGCATTGGATATTGCAAAATCGCACGCTAAGCAAAGTGTAGAAGCGAGAGAGCAAAGCGTTGAACTGATCGTTTACCCACATGCAAGTGGTGCTAAACTGGCTTATTTAATTACATTATTATTTGAAGACCTAGATGGTAGTACGCGCCCCGAATATATAATAAATGCTCACACAGGAGAGGTATTATCACAACACGACACCATTAATCACAGCACTACTCTGATGACGGGCCCTGGGGGTAACGAAAAAATTGGTCGAGTAGAGTATGGCATTGACCGACCCGCAATAAAGGTGACTTCACTTGGAAATGGTCAATGTCGAATGGAAGATGAGCAGATCAAAGTAATAGATATGGAGCATGGAAAAACCAATACTTCTGCATACGAATTTTCCTGTGGTGAGAATAACCACAAATATATTAATGGTGCTTATGCCCCGCTTAATGACGCGCTTTATTTAGGGCGGATGACCCAAGAAATGTTCGAAAATTGGTACGGCATAAACCAGATTCTTCCTCATAAGCTGGTAATGCGAATCCATTATGGCGATAACTACGCCAATGCTTCTTGGAATGGCAGAGAAGTCACGTTTGGGGATGGAAACAGCGTGGTGCATCCACTAGTATCGACGAATGTGACTGCGCATGAGGTAGCACATGGCTTTACTTGGAACACATCAAAATTGGTGTACCAAGGTCATTCAGGTGGCGTCAATGAATCATTTTCTGATATGGCGGGCGAAGCATTGGAGTGTTATTTAAATCAGAACTCTGATGGGTCATGCATCGTTGACTGGCAGCTAGGTAAAGATATTCTTAAACGTCATCATGGTGCATTGAGGTATTTTGATAAACCAAGTAAAGATGGTCGCTCAATTGATCATGCTGATCAATATACATTAGGATTAGATGTCCACTATAGCTCAGGCGTGTTTAACCGTGCGTTTTATCTACTATCTAATAGCCCTGGTTGGAATGTGCGTAAAGCCTTTGCTGTGATGGTAGAAGCCAACCGATTTTACTGGGTTTACAACGATGACTTTGATGCACTTGGCTGTGGTGTAACCAAAGCGGCTAGGTCGTTGGGGTATGACACGGCGG
The DNA here is from genome assembly GCF_005886535.1 of Pseudoalteromonas sp. S2755. GTDB lineage: Bacteria > Pseudomonadota > Gammaproteobacteria > Enterobacterales > Alteromonadaceae > Pseudoalteromonas. The sequence continues at coordinate 1,547 of NZ_PNDS01000049.1, forward strand.
CAATTGGTGAAGCATTTTCACAAGTTGGTGTTTACACGTGTTTAAATAACAAAACACCGACCATTCAGCTCAGCGCACCAGCTGATCAGAGTCAGCATGTAATTGGCAGTGAAGTTGTATTAAGTGCAAATGCACAAGACGATTTTGGTGAGGTTACTCGAGTTACTTTTGAGGTCAATGATCAAATTGTTGGTAGTGTGACTCAAGCACCATGGCAATTGACTTGGAATGCAGAACAAGCAGGTAAATATACTTTCTCAGCACAAGTGACTGATAATGAGGGCGCGACAGCTAAAACTGAACTTCGCCAATTCAGCGTCGTCAACCCTGACGATTGCACAACACCTGCTTGGCAAGAAAATAGCGTTTACGTTAAAGGTGATAAAGTTGCACTGGCGGGCTTCGAATATACTGCTCGGTGGTGGAACCGTTCTCAAAATCCTTTAAAGTCGGGCACTTGGGGTGTTTGGAAAAAAGGAGTCGCCTGTGGTGGCACATCTGATGATGGAAGTGTTAATGAAAATCAGCCACCCACGCTTGATTTTATCAAACCTACAGATGGGTATGTTATAGAGATTGGAAAGGCAATCGACATACAATTATCTGCCACTGATAGAGATAGTAAGATCGAGTCAATCACCGTAAAAGTGAACGATACGCTATTAACCGAACTCCATAGTGCGCCATACGCGTTTAATTATGTTCCTAACTTAACTGGAAGCTACATAATTAGTGCTGTTGCGACTGACGATAGAGGAGCAAAGTCAAAGTATATTTCAAGGCGTATTGTAGTTGTAGATCCTGTAAAAGAGCCTAAGCCAAACTGTAAAGCTGAGCCTTGGAAAGCTTCCAATGTGTACCATAAAGGTGAGAGAGTAAACTATGAAGGCTTTTTATTCGAAGCGAAGTGGTGGACACGTAACCAGAATCCAACTCAGTATTCCTCCCAATGGGCGGTATGGAAAAAACTTCAAAAGTGCGACTAACCAGAGGCGTAGATAAGCGGTGAGCTAGCTCCTTTTGTCCTATGTTGATCTCATCACCCCCTTGTCTCACCAATGAGTTTTAGGGGGAACACCGCTTTCTGCTCTTACTAAGGCTAGCAAGGTGGATTTACACGGCAATAGCTGGCTATGGGAAGGCAATTCAACGTATTGAGCACTAAAATTGGCTGTTATAAGGAGCTAAACAACTTGAATTCGGAATAACAACTTGCTCTTCAGCTGTTGTTATTCCGTCCAACCACACAGAATAAACAGTCCCAAAGCTTTTAACCAAGCTCAGGTGAAAGAAGCTATGTTGAGTATTTTTATTTAAATTTATATTGTGGGTGCAGATTTCCAATATTTAACATTTTTTAGGTTTGTTAAATAATTTAATTTGTAGTTTATTGATTTTTATATTCATTATTGTGATGTTTTCACTTTTGCTATTTGTAGATTGTTGTGTGGTTTTTTTTGATTTTTTATATTTTTTAGATTTGGTTGAATTTGCTGTTTTTAATGTTATTATTTTGTGGGTTTTTTAATTAAAAGGAAATTTTATGAGAGTTTTACTTGTTAGTGCATTACTATCTGCAATAAGTACAACCGCTTTTGCTGGCAATCCAACGAGTGTAGGTGATGTTGTTGCGCGAGATCTATCAATTTCAGGACTTGGTTGGGCTGGTCACGTTGGGATCTGGGACGGCTCAAAGGTACTTGAAGTATTGAATGATAACACTGTCATTCACAAAAATACGCTGAGTAGCTTTAAAGGTGCTTCCTCATATTGGGGCGCGAAGTACGGTCGCGGTAATAGGCATGGAGAGATAGTTGAAGCTGGATGGGCACAGCGTAGCTTTGATCCAGAATATACAATCACCGCGCAATATACAGAAGGTAAGTGGGTATATAAAAATGGTAGTTTAGTTAAAGTGAAGGCAAAGTTCCGTTGTGATACCTTTGTGAACTACTCATACAAAAAGGTTACTGGCGAAAATTTAGTTACCGTTTTCACTCCGAGAAACCTTTATAATAGCTTCCCAAGCACTAGGTAATTTGAGGTGGATATGAAACTAATTGCAAAATATGTAGCATTATCTTTATTAGCTGTTTTTTTGGTTGTCATTTATTTTGTATCCACAGCAGAAAAGGAAGTGAAAAAAGCTGCAGAAAATAATGAAACCGTTCCTTTTATTAGTCAGTCCGAGCTTGTGGCAACACTTCCCGACTTTTATGATATGGACATTAAATTAACAGGTGAAAAAGATAATAAAATGTTAGAGTTAGCAGATACACTTACTTTAACATTAAAGAATAGTTTTGGTACAAAAGCCATGCTTGATTTTGAAGCTGAGCTAATAGAGCTATTAAAAGATCCAAATATATCAAGAAAAGATAAAATAAGTATATTGTGGAATATGACACAGCAGTTAGGCGTAGAATCAGAGCAAGGGTTGTATGTGCTTGAGTATATGAGTACGTTGGCTCCTATCGAGCTGTCCAATGAGTTAATTTCGCTATTCGAAAGTGCATCAGATCGGGCAAAACTTGGCTTACTTAATGTACTTGAGACTATCTTACTGGTTAATGGAGAAGAGGCGAAAGTTTCTGCTCTGCATTTATCAGAAGTAAAACAGCAATTACTCGATGTAATGAGTGGTCAGTTAGCCAATGTGGAAGATCCTGCATTGGGCTTCTCAATTCTTGAGGCTGTTGTTGGTCACCTTCCTTTTGAGAAAGCCAAACTACTGATAGATGACCAGTTTGTGATATCAGAAAATAAATCTAATAACGTCTCAAATGATGTTATCAGAGCAACAAAAGCTGGAATTTATAATCGCCTAGCACTAGCTAACCCTCAATCAAGGACTGAATTTCTGCCACAATATATTCAAACTCTTAATAATGAGCCTTCACAAACGGTGGAGCGAGAGTCGCTAAGGCAAGATCTCTTTAATATTATTAGAATAGATGAGTTTATGAATGAGGCACCGCATGAATTTAAACAAACGGTGAATGCATTTTTAGCACGAGATCTTCCTGTGATGGACATCGACAGTACTGAATTTGATTACGATGCCGTAAAGCTGTATTCAGATCTGTCAATTGCAATGGCAAAATTGAGTGCATCGGCTCAACGCTCTAGTGAAAGCATATATACACAACAGATTAACGCAGCCAAAAGTCCACTTGAGCAAGCGATTTTGATAAGTCGTTCACCGTATCAGCTAAATGAATTATTAACCGATGAATTTACCCGAGCAAGAATTAGTAGTGACTTGCGAGCAGAAGCCAAACGGATAGGTGAAAATTCTGCCTATACTGACTTACTTAACGATGCCGCATCGCGGTTGTAGGTAAACATGTTGTAGCCACCTTTGGTTGGCTACAACACTTACTACGTAATCACAAATCACATTAACTGTTGTGGTTTGATTTCAATATTAGCGCTATCAGAACTTACCCATACTTCGCCATCTTGAATGGTAATAGTGAGCTTGATACTACGCTCTGCTAATTGGGCTAAAGCCTGAGTCGCACTATAATCCAAGCTGAAAATACTCAGATTTTTAAAGTCGTATAATTTAGGCTGATGTTTTTGCCACCAAATCGCTTGATTATTTTCACCATAGGTGTAAAGGATCACTTGCTTTGATTTATTGCACGCTTTTTTAAGGCGTTTTTCATCAGGCAGTCCTAGTTCAATCCAAAGCTCAATCTCTTCGCTGTAATTCTTAACCCATAGTTCAGGTTCATCGTCAGCGCATAAGCCTTTGGTAAACTCCAGTCCCTCACATGCATTTAGTGCATAGGCAAGTAAACGGATCATTAATCGTTGTTCATTTTCAGAAGGGTGCTGGGCCAGCGTTAAATTAAAGTCTTGGTAAACATGTCTGTCCATATCACTGAGTGATAGTTGGGCTTTAATAATGGTAGATTTGAGCGCCATAAATTTGCTTAAAAAATTTTTGCGCTAGTATAGCGGATTGAGATAAAAATTTGCAGAATGTTATTGTGGAGATGAAACACAGCCTCATAAAGAGGCTGTGTTTATTTGAATTGCTTAGCGCGCTAGCAGCTAATTGCAGCTATTTGAGATATCCAAATATTGGGCAAAGACTCTTTTAGTTTGTTAGTTTCAGTGTCATTGCTGTCGCTTCCACTTCCACCGCCACATGCGACTAGAGTCAATGCAAGTATTGAGGTTACGATTCCTTTGTATATAACACTTTTGATCAACTTGATATCTTGTCTTGCTGAATAGTCAGTTGGCTGAGAATTGTATTGTATTGTATTTAGAGGCAAGTTTTCAATAGTTAAACATGGTTTCTAGCAATGGTATAGCTATGTGTTTTGGGTGTGGATTTTAAAAACAAGAAAATCAATAGATTAAAAGGAAGCATGATATTTTGCTTGAGCCGTTATAATTCATTGATAACGAATAAAAGAAGCGAGGCTACATAGCCTCTTTGGTTGGAAAATAGAGAAGTAAGGACAGCGGGTTAAGGGCGTGCTCTAGCGAGCTCTCCTCCCTGATGTCGGCCGCCTAATCAACGTTTGCGATTGCGGATTCTATGCGATTTTCACAAAGGGTAGTGCCGGGCAGTGTCGCACAATATTCGCCAGCTTGCTCGAGTCCGATACGCTGCGTATTACGGGCGGAAATACGAGCTGTAAGCTGTTCGGTTTCGAGCGGGTCTTCAGACACCGCTTTAAATGCACTCAACCTTTCTATTTCGTCATACACTAAATCTTGATAACTTCTGAGTCTGGCGGACAGTGCAATATAGCGGTTAGATAGTGCGGTGTGACCAGCATAGGCGAGGTCATAGTGGCCAGAGTCTTCATAGCTTTCGACTTCGTACTTTAAAACGTTTAAATGTTCGTCTTTGAGGTCGTCGACATAATCACCACCGTCTAGTAAGTAGCTAAATAGATTGTCGGCATATGTAATACAGGGAGTTAGGTTATCTGTTTTGCAGTGCATGGTGCCATTTTTACTGAGTCTAGCGAGTTCAGGCGTCATACCTCCATCAGTATTCACCTGAATCGTATAGACGGCATCTTTGGTTGCCTCTTGAAATACTTTGGTTTTAGTAAAAGTTTTACTGAAAAATAGAAATTTCACTTTGATTTTGGTCTGAAACCATTCGTATTTTGTGCGATCTTTAAAATGGAGCTTTGCGGTAACATAGATACGAGAACCAAGTTTGATGTTGTGAATAAAGCTATCACCACAGCGGTTTCTTACCTGCGTTGGATCTGTACTGAGTAGCTCGACAAAAGCGGGTTTGGTGGTTCGATTTTCAAAGTTATAACTTCCTTTTTCATAGGTTAACTCGACCGCTGAGGCAGCTGAATTTCTATTTTTGGTTACTTTCCTGCGCATGGAAAACTTGGCTGAGCCACCAAAAATAACTAAGTTGATACCAGCCTTTACACTACCTGTAATGGTATTGATCATGGTGTCGGAGTCAAAATCGCCACGATAAGCCAAGTCGCCCATGCTACCACCCTGAAATTGCCACTGACCATCGAGGCACGATTCAAGCGGTATGCCTAATTCCTGTTCAAATCCCTGTCCGAGTTTTTCATGCTCAGTATTTAAAGAGTAATAGGTATGTGCATTTACATAAAAGCTTAACAGGCCACAGAGCACTATTAATATGGTTCTTAAGTGCATACATAAATTCCTGTAGATGGTTTACTGTGGGAGAGGCGAAGAAGTAATAATTCAATGTTCGAATGTTTATTACTTGCCACGCCTCAATTGAACTAATTGAGTCTTAGCGTTTTTACGACACACTAATTTTCAAAAGCGGTTCCATAGGTTGGTAGGGCTGATTTACATGGTAGCCAAACCATCACGCCCGCAGCAGGGTCATTTGCATCAACAAAGGAAGGCGCCCAGCCCAACTGTCTAAACCCAAGTGATACATGATTTTCTTCAACCCCAAAGTTTGCTGTAGCTTCTCGGGCATTTTCACATTTGAAGTATTGCGTCATGTTATCAGCTGGTATATTCAGATCGGCAAGCGTGTAGTTTTGTATGCAGCCGACGCCACTACCACTACAGGTATTTAGGTAATCGTTCCACGCATCTGTACAAGCTGTACCATAAGGATTATCGCGACAAACTCGAGCATATTGCTCATAAATCCATGCATTGTTGTAAGCGGCTTCTTGTACGCCTTCTGCTTTTTGACGTTGTACATCCGTCATCCAACTAGCGTATTGCGCAAGTACACCACGCGCACGGTGTTCATGATTAACCGACTTTTTGAATTGATCTTCAAGCCATAAAGTACGGTAAGTGGTTTCAAAGCGAATATCTTTATTACCTGAATCTAAACGACGTACATCTTGTGAGCTGATCTCGTAAGGCGTAGCCTTGTAACGCACCACGTTGTAATCAGATAACGCATTAAACTGATTACCAAAATCGTTCTTCGCATAGTTCACCGCTTGCTCAAATAAAGTGAAGCAAGGCTCGTAGTTATCGAGAGAACAAGTGATAATATTGTTAGGGATTATGCTGAGAAGCTGTTTAGGATCACCGCCTTTTTGTAAGGCTCTGACGGTAATGCGCACACTTTTCTTTAGGTCCTCGTCGATATAATTAAGTTTACCATCGACGCTAATACCAATATTACCAGCACCGTAACTTACCCCTAAATAACCGCCAATTTCACTTTTGTGCTGCTCACTTAAGTATTCAATTTTCATGTTAATGAGTAGCTGTGCACCGTATTCAATCTCACTGATAAAACCATCACCTGCCATGCTCATTAGTTTACTTTGGTACTCATTCGCTAGCGTATTACCTGACGGGGTCAAGGTGTAACCAATGTTGGCATCCGCTGGCATAAGTACACGCTTCTTCGGTGTTAACGATGCTTGGAAAGTATAAGTATTAGAAAACTCAGTCGAGGACATTTCTTTGGCTAAGTGACCGCCAGCTTTGACACGAATGACTGGAAAACCAACATCAACATCCACATTACCGTTGAGCTGACGGAGTACTTCGTCATAGCTGCCATTGTTTACTAGTTCAAATTGCACTCGGGTATTACCGAGAGTCTCAACTGTTTCCCCTGCGACAGTTTGAACATTCAAAAAGCGTTTTTGGTCGCTGTTATAAGCCGTACCTAGTACAATGTGATCGTTCATCAATCCGGGGATTTCGCTTTGAAAGGTATTCACATTTTGTGCTTTTTGCATTAATTCCGCTTCGTTGACAAAATTGGAATCTGCGAATACGAAAGGTGTAGTGCCGGCAATAAGTGCCGCGATAGTCTGTTTGTATAAGTTCATGTTGCCACCTATTACTTCACGTAAAGGAGGTAATCTTCTACCTCTCCGGAGTCTACTTCTTTACATGCGTCATTGCTGCCACCGAGGTAATCCATGGTAACGCGCATTTTCGTCATGCCCTTTTTAGCGCCCGTTGGCGGTGTAATTTCTACCTGAACGGCTTGTTCTGAAACACCTGCGAATAAGGTTTCTTTTGTATCGTTAAAATCACCATCTTGGTTCCAGTCAATAAACACATGCCAAGTTTCCGGGTATGTTTCTGCACTACTAAATCCAGGGGTTAACGTTAACTGGTAGCTTCTATCGGCATATATTTTCGCAGTATCGCCAACATAGTTGCTGTAAAAGGTGTTGCTACTGGTATTTTCAAGATTAGAAAATTTGACTGATTGGATAAACTCATAGTCACGTTCACGAGACTTAGTGGTGCAGTAGTTCGGCATTGCAGGAGTAACCATCACCGCGCTTATGCGATAATCTGATGGGATCTGCAAACACGAAGTCGTTGGTGATTTACCCGCAAACCAGTTCTTTGGATTCGCATTGTCTTCGTCTCCAAAGGTAAGATATTTTGCATCAGTCCTGAGGGTGCTATTTTTGTATAGCATTACTTTTTTAAGATTTGCTATTTTCTCATCATTTGGAATGGGAGTTGTGGGATCAAAGATATTATCAGAGACTTCAACCAATAACCCTGGGTAGCACTTTTCCAACCATTGAAAGCGTCCTAACGCTTGCTGTGGCGTAAGTACATCTCGAGATTCAAATAAAGTCGTATTTGCCTGCGCTGATGGTGCTATTGTGGCAGCGAATGAGGCAATTAATGTGCTGGTTAGCATGACTTTTAACATAGTCTTATTCCTTATAATTCTAGCCATTTACGGTCATACTGATGAACGCGGCCACGAGTCTGTAGCTCTCTATCGCGACAGTAATTACCAATTGGATTACGCTTACAATAATCAACGGCGTCTGCCAGAATAAATGAGTTAAAGAGTGCATTATCGCGAATGGTCTCTAATGCAGTTCGATGTGAGTTATTGAGCTCACTGGCGTAGTAATTAAGTAGGTTATCGGCACGACGATTGTCGAGAATTGCCTGTACCCAATCATCACTCATGTTTTTCAAAGCCAATTTAGTCAAGATGCTTTTGGCAGGATAGACATCATCAGGTACCAAGGGAGATAGGCTTGGTCCTGAGTCGGTATAACTTTGTGTTAAAACTCGACCAACGTTGTATTTATCTAAGGTATCAAACTGAGTGACGTAGTTAGTTTTGATGTAATCGATACTGTTTTTAAATACATCAAAGCATGGTGTTGGGTTTTCCATTGTACAGTTGACGAGCTGATTAGGGATCACCTTCAGTAGTTCAGTTGGATCACCACCAAGTTGTAGCGCAGAAACGGTAATTTTGATGTTACGCTTCACATCTTCGTCTACTTTTTGCAACTTACCACTGACACTGACTTTACCCGCCCAGTCAACACCAAGCTGACCACCCCATTTGACTTTGTCTTCGTCATTTTTATATTGGAACTTGAGATTGATCATAACTTGAGATCCATACTCAATCGCTGATACAAACTCATTACCAATATTATTGAATTTATCTCCAGGGTTAGCGTTGACCAAATCAAGCGCTGCTTGTGTTGGTTTAAATCCTGTCTGAGGATCCGCAACTAACAGCCGTTTTTTCGGTTTTAAGGAGAGAAATAGGGTGTAAGTGCCGGTGTAGTTATCTGCGGCGTTTTGTTTTGCATAGCTTGCGCCAACGCCAACTTTTATGACTGGAACGTCAAGTGCAGCGCCTAAGTTACCATCTAGCATGCTAGATAGTTGGCTATAGCTCATATCTACACCGACTACAAAATCCATTTCGGTATTGCCATAGGTTTCGTCAACTCGGCCAAGCACACTTTGCAGTGCATAAAAACCTTCTTTTTCGCTATGATAAGCAGTACCGAGTGTCACTGAGTCTAAATCAGAGTTATTTGCTTGGGTAGTGAACTCTGGATTAGCAATTTGATCAGCAGTAGCTGAAAAACTGCAGGCAAAAAGTCCCACTAGCCCCATGGCACGTGCCAATGGAGAATGTATAAATTTCATGTTGAATTCCTTACTGAGAAGTATGGCCCCTCAATAGGAGAGGCCAGATGCAGCGATTAGTTCAGGCTGTTGATGTAGTCTGTTTTCCACTTTTCAGGAAGACGTTGGAGAATCTCTTCTTCTGACATGCGTACGTCCTGATCTTTGTAGTTGAACTCATCTTGTGTAGCCAGATCGCCTACCGCCATGCCATTGGCAAACATGGCAAAGTTACGTGACTCAGCTAGTTTAGAATCTGCTGTTGGAGCAAGTTTTAGGTTATAAATCTTGTCGCGATACTTCTCTTTAGTCACGCTTGTTACCAACACCGATCCATTCTCAGTTAAGATACGGTCGCCAACTTTAAGTTCTTTCGCCCAAATAATTCCTTTATTTGACGTCGAAATTGGGTGAGTCTCCGTAGTTAAGATATCAGAGCCATCTGCGCCTTTTACGCGATACATCTTGATAGCTTCAATCCCAACCGACACATCAATAACTTGCATTGGTTCTTTAACTTGGGTATTCGAAGCAAGTGCACCTAATACCAAATCGCCTTTCGCAATGTCTTCAATGGCAAGTTGTTTACCATCGGCCATGGTGATCATTGTGCCTGTAGCTAGACAGCTGTAACCTAGCTTCATCATAGGTAATACTTCACTATAGAAATTACCAAAACGCGTTGATGTTTCTGACGTTAGTGAAACTTGGAATGCAACGGCACCACCACGTCCTTTCTTAAAGTACGGATAACCTTTAACAGCAAAAGTCATATACCAGTTTGCTTCAGCGATGTTTGAGAACAGTTTGGCATTACCAAAACGGCCCTCAGAACGCGGAATATTCCAACGGATAATCGACTCCTGGTTTACTGTATCAACTTCGAACTCCAAGTAATCGGAAAATTGCTTAACCGCGTTTTCGAGCCCTTTATAACTTTGCTTTGTCGCGCCGCCATAGATACCTTCCTGTAGATAAATATTCGTTGGTTCATCTATACCGTTTGGCAAATCGCCTACAGTTGGATAGATTTCAGTGATCTCGTGAGGAACACGTAACTCGCCGTTGAATGGGATATTTACATCGGTAATTTCATTCGGTTCACGGTATTGATCTGCTGCGTAATCACAGTCAGTGTGACTACGGTTTAAACAGATTTTAATAACCGCGTCGTTGTTTTTATCGATTGGCGCAGTCGCATTATATTTCGGACGTGTATCCAAAGATGAGCTGATCCCTACGTTAAGTGCAGAAGCCTCACCTTTTGCAGCTGGTGTAGCAGAGCCATACAGCGCTTCAAAGTGTTCCCATGAGAATGGGTACTCAGTGTACTTCATCGTCGTACTGATGGTGCCATCTTCTTGCTCTAGTTCAACGTATGAACTTGCGTAAATGGTATCTAGGTTGGGAAAGTTTGCTTTCAATGACTTCAGTGAAATAGTCGAAGTTGCAAGTGTATCTTTACCATCTAATACATTAAATGTAGAACCTAAAGGTGCAAGCTGATTACCATTTGCATCTTCTAACAACAAGTCGATGTAGGTCGCTTTTGTACCACCAAAGCGTGAGCTTTTTGCACGTACAATGAGATAAGGTTCGTTTGTATCAGATGAAATAGCTAAGTTCATATCCAAGAAGAAATGTGCTTCTTTAATGATATCCACTTCAGTTTCACTAACTGGCGGCACTTCAGAGGTGGTCATATTCATTTTGGCTGATAAGTGCTGTCCTTTTGCTACATCTAGCGTTTTGTGTAGCTGTGGGAACTCGCTCTCAATACGGTTTGCTTTTATTAAGCGTGACTTCGCCAATTGATAGTGCTGCGGATTGGACATATCAAGTTTACGGATCCCGAATTGGTCTGGTTGAGTTACTGCAATACCCTGAGTTGCAGCAGGACCAGGCTTCTGTTTCGACGCCGTAGTAGTCGGTTGTTCATTAACACTGTTGCTAGCAGCAACCGCATTGCTGACTGCTAACGCGATTGCAAGCGGCATGAGCACCTTTTTGTTTAGTTTTTTCATTTTATTTTCCTTAATTCTTATAGATTTCTACAAGGTAGTCTTCAATTTCTCCGCTCCCCGAGGTCGCGGCACTGCTATAGTCAGAGCAAGGATCGATACTATTTACTCTGCTAAATCCGTAATACTGCAAAATTCTCATTCGAGTCGTTGTGACAGGTTGTGAAAGCTTATTGCTTGGAATGCTAAATTCACCCTCAACATAGCCTTTACCGTAGTCTTGGTTAGTTTGGTCAAAGTCCATGACCAGCAACTCTGATTTGTTGTTTCTCCAATCGCCATCGCCAAATTGACCGTCGCCGTTTAAATCTATCCAGATGTGGTAGTTTTCAGCGAAGGCTTCATTGCCTGCATAACCTGCCTCAATACGATAAGTATTATTCTGTGTGGTATAGAGCTTGATTGGATTGTTAGGGTTAACAACACCAGGTTGCTGTGCATTGCTAAATGGACCATCTTGATTGAAAGTCACGTTACTGATGTGTTCATAATCGGTCAGACCTACAGCCGTGCAATATTCAACAGGTTGTGTTGATTTAAGCTCTAGCAGCATATTTTTGGTACCTGTAACTCGGCTTCCCCAATCATCCCAAATAGGTTTGTTGTAACTAATAGTTAGGCTTGCGCTAAAGTTACCTGCGGCTTGATAGGTGTGTTCGGTGTCTTGGCCAAAATTACCAGTTTGCGTAAGTGTTGAGCCATCTCCAAAGTTCCATTCCAATGTTACATCTGGGTATCTTGAAGCGTTATCAGGTTTTGTGGTGGTATTACTGAAGCTGACCTTAAACGTACCGTCTGCTTGTTCGCTTACCGTGTAGCTCACATCAGGCGTAAAGCTCGTCTCGCCAATTTTCACTGTTTCAGAGGTAGATTGTGTGCCATCAGCATGATTAATTGTGAGTGTGATCGTGTACTCGCCATCGGCTTGATAGGTGTGCTGAGTGTCTCTTACCGAGGACGTGACATCATCTCCAAATTGCCACTGTATTGTGCTACCTTTAGGGATAACACTCTGATTTGTATCTACATAAACAGTGCTACCGGATTTCCGTGGTGTGAATCTTGCCGTGATAGTGGTGTTAAACTGAATTTGTTTGTTCCAGCTTCCAATTACTTTGTTAAATCTGTCATATGCTTTTAGCTCGACCGTATAGTTGCCAGATTGTGCATATTGGTGAATAGGTGACTTTTCACTACTGGTAGTGCCATCGCCAAATTTCCAATGCCAACGTTTAACACGTGCATCAACAGTATTGTTTTCAAAGCTAATCTGATTGACACCTTGGCTTGCGCTGACTCTTAAATCAACGGGGTCTGTGTTTTCAATGAGCTTCACTGTGTAGTCTTCAACTTCACCCCAAGACATGTCGCCACACGCTGATTTCACTAGACCAAATGACACCATAGTTCGAAGGCGATAGCTTTGGTTTAGCTCACCACTCAATGAGATCTCACCAGTCAATTGCGTTTTACTGCTGCCAAAAAGTGCGAGTTCTTCCGTTTTATGGAATAAGCCATCGTTATCTTTGTCTAACCAGACATAAAAGTTCTTTGTCTTGTCTTGAGTATCTGGGTGGGGGGCTGCGGTTAGCGTTACATTGAGTGCTTTACCATCCTTAACTTCGACTACATCATGTGAGTAGTCGCTATAATTGCTTGATGTAGAATCGTTTTTGTAGCTGTTCAACGAAACTGATGATAAGTAGTACTTGCTATGGTTGATGCCTTGCGCGGGGCAATAGTCGTCAAAAACTTCAATAGGCAGCATAAAAGTATCAGATTGACCAGAGGGGGCGATGGCGGTCAGTTCAACATTGTATTCGCCCGCAGTAGTATAGTTATGTGTGGGCTCAAAGGCGCTACTCTGTGCACTTCCATCACCAAAATTCCACTGCCATTGCCAGCCTTCGCTGTTACTAGCCGAAACTTGCTGGCCGTCACGACGGGTTAAGTTCTTAAAGTCAAAAGCTAAGAACTGGCGATCAAAGCCAAGTTCACTCTCGAGTCCACGGTCTACCTTCAAACCTATACCAACTTGTGCAAACGCCTTACGTACGTGGTTTTGTAAATCAGTAACTTGCCAGTTGCTACCATCTTGCCTCTTAACGCCATCTTGAGTCAGCTGCTCAGTTACCGTGTGAGTTTGTCTCATTACACAATCAGCACCGGTAAGATAGGTACTATTACTGGTCCAGCAGTTTTTATTTGCGTTAGCAAACAAGATAAAGGCGTACTTTGTATTCCACGGTGAGGTTTCGTTGTCTAGATCTGCAGTCGTGAGGTAATAAAAAGCTTTGTTAAATACGCCTGCGCCATGGTGAGAAGTGACTGAGTCGTCATAGTCCTCAACATGATCAATCGAATTTCCATCTAGCGTAGGAGTTTTGAAATAACGCAGTGCATCATCAAGGCGGAACGTTTCGTGATTACTTTTCCAATCATTCGCGCCAGAGTAGAAGAATTCAGCTGCTTCACCCGCCATATCAGAAAAGGCTTCATTGATGGCACGAGCTTGACCTGTCAGCATTGATTTTGGCGTATTTGAGCCATACTCTTCGGTAAAACCGTGAGCGATTTCATGGGCAACTACATCCAAGGAAACCATAGGATAGAAGAGGTAGTCACCATCACCAAAATAGACCTCGCCGTTTTCATAAAATGCCTGATCCATGTTTAGACCGTAATGGACATTTTGAATTATCTTTTTATTAAAGTAGGGTTTATGTCCAAGATAAGCCTCGAACATCAAGCTTGCTGTTTGTCCATGATGATGAGCATCATTTAAGGCAGAGCGAGCGCCGTGATATTCTTTATAGTCATTGCGAGTTGAATCTGAGCAGTTATAGCTATAAGGCGTATTAACTTGCGCGGTACCGTGATTGTAGTTTCTGGTCTCAACGTTTTTTGCATCAAACAAGCAGTTAGTTTGCTGAGCATCAGTTTCCATGGCGACAACAAAGGTCTTTGGTGGGTAGGAAACGTAATCTGCTTGTTGATAATCTGGGCGTGAAACCTTGTCATTACCAGATGGTCCGCTTCCGCCTTCATACACAACGCGCTGCAATACATCTGATTGGCTGATAAGCTCGTTTGTTATTAAATCTACAAAAGCAAGGATCCTTTGTGGCTTAAAAGGACCAGACTTAAAATCGGTGAAAAAAGTAAGCTTGGCAGCGTGTCGGGCTTTGCCATGAGCATCTATATAAATTACTTCTTGTGCTGATGAACGTTTAAAAATTCTAGGGCGTTCACTGGTAAACTGAGAAATGACTGAGTCTAAAGTCGCGCTAAGTTGTGCTTCAGAAACAGGAGCGAGCGTGGGTATATCTTTAGCGACGTTAATAATGAGATCACCATAAACTTGCTCAACAGCGCCATTTTCGTCTGTCAGCACAACAAGGTCATGATTCCAGATTGGAATATTCTGGTACTTTTGAGTTATGGTATGGCTTTGCTTCGTTTGACCTACTTGGCTTTGATGAAATGTAAGCGTATGACCTGTGTATTGCGCTGCAAATGTTTTCAGCGTGAGTAGATAGTTTTGATTAGAATCATCACCAAATGTGGATTGTTTTTGTTGTAAAGTTGGCGCAATTTTCTGCGTGTCATTGAATAAAGAGACGCGTTCAGCGCCGTGACAATACATACTTATCGCTGATGCTAAAACGCACAGAGACTTTAACCCTTGCATGTTAACTCCATAATTATTTTGAAGATTCCTTCCCACTAAAACGCAACTACTCAATACATGAGATAAAAGAGCGAATGAGTGCGGCTGATTATTAGTGCTATTACTTTGAGCACAAACTCTAAGGTAATAAAGAATTTCAAATAAATAAATAACAAAAAATAAACAAAATAATAACTTTATGTTTTCGTTGGGAATTTAGGAGGAGGTTTTATTTTTTGTTATTTTTATCTAACTAATTATTATTGTTGAATAAATCTAAATTTTTTTAGAGCTTATAAAAAACTAAGAACAGCTAATACGCTAGGAGAGGTAGTCATCATTTTGTAATGTAAGGTAAATTTTAATGCTGGCAGATTTACTGTTTGTTCCTTTATTAGGATCTTTTGCACAATATTGATGAGATAAAATGAATAAGAAGCGTTGTTTTGGGTTGCTTGATTGATGAGGAAATTGGTCTGGTAAAAAGTACCTAGCTGTTTTACAAGTACTAGGTACTTTTTGTGATCTTTATTGAACGGTTACATTAATGTAGTTAGTAACAAAGGGCGATATCTCAATAGTTCCTGTCGCGTAAACATCTTTACCCACATCTTCACCTTCAATTTTTATATAGTATTGTCCGGCTGGAATAACGATATCCGTGTAGTAATGTGTACCAAAGTGAATTGAATCACCTTTTACTAACCAGCCCTCGGGTGAAACTTCGTATAAATAGCCTTCGCACTTGATTTTACCGATCCGAGGGTGTTTGCATTCGTTAAATTTAAGCCTGGTTTTACCGTCGGGGTTTTTTGCCGTTTTTACAAATGCCAATGAGCCATAATCTCGAGCCGTTTTCGTTGCTTGATGAGGCCATACTTTTTCTTTATTGATTGAGTAATCATTGCTAGAGCCACTACCCGTAGCCGACACCACTGTACCTGAGCTGCCAAAAATACCGTTGATGGCACCGTCAACACCATCGTTAACTACACGATTGATATCATTGCTTTTACATGCGGTAAGAGAGATAAGTGAAAGTGCGATAAGTGATACTTTTTTCATTGTTTGTCCTTGAAGTTCCATTCGCATCAGCATTTTTACTTAATGTTAGCTGCTTTCTTCAACGCTTAGTAAGTAACATATGTGAAGGCTTACTAAGCTGTAAAACTAACACAAAGCAATACGAGCATTTTTTTGCTCATACAATGCTTCCAGTTATTTTTGATTTAAATCGCATAAAAGTTTACCTTGTGGCGAAAAAAAGTCCAACAAAAAGCATGCTATTTAATGACTTTGGTCATTGAACAGCACGCGAAAAAGTACATTAGACTTGAAATACAAATAAGGCGTTAGTGCCTTTTTTATTGGTTAGTCACTTTGCAGTGCTTCGATTGGGTCTAGCTTTGAAGCTTTAATGGCCGGATATACCCCAAATGTTAAACCGACTAAGGCACAAATACTAAAAGAAAGGAAAATAGCACTTAGAGACCAAGACACCGCCCAATTTGAGTAAAATGCAATTATCTCTGATAGTAAAATACCAAACACCACACCGAGTAGTCCGCCTAATATCGAAATGGTAAAGCTCTCTGTAATAAACTGGACTTGAATATTTTTCCGAGTGGCGCCTATTGCCCGTAATAAGCCAATTTCTTTGGTTCGTTCAAGTACGGTTGCGAGCATGATATTCATAATACCAATACCACCAACAAGGAGTGATATACCCGCAACGCAAGACATCACCATATTAAAAATAGCCTGAGTTTGTTTTTGCTGAGCAAGCAAAGCGGCGGGAATGGTCAGCCTATAGTCATCAATATCGCTATGGCGATTGGTTAATATGTTAGTGATAGCTTGAGATGCCAAAATGGGGCTTTGAGATTTGTCGATGGCAAGTTTTAGTTCGGTAACCTCTGGCTCAAGTAGTCCTTTATTAAAGCGATGGATGGCGGTCGTTAGCGGAACAAAAATACGGCTTTGTTCACCTCCTAGAGCAACGCCTTGGAACTCCTTCTTGTTCAGGTGTGGTGCCTGCAAAATGCCAACAACCTCAAACCATAAATGGTTAATTTTTACCTGTTGACCAACAGCGCTCCCGAGGGGAAATAGAGTTTTTGCGGTATTTGCACCAAGTAACGCAACCTGCCTATATTCCTTACTATCTTCAGTATTTAGCAGGCGACCCGCCGCGAGTTCATAATGCGCAAGGCTAAAATAGTTTGCTGTTACGCCCGCGGCTTCCCCTTCAAAACTGCCGAATTCGCTAAATATCTGGTAGGTATCTACTAGCCGTTCAGCTGAAAAATCACTAACAAAGGGCAGGGCGTCAACAATCACTTGGCCGTCTAATAAATTAAGACCTTGCGAGTGTTTTCGTTGTTCCTTTAGGTCATTATCTTCAATGTCCTTGGCACTGACAATAACATTATTGATCCCCATAGAATCGATCATTTTAAGCGCTTCTCGTTCAGCACCTTCACCGATGTTCAACATAGCAATAACAGCCCCCACACCGAAAATCATCCCGAGCAAGGTCAATAAAGTTCTGAGCTTATGCTGCTTTAATTGTACAATGGCGTCGGTAAATAAATCCAAATATTTCATTACAGTTCCTTATTCGCGACGAGTGCAATTTGTTGTTTGGGAGATAAGCCTGCCAGTACTTCAGTATGGCTTAGGTTGCTTTGACCTAATTCCACTTTTACGCGTTTAAACTGGCTACCGTCTTTAACTTGAACAAAAAATGCGTTGTTATCATTGATCACGCTATGTTTAGGTACGAGTAACGCTTGTTTATTTTCTTGGACAAATACCGTAGCAAGCACTTTATTGCCTGGTTTGAAGTGGGCTGGAGTCTCATCAAGGCTGGCAATGATCTCATAGTATTTTTGTGGATCTCCGCGGCGAATAGATTGTGGGTAAGGCGATACGTTGGTAACTTTACCATCAAAGCGCTCAGCGCTATTGGAGAGCAGGGTAAACTCAACCTTTTGACCAATCGCAAGGCCAAGCGCTTCTTTTTCATGAACGAAAAGCTTAGCTTGTAGGGATGAAATATCTGGTAACCCCCCGATTTTTTGCCCAGGCCATAGTGCTTGGCCTGATTTGGGTTTTTCGCCACGCCAATCGGCACTGAGGGTAAGTAAGCCATCATGTGGCGCGATGACTTCAAGCGCGTCTAAGTTTGCGTTGTACATCGCAATTTTGCTTTCGTGCTGTTTTGACTGCAGCTTTAACAATTCCATTTCTCCAAGGGCAGAAGATGAAAACTGCTCTGTCTGCCAGCCAAAATAAGCTTCTTTTGCATTGAGATATTCAACATTTTGCATTTGATCTAAAATGTCGAGCTTTGAGCGGATCCGTTCATCGTCAACTGAAAAGGTCTCGGCAAAGTGTTTCTCCTCACTGACGATAACCTTGTCGCTATCCAAATGGGACTTTCTCGTGGTTAAATCACTATCGGTGACTGTGATATCTTGTGCGACTTTGCCTTTGTCGAATTCACTAAAGCGTTTTCGTCTTTCTAATTGACTGCCATCGAAGCGTGCTATTACATCCCCTTTTTTCACCTGAGTATACTCAGGCATGATCCATGCGAGCGTCTGAGCCCCTCTTGCCGAGGTTGGGGCGGATATGATGGTTTCACTTGCGGCTTCCAATTCGCCTTCTGCCTCCACTGTGATCGAAAATGGCTTCGGCTCTACGGTATATAGGAGTTGCGCTGGCTGCTCAGGTGCTTCTTGGCAGCCAAGTAACCATAGTGGGACAATGATTGCGAGTAATGTTTTTCTCATAGCTTTACCTCCGTTCCTTGACTAATGCCAGAAGTAACGATGGCAAGCGTCGGTGTGGTATAAGAGACGGTGACTTCTTTTTCTCCGCTATCTGTGTCTATAAACACTTTATCCGCACTTTGTCTTAATGCGTTTAATGGCACGGTCAAGGCGTTATCGAGTTGTGCTGTTACTATCTCTACACGAGCACTCAAGCCTGGCCGCAGCTTTTCAGTATCGATTTTGTCGAGCTCAATAATGGCATCAACAATGCGGCTTTTATCTTGATGCGACTTTTCTCTAAAAGCTTTTCCTATTTCAACGAGTGTTCCGCCGATAACATAACCGTCGGCGCTGTCTATGGTGACTTTGACCTTTTGCCCCAATGTAATCCGTCCAAAATCGGCTTCTTTAATTTGTGCTTTTACCTGCATTTGCTCAATAACCGATAGCTCAACAACTGGTTGACCAAATTGCATGGATTCACCAACACTGGGCTTTTCACCTTCCCAGTTTGCTCGAAATGCAACTAACCCATCCATTGGCGCTTTTACTTGCAAGCGCGCTATATCACGTTTTAACTCTTTCACTTCAGCATCCATTCGTGCAACCTTACTTCTTGCCATTTGGATACTCAGCTCTTTGTTGTTTAGATGAAAAGCGAGTTTACTGTGGGCAAGCTCTAAATCATTGCTTGCAATGGTGAAGTCGATTTTCGCCTTTTTACGATCGTTGTCTGAGCGTGAGTTATCTACTATTTCTGCGCGTCGTTTTGCCTTATCGAAGTTCATTTTTGCTTCAGCGAGTGCGAGTTTGTATTCTTCTTCCTGCTTCTCGACTTGAGCTTGTTTATTTTCTAGCTCTTTTTTCGCTTGGCTTAGCTTCGAATTGTACTCCATCAAGCGATCTCTTACGGTTTGATCGTCAAACGATACGACGATTTGGCCTTTCTGAACCGAGGTGTTTTCAGGCATTAACTGTTTAATCTTGTACTGCCACATACGCTTGATTGAAGGAGGGGCTATCAAAGCGCGACTTTTTGATTCCAATTCACCATTCGCTTCTACTGTGATAGTGATTGGCTGCGCCTTTACGATATGTACATCGCGTGGGGCTTGGCTACAGCCAAGTAAATAGAGTGGAATGATGACTGCCAGCAACTTAACTTTCATTTTTCTCTCCTGGCAAAGTGATGCTTCCGCTCATGCCTGGTAGTAGTGGCAAATCGGTGTTAAATGTGAATTTAGCTCGGTAATACATACCTTGGCCCCAATCTTGGCGCTTTTCAGGCTGTGTTGATAGCTCAGTGAGGGTACTAGGCGTTGATGAGGAGCGAAAGGCGTCAAATTTTAAATCGGCGATTTGACCCTCTTTAATACCAATAGCATCTACTTCATGGATCCATGCTTCTAGATACAGACCCGCTGTAGAAGGGATTTCTGCTACTTTCCAACCCGGTTGGACTGTTGCGCCAGCAAATAACTTGTTGCCATTCCAAGGGTGATCCGCATACAGAATAGGGCCGCTATTACTGGCCGTTAGACTCATTTTTTCGAGCTGCTCTTGGTTGTGTGTGAGGCTTGCTTCTAACCGCTTTATTTCCAGTTGTTGTTTCTGAGTATTTGCTTTTGCTTCAGTTTCGGCCTTGCTTAAACTTACTTCGGCTTTGTGGTTCTCGATAATTGCCTTTTCTAATGTCAGCTGATGTTGCTCGTAGTCGTAGGTGCTGATATTGGCTTTTGGCACGTTTGCATCAATTTTGGCTCTTTCAACGAGCAAAGTGGTTTTTTTCAACTGGAACTGAGCTTCGAGTATCTTTTGGGCACCGTCTTGCTCAATTCGTTTGTACTCATCTTTTGCAGCATCAAGTGCTACTTTATCTTGGTCGATTGAGGTCGCGATAGAGCCGGAATCATAGACGACGACAATATCCCCCTCATTAGCAACTTCACCTTCGGGCAGCATCCACTGAATTTGAATCTTCCAAGAGTCACTCATCGGTGCGTGAAAGACCTGAGTTTCACCTGCTTTAATAACACCTGAGACGATAACTGGTTTGGCAAAAGCCTGCAAAGAGGTGAGCAGGGCGATGCTTATGATATAGCTGCGCATTGGCTATCCTCCACTTTCTCGCCATCTTTCATTCTGATGATACGCTCGGCATATGCCGCAATGTCGTCTTCATGCGTTACCATTACAATAGTGTGGCCTTGCTGGTGTAGCTGACATAGTAATTCCATGATTTCATGCGAGGTTTTACTATCTAAGTTACCGGTTGGTTCATCGGCAAAAATAACTTTCGGCTCATTGATAAGGGCCCGAGCAATAGCAACTCGTTGGCGTTGTCCTCCAGACATTTCGAAGGGTTTGTGATGTGCTCTGCTATCAAGGCCTACCTTTTTTAGCATGGCAAGCCCGCGACTTTTTGCCTCTGATGGGGAAGTCTCAGTGTACCTTAGCGGTAAGATGACATTTTCTAGTGCGGTCAGGCGAGTAAGTAAGTGGAATGTTTGAAAGATAAAGCCAATTTTTTGATTTCTAATTTGTGACAATGCTTCATCTTCCACCGCTTGAATTTCTTGGTTTGCAAGATAGTAAGCACCAGAGGTTGGAGAGTCTAAGCAACCAAGGATATTCATTAATGTAGACTTTCCAGAGCCAGATGATCCCATCACTGCAACAAATTCACCCTCCATTACTTCTAGAGAAACGGATTTTAGTGCGTGCACTTGGGTTTCTCCGCTTCCGTAAACGCGGCTTAAGTTTTCTACCCTGATCATTATTAATTGTAATCCCTTGTTTTTATTGTTTTCTACTCATGGTTTAGAGGTGTTTAACCGTGTACCTGAATTTGAGTGTAGTGATTGTTAGAGAAAGAGTAAACCGAGAAGGTACAAGACGAAAAGGGATTTAAGGTAAAAAGTTGTTTTTGGATACTGTACATTATTAACAGTGCCAAGAAAAATTGGCTGCCAAGTTCATATACGAAGCAGCTCTTCGATAATTACCACTACACTTAGTGTTGTTAACACCCTAGCTTGTGCTGACAGGAGCCTATAACGCCTTTGTTTTTAGCGCGCCATATTCGTCCAAAA
This sequence comes from Pseudoalteromonas sp. S2755, assembly GCF_005886535.1. Lineage (GTDB taxonomy): Bacteria > Pseudomonadota > Gammaproteobacteria > Enterobacterales > Alteromonadaceae > Pseudoalteromonas. The sequence continues at coordinate 23,496 of NZ_PNDS01000049.1, forward strand.
CTTGCTCGCCATCTTCCTTAAAATACGGACCCATAGGCCATTTATCGAGTAACGCTAACACCGATTCGCTTGGTCGACATAACTTCACGCCTTTAGGTGAGCAGACGATTGGCCGATTTACTAGTACCGGATACTTAAGCATGGCTGTTATTAGGGCTTCATCCGATACTCCAGCCTCAAGCAGCCCAAGCTTGCGGGCTGGAGATTTTGTTACTCTTAGGGCTTCACGCGGTGAAATATCGGCCGCAGCGAAAAGTCCTAAAAGCTGATGACGTGTCCATCCTTCCTTTAAGTATTCAACGATAATTGGCGTATACCCAGCATCTCGAATAATCTTTAATACGTTTCTTGAAGTACCACAGTCTGGGTTGTGGTGAATGACTATCATAACTCAACCTTTTTCATAAAAATTAAAGTTAATTACCACCCAATTTAGACTCTGCTTGCAGCAAATAGGGATGTGTAAATTGGTATCATTGAGCGTTTACTCTGTGAACCAATGTCGCGTATGGTTTGCAAGCCACACCAGTGAAAGCATGACGGGAACTTCGACTAAAACTCCAACAACTGTGGCTAATGCTGCACCTGAATTTAGCCCAAAAACCGAAATTGCAACGGCTACTGCTAACTCAAAAAAATTAGATGTGCCTATCATGCAAGCAGGTGCAGCTATGCTATGTGGCAGCTTCATTTTTTTTGCCATAAAATAAGCAATAGCAAATATACCGTAGGTTTGAATAAGTAAAGGAATGGCGATGAGTATAATTGCTTGTGGTTTGTCCAAAATAGTCTTTGATTGAAATCCGAACAACAACACAACAGTTGCCAATAAGCCAACGATTGACCAAGGTTTCATGGTTGCTAAAAATTGATTTAAGCGAGAGTGGTCATTTGCTTCGTCGAGCTTCTTTCGAGTGATTGCACCAATCACCAGAGGAATTAGCACGTAGAGGACGACAGACAGAAATAGTGTTGTCCAAGGGACTGTAATATCAGTCACGCCTAGTAAAAAGCCTGCGATAGGCGCAAAAGCAAATATCATAATAATATCATTGACCGATACTTGCACTAGCGTGTAGTTTGCGTCGCCTTTAGTGAGTTGACTCCAGACAAACACCATCGCTGTGCATGGTGCAACACCCAGCAGTATCATGCCTGCGATATATTCTGTTGCCGTTTGTGGGTCTACCCAATCAGCAAATATCCCCTTAAAGAATAGCCAACCAAGAAATGCCATGGTAAATGGTTTTATTAGCCAATTAATGATCAGTGTGAGGGCGAGGCCTTTGGGTTTTTTACCTACATCTTTCAGTGAAGAAAAGTCAATTTGCACCATCATGGGGTAAATCATTAACCAAATAAGTACCGCAATAACTAAGTTGACGTGCGCATATTCAATACCAGCTATAATAGCAAATGCATCCGGTACAATACTTCCAAATAAGATACCTACCACAATGGCAATACCCACCCACACTGACAAATAGCGTTCGAATAAGCCCATGTTACCTCCTTAGATATCACCTTGGTTAACGCGCTGACTTAATTGCTCTGCGGATTCAACGCGTTCTGAATAGCGATTGACGAAGTAGTCCTTATTATCGCGAAGTAATAACGTGAACTTCATCAACTCCTCCATTACATCGACAATTCGGTTGTAATAAGAAGATGGCTTCATCCGATCATTTTCATCAAACTCAAGAAAGGCTTTTGCCACGCTGGATTGGTTAGGAATGGTGACCATGCGCATCCAACGACCAAGAACCCTTAACTGATTCACCACGTTAAATGACTGAGAGCCACCGCATACCTGCATAACAGCTAAGGTTTTCCCCTGGGTTGGGCGTACGGCACCTATACTCAGAGGGATCCAGTCAAGCTGACTTTTAAAAACACTTGTGATTGAGCCATGCCGTTCTGGTGAACACCATACTTGTCCTTCTGACCACATCATGAGCTCTCTAAGCTCTTGAACCTTGGGATGATTCTCATCACCTGTGTCAGTTTGTGGTAGACCTTCAGGATCAAAGATTTTTACCTCGGCTCCCATGTGTGTAAGCAGGCGAGCACTCTCTTCAATAACCAAGCGGCTAAACGAGCGCTCTCGCAGTGAACCGTATAGCAAAAGTATGCGGGGAGCATGTTTCTTTTGGGTGCTAAGGCACTTGTCTAATGCTGGAATATCAAACTGTGATTTATCAATGTTCGGTAGTGTGTTGTCCTGAAACATAATGTATTGTGCTCCTAATCTCGTTTATTCAGCTCAAAGTAGAGCAGGAGAGATGCATATACGTCATCGTAAGCCATTTGCTAATCCTCCCCACCAAACTAAGCTTGTCTGGTTATTCGTTAACACCATAGCTGCTGAAAGAAGTAACTTTCATAGTCTTTGTTTGTTATTAACAAGACGATGCTTGAGCTTTTGATGCATTTAGTTTTGCTAATGCCTCAGCAAAATAACTATGGTTGTGTGCAACGGTTTGATTAATAACCTCTTTTGCCCACAGGGGGAGATCTTCATGAAGCCGGTAGTAAACCCATTTTCCTCGGCGTTCATCCCGTAAAATATTACATTTTCGCAACTCTGCGAGGTGACGTGAGACTTTGGGCTGATCTAACTCAAGCCCTGCCATAAGGTCGCAAACACATGCTTCTTCAAGTTGATTGATAATTAGAACTGATTTCAGTCGGGTGTCATCGGACAGGCATTTGAAAAGCTGTAACGGATTCATATTTCATATCTCTTAAATCATATATGTGAAATATAATATATGTGTTTTTTCATATGTCAATGTGTTTTATTTTTTAGCTGAGGTTGAGGTCGGAAGGAGTGCAACTCATTACTTTTTATGCATTATCTTTTCATCGAAAAAGCAACGAATTAACAATTAAAGTGTGTCAGTGCAACTATTAACCTGCTAGTAAAGGCTGTTGTGGGCATCTCAGCACTTGGTTTGTTGATTCTTTTTGCTATTTTCGATGACAAAGCACATAGCACTTTTTACGTCATTTGGGGACTTTTGATGATAGCGACTGAATAGCCAGCAAGCTCTGCTTCTGCTTTACACGCCTAGTGTTGAGGCACCCGTAGCTAAGCACAATGTAGTCAGGAATGAGTGATATTTTAACAAAGTTACGATATTGCCCACGGTTACTGTGATCATAAACTATATTTACTAACAAGTTATATAAACTGTTTAACTATTATGAACAAAAATGGAAGAAGAGAGTTTTTAAGCAAAGCGGGTATAGGGCTGGCGTTATCTGCTGCGCTCATTAAAGCTCCTTATGTGTTCGCAAGAAACAGGACAACTCTGCGTGTAATGGGGACACATGTTACGCTACAAGAACCTCTGCGTCAGCGTGCGATGAAAGAGTTGGGAATCGATGTTCAATTCTATCCAATGGGCAGTGCTGCAGTTCTGCAAAAAGCAGCTGCAAATCCTGCTGCATTTGACCTTTACGAACAGTGGTCAGATTCTATAAACATACTTTGGCAAGCAAAAGCAGTTCAGCCTATAGACATTGAAAGGCTTACTCACTGGCATGAAATAAACCCACTTACAAAGACGGGGAAGCTTATCCCCTCTGCTAAGGAGGGGGCAGGTGATGCGCCCAATAAGCTACTGTATGTTCAAGACGATGGGACGCTTGCAAGCGACGTAACGAAAAAAATAAGCTTTCTTCCGTACGTACACAATGTTGATTCCTTTGGTTACAACACTGATTTCATAACGCAGGGGAGTCCTTATGAAAGTGAGTCTTGGGGTTGGCTATTGGATGAATCTAATGCGGGAAAAACAGCAATAGTGAATGCACCTACAATAGGGATCTTTGATTTGGCGCTCGCCGCGCAAGCTAAAGGCTTGGCTTCTTTCAAAGATATTGGAAATATGACTATTGACGAAATAGACAAGCTTTTCACAATTTTATTAATGAAGAAGCGCAAAGGACACTTCTCAGGATTTTGGACTTCGGTTCCACAATCGGTGCAATTTATGTTGGAGAAGAGAGTTCACATTCAAAGTATGTTTTCACCTGGGGTAAGTGCCTGCAGAGGGCAAGGGTTACCGATCACATATGCCTCACCAAAAGAGGGCTATAGGGCATGGCACGGTGTTATGTGTCTGTCATCTCAGGCTCGTGGTCATGTTAAAGATGCAGCATACGACTATATGAATTGGTGGCTTTCAGGATACCCAGGCGCATTTATTGCTCGACAAGGATATTATATTTCAAACCCAGAGCGTAGCAGACCACTAATGTCTGAGGCCGAATGGGATTATTGGTATGATGGTAAGCCCGCGGCGACAACTTTAAAAGGTACGGATGGAAAAGTCGTTGTAAATACAGGAGAATTACGCGACGGTGGAAGCTATATTAAACGCTTTTCTAACATAGCTGTATGGAATACCGTTATGGAAAATTATGATTATAGTTTAGATCGCTGGTATGAATTACTAAACGCATAAGGCTGAGGCATGCCAATATTTTCAATAAGATCGCTTTCAAGCAAAATTCTACTGGTTTTGCTTGCTTTCGCTGCAAGTCTTACTGCTGTCCATCTATTTCTGAGCTCGCGCGTAGAGGTTGTTGATAATACGTTAACTAGCACGTTGAATGTATCTAAAAACTCAGTATCAGTACTTAAGATCAACAAAGAGATCGTTGAATTGCAGCGTGATATCTCAGTGTTCAGCAGTTCTGGCAGTCCCGCTATCTATGAAAAGGTCATGAGCAACCATGCGCAAATTACGATAAAGCTCACGGAAATACAGGCAAAGGTACAAAGTGAAGAAGAAAAGCGGCTTATAGATTTTCTGCTGGAAATTGTAAATAGGTATGGTAGTAACTTAAGTGTGCTTATGCAGCGTTATCAAGAAAGAAAGCATCTGCTTGAAACTCAGTTACCAGAGGTGTTTACAGAAGCTGAAACTTATTTAAGACCACAGCTAGCTGATGATGACATTAGTCAAAAGAAGATCACGATATATCAGATATTGGATTTATGGATGACACTTTATCGAGATGCAAATCTGTACCTAACTCAAAAAGATTACAAGAAGAAAAAATCAGTGTTTGACGGTTTGGCAGAGATAGAGCGCAGGCTACTGATAAGTCAAGAGTTGGGTGATGAAAATGTGACTAAATTACAGGCGTTAGCCCATCGATTCCGCGATGTATTTAACAGCAGTATTCAAGCAAATAGAAACTATTTAGCTTTAGTCAACGTCGTTATGGCTGGTGATGCAGTGGAGTTCTCAAATTTGGTAGATAAGTTAAGAGCCGACTCCTTAACTAAGCTGGATAATATACGAAACACTGCAGAGGCGAAGATCTTAGAATTCGACAGAATAGTAAAATCAGCAATGGCTGTGGGGATACTCTTTTTAGTCTTTTTTGTTTTATTCTTTCACTTTCATATTATCCGTTCAATAAAGCGCCTTACTAAGAATTTTCAACATTGTATTGAAGGTGACTTATCGGATGAGATAAAGGACCTTGATCGAAAAGATGAAATTGGTACGTTAGCTAATGCTGCAAATCAGTTTAAATTGTTAAGTGAAGCGCTTATCGAAGCGAAGCGGGTCGCGGAACACACGTCGAAAATAAAATCTGATTTCTTAGCGAATATGAGCCATGAGATCCGCACACCAATGAATGGTATCTTAGGCATGGTAAGGCAGCTAAGAAACACGGGTCTTAACAAAAATCAAATGGACATGCTTGAACTGGTGGACTCTTCGGGAAAGAGTCTATTGGTTATCTTAAATGATATTCTTGATTTAAGTAAAATTGAGGCTGGAAAAATTGAGCTTGAATCGCAACCATTTGAGATAGAGAAACTTTTATATGAACTTGAGCAGACAGGAAAAACGCTGAATAAGTCGTCTTCGGCAGAGCTAACAATCATGAATACGGTGCCTGCCAATTTACGTGTTTTTGATGGGGATGTAATCCGGCTTAAACAGGTGTTGCTCAATTTACTCAGTAATGCGATAAAGTTTACTGAGCAGGGTACAGTGAAGTTGCGAGTGGATCTTCAAAAGCAAGGTGCAAGCAACGCAACATTGAAGTTTAGTGTAAGCGATACAGGTATAGGTATTCCACGAGACAGAATCGAAAAACTATTTGAAGCGTTTTCCCAAGCCGATACATCAATAACTCGTCGGTTTGGCGGTACAGGGTTAGGCCTAACCATTTCAAATAAGCTACTAGATTTAATGGACTCTAAACTAGAAGTGGAAAGTCGTGTGGGTGAGGGTTCAACGTTTAGCTTCACAATTACACTTCCAGTGTCAAAGGGAGTCGATAAAAAAGAGGCGCCTAAATGTCAAAAACTTAGCCGTGCTGTTACTGAAAACATTGAAGTGCTTTTAGTCGAAGACAACAAGGTCAATCAAATTGTTACTAAGTCAATGTTAAAGGATTTAGGACTGGTGAATATTACTCTTGCTGAAAATGGGCTTGAGGCTGTACAGCTTTGTGAAGAGCGGGACTTTGCGTTGATCTTAATGGACATGCAAATGCCAAAAATGGATGGTCCTACAGCAGCGCAACATATCCGTAAGTTAAGAAACTACCCAGATATTCCGATAATAGCATTAACTGCAAATGTACTTGAGCAGGACAAAAAACGATGCTTTGAAGTCGGAATGAACGCTTTTATATCAAAGCCTATTGATTACCAAGCGTTTGTAGAAGCAATATCTAGAGCGATAGAAAAGCCCGGAGTGACGCATTCCCCAAGTCAATCAGGCTCTGCTTAAATTTATTGAGGGTGTTCGAACTCAGTGTCAAATAGTACAAAAGTGCTCATCCATATTGAAATAGATACTTGTTATTTCTCGAAATTATCTATTTTACAAAGCTTGCTAAAGCGCCATACAAGATAGGCAGCTCAATTGGTTTTGCTATATGCGCATCAAAGCCTATTTCTAAGTAGTGCTTAACATCTTCAACCATAACGTTCGCAGTGAGAGCGATAACAGGGATCGGATTTCCCTCATTTCTGATAGCTTTTATCGCGTCTACTCCATCCATAAAAGGCATGTGTATATCCATTAATACTAAATCAAATGCCTGCTCTTTTAGAGCTTCGATTGCAAGCCGACCATTGTCGACAACGACAGCTGTTGCATTTGTCTCTTTAAGCATTGTTTTGATAAGAATTTGATTAATCTTATTGTCTTCGGCAATCAAAATACGAGTGTGTTTTAGATTAGGTGGTGTAAATGATTTTGTGCGTACAGGTTTAGATTGCGTTTTTATCTTGTCTAACGGTAGGATAATATTAACTGTAGTTCCTTTACCAGCTTCGCTAAATAAGTTTATTTTTCCATTCATCAACTTAATAAGACTTACAGTAATTGACATTCCCAGTCCCGTACCACCGTATTCCCTAGTAGTTGATGTGTCAGCTTGTGAAAAACGCTCAAAAATACGTTTTTGCGCATCCTCATCCATTCCGATACCAGAGTCTTGAACACTTAAATAAATCGCTTTTTCATTGTTATATGATTGGCAGCTGGCAATTATTTTAACTTCCCCTTTGTTGGTGAATTTAACAGCGTTAGATGCTAAATTTAGTATTATCTGCTTTACGCGCACTAAATCACCAATCCATCCGTCTTCGAAGCTATCATCTGCTGATATGACAAAGTCTATACCTTTGTTACTGACTAATGCATCTAGGTCATATTTAACAGAGTCCAAAATATCTAAAATTGAAATTTCGGTACTTTCTAACTCAATTTTATTGGATTCAATTTTTGAATAATCCAAGATATCGTTGATGATTGTAAGCAAACTCTTGGCAGAAAATACGGCGTTAGCTAAAACTTTCCCTAAATCGGGCTCTAAATTAGCGTTTTCTAGCAATTGTAACCCTCCCAAAATAGCATTCATTGGTGTACGAATTTCATGACTCATATTGGCTAGGAAGTCACTTTTTGCTTTAGAGGAATGTTCTGCTGCTAGTCTAGCCGTTTCAGATATTCTTATTGCTTCAATTTTTTCGGTAACATCATAATTTACCCCAACAACTTTTATTGCTTTGCCATTGCTTCGAATAACCTCTGCACTGGCTTTAATTGTTCTCACTTCACCGTTTGGGTGTACAACTCTGAACTCTGGTTCATAAACGCCGGTACCATCAATTGCAGCTTGCAGCTGTGCACTTGCAAACTCTATATCATCAGGGTGTACGGCACTCGCCCAAGCATCATAGACTTGGGTAAATTGTGATTCTGATATGCCATAGAGCTTAAACATCAGCTCGTCCCAGATGAGCTCACTTGTAACTAAGTCCCACTCCCAAACGCCGATTTGGGCGGAGTTATTCGCTAGCTGCATTCTGAGCGCTAAAGAATCTGCTTGGTTTCTCGCATTTTTAAGTTGCTCCTCGGTTTCTTTTTGACGAGATATATCTTGAATGACTGACCAAATGAAATCTTCGTTATTATCGTCGGTGACTTTAATACCAGATAGGAGGACGTGAAAGGTATGGCCGCTTTTATGGATATATTCCTTTTTATATGGTCCGTACCTTCCTTGCGACTTAAGGTTAATAAGTTGTTTTTGTTCTTCTTCTTGGTATTTAGGAGGTGTTATCTTCCAGTAATCAATATTGTTTAGTTCGTCTACTGAATACCCAGTCATTTTACTGAACTCATCATTTACATAGTGGAAAGCCCCATCTTTCAACGAATTAACAGCGATACCAATTGGAGCTGCGTTGACAAAGCGCTCAAACTTCATTTTCTCTTTCTGATACGCAGCTTTGTAACGCTTTATATTAGTATTTGCTTTTTTCAGTTGCTCTTTCGCGCTGTGTAGTTCCGATATGTCCCTACCTATTGCTACGACGAGCTGCTTTCCTTGGATTTGCACTGCCGTCAATGATATTAGACAAGGGAACGTTTCGCCTTGAGTGTTGGAGTGGCTCCACGGAAAAAGCTGAGGACCTTCAGTCAGAGATTTGCTTACGTGCTCCATAGCTAGCTCCTCTGAAGCTCGGCCGCATGGTTGATATTCGGGGGAAATGTCGGCAGGAGTTAGTGTTAGAAATTTACTTTTACTTTCAATGCCGTGTAGTCGAACGGCTGCTTGATTACATTCAGTAAACTTACCCGTATTTATGTCTAAAATGGATAGCGCGTCGCCTGACGCCTCGAACAGCTTTTTATACTTGTCACGTTCAAAAGATGCTTCAGCTAATTGAGATTTCAGACTTTGAATTTCTTTCTCTAATTCGATCTCAGTTTTACTTACCATGTCCATCCTAGTATGCGGCTTCAAGCGTGATATTCATATTTACCTATGGGTTTCAGTATAGGACGGGAATGGATATTCACGTAATAGAAGAGCGAAATAAATTTCTGAAAATCACTATGCGATTCAATGACCGAGCTGCAAAAAACCACAGAAGATTTTAGATAGAAAGCGATATCAGTACCAGGGCTTAACTAACCTGACCTGTGAATGATTGATGCCTTACTAGCAGCCAGTTCTAGCGCTAACAGCATTGAATTCACCTCCAATAGTCAGCTGTTGGAAGTGAATTTGCTTACATCCATGTAGGCAAGGAAATAATTTGCTATTTAGCTGTTCTAAATAGAAATTTAATGCAGTTAGCGTCAGACTTGCTCCTTTAAATTGAGCAAGAATTAAGACTTACAGGTATTAGCTTAATCCTTAATTCATAGACAAGCCTAATTTGGCTCTACCCAAAACGCTCCAACCTCTTTTTTAACCACTTTGACTTGCGTTCCTGCAGTAATAGGTTGTTTACTTTTTAGTTGCCACGCAATACCAGAATAGGTATGAAAAATACGACTTTCTGCATTCAAGTCTTTTTCCAGCGTAAAGGTAAGCTCAGCAAAATCACTGGTTACTTCTTTGTCGTCTGTGACATCTTGCATACGTCTTAGTGGTTTCCATAAAAACACAGCCAGTAATGTCGTGACTAACGCATTAAACCAAAGTGCAGTCAGCCAAGTTTGGTCAAGCATACCTGCATACATTAAGCCGCCACTTATCACCAGAGACAGACCTAAAAAGAACAGTACAAAGGTGGCAAAACCAAGCACAGCAACCTCAACAATTAGGCAAGCAATTCCTAGTACTACTAAGGTTTGTGCTAAATGCTCAAGTAAAAAGGCCATAGGCGTTACCCTTGCTTTTTATTTAACGTATTAATAATAGACATGCCTTGTGCCACAAGCGAACTTGCGTCTGTACCATTGTCTGGTAGCAATACCACAGAAGATTCTTTGGCTATTGCTTCTTTTGCTGCTATGGCTTTTGTTGCTAAGTCAAGCTGGATGGCTTTTTGACCTTCTTCGGTATTTGCGGCTTCACCAACTTTACGAAGGGCTTCGGCTTGTGCGTCTGCAACGGCAATAATCGCTTTTGCTTCACCTTCAGCTCTTAGGATCTGCTCTGCCTTTTCGGCTTCAGCTGCAAGCACCTGCGCTTGCTTCTTACCTTCCGCGACATTGATTGCGGCTTGACGGTCACCCTCTGACTCTAGTATTTGAGCTCGTTTCACACGCTCAGCTTTCATTTGTGCTTCCATTGCTTCCATTACAGAGTTTGGTGGCACAATATCTTTAATCTCGTAGCGCAGTACTTGGATGCCCCAAGGATCAGAAGCTGAGTTGATGGCGGCGACGATGTTGGTATTAAGTAAATCTCGCTCTTCAAAGGTTTTATCCAACTCCATTTTACCCAGTTCGCTACGCATGGTGGTTTGCGCGAGCTGGGTTACCGCGAAGATATAATCGTCAACACCGTAAGTCGCTTTATACGGATCTAAAACTCTAAAATAAAGTACACCGTCAACAATCAATGAGATATTGTCTTTGGTTATAGCTGACTGAGATGGGACATCAACCGCTTGCTCTTTTAAGCTCCTATCGGCCGCTACGCGGTCGATAAATGGCAGAATAAAGTTAAGACCGGCTTCTTTAGTGGATTGATATTTACCGAAACGTTCAATAATCCACGCACGGTTCTGCGGGACAAATTTGATACTCCCCTTTAGTACCACTATCACGAAAATCAATAGAAACGCTTGAATGGTAAAAAGGTAATCAAAAATAAGTGTGACTGGATCCATGTTAGCTCTCCTACTACATAAGAATTGTTCGCATCAAATGCATGTTCCCAATATAGATGAACCATTTCTTAATTACTATAAATAAATTCCTTCTAAGGTATGTCGTTGCTAATCATGCCTGAATGATTGCAAGTATCAACTATATATCGGTACAGTTTCTGCTCACTTTCTAAATAGCTCATTAATAAACTGAGAAGTGGCCGACGCTTTTTGAAGTTTGGCACAAGGCATATAGGTTTTACATTTGTAACCAACTCAACTAAATTTAGTTAAGGAGGCTTTAGACCAAGGAATACGTTTGTCTACCGAGTGATTGAATAATGTTTATGATTTTTCTGAGGCATCTATTTGTTGTTTTTTGTGTCGCTGTGAATACGAATGTTGATGCAACAACGATTCAGATATTTTTGGATGATGAAGAAGATCTCGCTATTTTGATGCAAAACGCTAAACCTGAAAATATTGCGGGCGCAACCAACAAAATATTATTTGAACAATTAGACCTCTCAAACATTGAGTTTCTCGGCGCAAGTTATAAGCGGACGTTACGCTCAATGCTGAAGCAAGATAAAACTGCTATTTGCACTCTTAACAAAGTAAAAACCAACTATCGTGAAAGAAACTTTCTGTTCAGCTTACCAGTAAACTTTTATATCAGTAGACGTTTATATAAACATGCTGATTCACCACCATTATCTAAGGAAGTACTTAATAAAGAGGGAAGTGTTGTCTCACTTATGCATTTGTTTAATGTATACAGGAACAAGCTGATAGTAATTGCTGACGACTTATCATATGGACCTTTTTTAGATAAGCAATTAGCACAATTGGATAGTACAAATAAAGCGGTACGAGGTGGTAGTAATCATTATGAGACCGTACATAGGATGTTTGAGTTGAAACGCGTGGATTTTTTGCTGAGTTATCCGGTTGAAGTGATGCGATATGCCAAGAGCAACCAAGATAAATATGAGTCCTATTTGATAGCGGACTCACCTCGGTTTATTTTAGGGCATGTGATGTGTAATAAGACACAAGTAAGTAGGCAACTGTTAGAGAGAATAAATCAGATACTTCTCAGCAATTATGATACCAAAGCGTTTCTACAGGCCCATGTTAACTATTTGCCAGCTCAGGAACACCGATTTATTCAAGACGTTATAGCGCGCTACATAGTTCAATTAGGCTTAGACTGAATTGCTATAAATATCTCTGATCCGTGGCGGTGATAATACGAACCTACCATCCCCCAAATCTTGGCCAAAATTCGATGTCATCATGACTTAACACATGATAGCCCGAGTGCTGAGCGGCTGTTGCGCATGCATGATTCGGTAAAATACGTAGTAGGTCACCATGTTTCATGTCTGGTAAGGTGAAGCCGGGTTCACATTCAATAACGCCATGCTCTTGATTTGCTGAGGTTACTTTGAGCCCCGGCAGTAAGTTACCCGCTTGGTCACAAACGAGGCCATAGCCACAATCAAACGCTTGACTCGCGGTACCTCTGTCTCTTGAAAGCGCCATCCAGCCGGCATCTATAAAGAGCTTATTTTTACTACGCTTGATACCCGTGACACGCGTTAGCACGCTTAGTGCAATATCTTCGATGTCACATATGCCGATACCAGCCATAACAAGGTCAAAGAATGTATAGACCCCAGCTCGCACTTCAGTGATCCCATCTAGGTTTTGCGTTGACAGTGCTGTTGGGGTAGAGCCAATACTCAGCACTGTTGTGGTGATCCCAGCCTCTTCCAGCATGGACGCGGCAGCCACAACTGCTGAGCGCTCTTTCTCAGCAAACTGTATTAGCTGCTCGGCCGTGCTACACGCGTATGAGCCGCCAGCATGCGTTAGTAAACCCCGATATAAACCACTGCTTTCCAGTATGGTTGCGATGGTTACGATTTCTTTGTTTTTAGGGCTAAGTCCTGCGCGATGTCCGTCGCAGTCTATTTCTATCAAGCATGGAATCGTGCATTCATTTTCCGAGCAAAACTGGGAGACAAACATGGCTTGTTCCATACTGTCTAGCAGTATGGTTAGATTGACACCTCGGTTGATTAGGGCTAAAACACGTTGTAACTTATCCTCTGTGATCCCCACCGCATAGGTGATGTTGGTGTAACCTTCCGCTGCAAATGTTTCTGCTTCTTTTAGGGTAGAGACCGTACATCCCGCTTGTTTGTCGGCCAAAATATAGCTTGCGGCTGCAATGGATTTTACCGTTTTCAAATGTGGGCGAAGGGTTACATTAAAAGCATCTAGATGCTTTTCCATGCGCGAAAGGTTATGTAAAAAGGTAATTTTATCAACAACTAAACATGGGGTTTGTAAAGATCCTAATGATGTAAACATAGCTCAATCATACTCCTATGCGTTCTATTTCCTGTCGATTGCTTGGGGACCAGACTCGTTCACAAGCGTCTTTTTTGTTAAGCCAAATAAAATCTGTATGTTCATCTTCAGCAAGTACCACATTGATCCCTGATGGTACTTGGACACTAAAAACATGCTCGGTGTTAATGGTAACACCCGGCTCATAGCGATGAAGCCACTGTGGCCTTATCGTGTATTGATTCGTTTTATTATGCGACTGGATAGTGAGCCCTAGCGCTTTGGCGTCTATGCCGGTCTCTTCTTTTAACTCTCTATACGCGGTAGCGATTGGAGTTTCACCGGGATCTACTCCCCCAGTGACTGATTGCCAAAAGTCTTTGTCATCCGCCCTTTGTAATAGCAAAAACTCATTATGCTCGTTGTATATTACGACTAATACTGAAATGGGTTTACGTGGTGCCGGCATGGTTTACATCAAATCAGGAACATGTGCTTTGAGTTTATCCAGTTGAGTTGCACTCGGCAATTGGTCAAAAGCGAATTTTGGACAAAAAAAAGCAGGCCATCTGGCCTGCATAAAAACTCCAATAGCAACAAGCTGTGCCAAGGAAATCCCAATAATGCCAACATCCTAGTCGGCAAGCTCTACTTCTCGGGAGTTCAATTGTGACTTTAGGCACGCCTAGATACGCAGGTAAAAAGGTGCAGCCCCAAAGGAACGAGACTAATGCTAATGTAATGTTTAGTACTTGTAAACTAAAAATTGAAAAAAATAGTTTAAACGGACTTTTTTTGCTCACTTTGAAATATAAATGCTTCTAAAATGATTGAATAGCAACCACTGTAACTATTTGTTATTTATCTAGTTGGTGATTTTTGTACCTTAAATGGTTCAGTAGTTGTTGCAATTTTGTATCTGATCTGTATGTTAATGAATTGTACAACATGTAAGCTAGGAAAGGAAAAATGAAATTTACATCAGCGATTATCGCAACATCATTATTGGTAACCAGTGTCGCAGTAAACGCGGCTATACCTTATAAAAATGAACAGTATCAATTTACCCAACCAAGTGGTGAGGTAATAACACTTATTCTTAATGGTAATACGTACTTTGCTCAGCAGCGTACACCTGACGGCGAGCTTGTGGTGTATGATGCCTCACTTAAAGGCATGGCTTATGCAGAGGTATCAGCCGATGGGGAGCAACTTATATCAACTGGTAAGCTTGTGACCAAACGCAGCAAGCAAGGCATGCAACGTCACTCAGTAGATGCTATGCAGCAAGGATTATCCTCTGCTGCTATTGCAAAAAAGGTAAAAGCGGCGCAGCAGCTAATGTTGGGTCAAAACCAAGCACCTGTCGACTTGGTACATACGCATCAGTTTGAGCGTAGTGATAATACAACGGTGTTGAATGCTGAGATCAGCGGTCAAGTAAAAGGGTTAACCATCATCATTGATTTCCCTGATGAGCGCGGCACAATCACAAAAGCGCAAGTTGAGCGTTTTTTAAATGACCAAAATTACAATGAATTTGGTAACGCGCAGTCAGTAAGAGGGTATTTTTCTTCGGTCTCTGGCGGCAAGCTTGATTATACCAATACGGTAACGGCTTATTACACCGCCAAGAAAAACAAAGCGTATTATGCGGATAGCACATTAAGCTCAACGGTACGCTCGCAAGAACTTATAAAAGAAGCGCTAAATTGGCTTGAATTTCAGCAGGGATTCGATTTTAGCTCGCTGACTACAAATAGTAGTGGGCAGATCCGTGGGTTAAATATTTTTTATGCTGGCAACTCTGATAGTGCTTGGTCTAAAGGTTTATGGCCACATATGGCAAGACTCAGTCCACGTTTTTGTGCTGATGGCGTGTGTACCGATCGTTATCAAATCACAGATATGGGAAATAGCCTTGCAATTGGTACCTTTGTACATGAGTCTGGTCACTTAATTACAAATTGGCCCGATCTTTATGATTATGACGGCAGCTCAGAGGGCTCAGTTGCAAGTTTTGGCGTTATGGGGTTCGGCGCGATTGGCGCTTCCAATCGGTTCAAGCCGACACCACCTGTTGCACATTTCAGAGCCATAGCCGGTTGGGATACAGTAACTGAACTTAATCCTGCCATAAATGCCAATGCCCCAACGGGAAGACTCAGCCATATTTCAGGCGCTAATAGCTCGTATAAATGGACCAATCCAAGTAACGCGAATGAAGCCTTTTACATTGAGGCGATCCATCAATCGGGACAGAACTCAGAGCAACTCGATTCAGGTTTGGCTATTTGGCACGTTGACACTGCGGGTAATAACTCGAATGAATGGCATCCGTATATCCAAATGGAGCATGGTGATGCCAAGCGAGATCCCGAAAATGGCCGAAATCGTGGGGATAATAGTGATTTATTTGATGTAGCAGGAGAGTTTAGTGCAACGCTGCCAAATGCGTTGAATAGCAAAGGGACAAATGCGTTATGGTGGAATGGAAGCGACTCTGGCTTGTCCATTAGCAATATTTCTGACCCCGCTGCAGAGATCCAATTTACCGTAAGCGGTAGTACAACCCCACCACCAGCGGGAGATGTTTACACTGGATACTTAGCAGACAAGCAACAAGCCATACAACCTTACGGCAGTTGGTTTCAGTACGGCGGTGGCACAATCGCACTGACTTTAGAGGGACCCTCAAATGCAGACTTTGATTTAAAACTCGAAGCTTGGCGAGGTGGTGCATGGCAGCAAGTTGCCATTTCGGAGACGCCAACCTCACAAGAGTCAATTAACTATATGGCAAATTCGGGTTATTACCGCATCTTGGTTTACTCATACAGCGGTGCTGGTGATTACCGTTTAACGGTGCAAAAGTAGTAGCTCGGGGTGTAGATTAATTAGGGCCTGTTGATCTTTGCTGTTTGATTTTTGTTCTCCTGAGAGTGTTTTGGTCGCGACACTCGACTTGCCGCCTAGTAATCTAGGCAAAAGTTGAGCAACAATGAACAAAGCGCACTCAGATGAACCCAAAGGGCAGCGCTTGATTAGCATTTCTTCTGTGTTGCCCCACAAGGATGTGGGGTAAGGTGACTTTGCAGGAGCACAAAGTC
>NZ_PNDS01000005.1 GCF_005886535.1 Pseudoalteromonas sp. S2755
AATATTTTGGGTTGTTAGCTCAGTTGGGAGAGCATCGCCCTTACAAGGCGAGGGTCACTGGTTCAAGTCCAGTACAACCCACCACTTTATTTTCTAGATAGAGTGGCCGATGTAAAGCATCGCACTAAGCCTGAGCAAGGCAAGGGTACTGGTTCAAGTCCAGTACAACCCACTACTTCACTTTCCGTACAGTCGTTATTACTTATCGCATACTCAAACAGCACATCAAACTGAATCAATTTAAAACTGCCATAAAGTCCATAGAAACAACCTCGTTTTTCTCATTTATTAACTAATTAGTTACTCTACTAAGCATCCCAAATTTTGGTTATACCCTTAACTATTTTGCCACTAACCCCAATAAATAGTTGGGATAAGCTAAATAGACTAAGCTACTAAAAATGAGTTAATTTTTGTTTTCAAAACTACACCTAAGTACTAGACTAGAAGCAAAGCCATTGTCTAAAAATTGTTTCTATGTCAGCTCCATCTATTCAAAATGCCAAAATGTTAATCGTTGAAGATCAACCATTAGCATTGAGCTATATGAAACA
This sequence comes from Pseudoalteromonas sp. S2755, assembly GCF_005886535.1. Classification (GTDB taxonomy): domain Bacteria; phylum Pseudomonadota; class Gammaproteobacteria; order Enterobacterales; family Alteromonadaceae; genus Pseudoalteromonas. The sequence continues at coordinate 555 of NZ_PNDS01000005.1, forward strand.
ATCTTTAGAACAGTTAGATTTCAGAAATTTAAAATTTGCAGAGAGTGCAGACAGTGCAAAAGAGCTTTGTACCATCAGTAAGTTTGATCTCATCGTGTGCTCTTTTGGTTTAGCAAAAAAGCAAAATGGCTATCAATTTTATGAAGAGTTACGCTCCAAACAGTTAATTCGCTCAAGTACCGCTTTTATTTTTATTTCTTCTGAAACTAGCCCCGAGTTAGTCCATAGTATTATCGAACTCCAGCCCGATGACTTTTTAGTTAAGCCCTTTTCAATAAAAGAACTACAAAACCGTATAGAACGAGTTTTAAAGCGTAAACAGGCATTAAGGCACATAAACTTGCTTGTAGACGATAAAAACTACTCAAAGGCCTTAAAAGCGCTAGATTTAGAACTAGATAACAAAGATCATAACTACACTTCCCTACTTCTAAAGTTAAAAGGAGAACTTTTACTGAGGCTCAATCAATTAGAGGAAGCAAAGTCTTTTTACAAATCGGTTTTGGCTCTGCAAAAGTTTACCTGGGCAAAGCTAGGCTTGGTCGAGGCGCTCATTACCAACAATGAAGATGTTATCGCTCAAAAGATGTTGAAAACTTTAATAGAGCGACCGGAAACTCGTCTTCCCGCGCTCGATTTATTGAGCAAACTCGAAATAAAGCTTAACCAATATGAGAATGCCCAACAATTGTTAGAGCAAGCAATTGAAATGGCGCCCAGAAATATAAATAGACAACAGTCACTTGGTCGAGTTGCGCAAATCAATCACGACTATGAGGCCAGCTATAAAGCACATAAAGATATAGCAAGTTTCGCGCGTTACTCGATCCATGACAAACCAGAGGTATATTTGAATGCAGCACGCGCTGGGATAGACTTTGCTCTGAGTACCGATCAATCAGACCAAGTCACTCGTCTCACAAGGCAAACGCAACAATACTTGAGTGATTTAAAACAGCAATTTCCAAATGCACAAACCCAAGCACAAATCGATGTACTCAACGCCCGTGTCCATTATCTAAAAGATGAGCATAAAAAAGCGAAACAACTGCTCGAACAATTAGAAGATGAGCCCGTTATTCGCTCGGTAGATTCCACTTTAGACAAAGCAAAAGCACTACATGAAGTGGGATTAAACCACAAAGCTCAAGAGCTATTTAGCCAAGTAATTGCACACTGTGAGCGCCACAACTCGAGCGCAGATCCCATCACAATGCACTATCTATATCAGCAGCAGCAAGAGAAAAAAGAGATCACCATGGGTCCACGGGAGCTAAATAACCATGCGGTTACTCAGTTTAACAAAGGTCATTATGAAACCGCTTTAGAGGCATTCACTCAAGCGTTCAGAATTATGCCTAAAAACTCAGGGATAGCACTGAATTTGCTACAATGTATGAGTGATAGTTGCGCTAAATCAGGAAGTACTTTTAATTCCGATTTAGCAAAGCGGTGTACTACCTTGCTAAATCAGTCTGAGTTGGACAGTGAACAGCAGATCCGCTACGGTAAACTCAAAGCGAAACTAAGTGAAATGAAACTCGACTTTGAGTAATCGATTATTTTATCGCAATTGAGCTATTTCTTTTCCATTGCGAGAGCATTAACGCAATAACGCAGTCCACTTGGCTCAGGGCCATCAGGGAATACGTGACCTAAGTGGCTATCACACACGTTGCAAGTGATTTCGACGCGCGTCATTCCATGACTCTTATCGCCATGATACGCAACCGCTTCCACTGCTGCAGGCTGTGTAAACGAGGGCCAGCCAGAGCCACTATCAAACTTTTCTTCGGCATCGAATAACAACTCGCCACAGCATACACAGTAGTATTTACCAGGTTCAAAAAGCTGACAACTTTGTGAGCTAAACGGGCGTTCAGTCCCCTTTTTCCTGGTGATCATGTAAATTTCTGGAGCAAGCTCTGATTGCCATTGCTGGTCCGATTTTTCAACTCGGCGAGGAGCAACAGGATTACCATTTCTGGCAAAGTTTAGTATATCTAACCACTTTAACATCTCAATTCTCTCTCTTGTTTACTTCTGTCTTTTGCTCTTCAACAGGAAGTGGCCAATCGCCAAAAAAGCAACTTAGATAGCGGCTTTTAATTAAATATAAAAGTACCCAACTCACCAACACAATTTGTACGGCAATATAAGGAGAAAAACTATAATGGGTTTTCCCTGCTTGCAGGATCAACCACGCTAAATCGAGTACCGCTGTTAATATAAGTGGCAAACGCATATAACGCCAGACGGCTGCCAGCTTTGGAGAGCTTGTTGGTCGCCTAAAAGAAAACACAACGGTTGGTATGAGCGCGATACAAGCGATCCCTGTCGCGACAAAAAAGTGAAACTTAGACTCAAAGAATAGTGACATCAAATCCAAGTCTGGGCGTCTCGCAAGCGCAGAAAACACCCAAATAAACAGCGGACGGAGCAACACGACCAGCGCTAAATTAAAAGCGATTGGCGTACGATAAACGCCATATTTATCCCAGTATTCAGGGCCGTATCGTATTACTGATTTCATTTTACTACTCGTATTTGTTTAACAGTGCGATCAGTGCCTCTTCATCAAACACCTCAACACCTAACTCCTGTGCCTTAGTGAGCTTAGAGCCTGCTTTTTCACCGGCATAAACCGCATCTGTATTTTTCGACACGCTACCTGCGACCTTAGCACCAAGTGCTTGCAACCTCGCTTTAGCATCGTTGCGGTTCAGTTGGCTCAAGGTTCCAGTCAACACATAAGTTAGCCCAGCTAAAGGTTGTGCATCCTCTGACGGTGCAGCCACATCTTGCCAAGTTACACCCACTTCAATCAATGCAGTTACCACTTCTTGATTGTGCTGCTCGGCAAAAAAGCTATGAATATGCTGCGCAACAACAACACCAACATCACTTACTTGCTGTAGAGTATCAATGGAGGCGGCCATCACTTTTTCAAGCGTCAGGAAGTGATTTGCCAAGTTTTGTGCTGTCGCTTCCCCAACTTCTCTTATCCCAAGTGAATACAAAAATTTGGCTAACGTTGTTTGCTTTGCTTCTTCAAGCGCCGCAACCAAGTTTTTAGCAGACTTAGGCCCCATACGTTCAAGAGACTCAAAATGACCCTGCTTTAGAATAAACAGATCAGCAGGGGTTTTGATAAGTTCTCGCTCAACTAACTGCTCAACTATTTTGTCGCCAAGGCCATCTATATCGAGGGCCTTTCTCGATGCAAAGTGCTTAATTGCTTCTTTACGTTGTGCACGGCACACTAAACCGCCAGTACAACGCGCAACCGCTTCTCCTTCAACGCGTTCAACATGAGAATCACACACCGGACAGGTATCTGGGAACTCAATCTCTTTGGCATCATCTGGACGCCTATCTAACACGACCTGAGTTACCTGAGGGATAACATCCCCAGCTCGGCGAACAATAACGGTATCACCTATCTTTACACCTAAACGCGCAATTTCATCACCATTATGAAGCGTGGCATTCGATACCGTAACACCACCGACAAAAACAGGCTCTAAACGCGCAACGGGCGTGATAGCCCCAGTACGACCAACCTGAAACTCAACATCAAGCAGCTGGGTGATCTCTTCTTGTGCAGGGAACTTAAATGCAATCGCCCAGCGCGGCGCGCGAGCAACAAAACCAAGCTGCTCTTGCTGCGCTTTATCATTCACTTTGATCACTACGCCATCAATTTCATAGGGAAGCTCAGCACGGCGCGTCATGATATCTTGATAATAAGCCAAAGCTTGCTGCGCATTATCGACAAGCTTTGTCTCAGGGCTCATTGGCAAGCCCCAAGCTTGTAATTGCTGTAGCTGCGCATAATGTTCGTTGGCCAGCTCACCGCCTTCAACCAAGCCCATAGAATAAGCATAAAACATCAACGGACGCTTAGCGGTAATTTTTGAGTCTAATTGGCGCAGACTTCCCGCTGCCGCATTTCTTGGGTTTGCAAAGGTCTTATCACCTTTCGCTTGTGCCGTTTCATTTAGCTTAATGAAACCCGCAGTATCCATAAAGACTTCACCACGCACTTCTACTTCATGCGGAATATGTTCTCCACGTAGTTTCAGCGGAATATTGCGAATGGTTTTGACGTTCTCAGTGATGTTTTCCCCAACTTGACCGTCTCCCCTTGTCGCCGCTTGAACGAGCACACCATCACGATACAAAATAGACACCGCCAAGCCATCGAGCTTTGGTTCACAGCAAAAAGTAACATCTTTACTTGTCAATAGGCGCTCTTTTAAACGGCGATTAAATGCCGTAAATTCACTTTCGTCGAAGGCATTATCAAGCGACAACATGGGTACTCTGTGTGTTACTTGCTCAAATTTGCTAAGCGCTTCCCCCCCCACTTTCTGCGATGGAGAGTCAGGGCTTTGTAACTCAGGATGCTGCTGCTCAAGCACCATCAACTGGCGCATCAAACGGTCATATTCCGCATCAGGCACACTTGGGTTATCTAGCACATAATATTGGTAATTGTAATCTTCGAGTTGCTGCCTAAGGGCTGCAACTTGGCTTTCAATGTTGTCTGACATTTAAACCTCTAAACGTAAAAAGCCACCAGCGGATGCCAGTGGCTTAAAAATGACTCTAAGTAGCGGTTAAGCGGCGAATTCACGCACTTTTTCAACATAACCGCGCACGGCTTCAACCGTCAACGGTTCGCGATCTTTATCAAGTACGGTTGCGCCAAACTCTTCAGCTAGTTTTTTCGATGCACTGTGAAGCATGTTAAATGCAGCCAAATTATCACCTTCACAAGGTAAGGTCATAAATAGGCTAATGCCAGCGGTGCTAAATTGCTCCATGTTATCGATATCAAACGTACCTGGGTTGTACATGTTTACCAATCTAAATAACACAGGACCGTTTCCGGACGGCTCTAAATGGCGATTAAAGAAGCCCTCATCAGAATATTTAAATCCAAGGCTTAACACGGCAGGCAATAGCCTTGAACCAGCCATTTTTAGGCCTTCAGGCATTTCGACATGAAGAATAATAAAGTCTTGTGGCTCTATCGCATTCTTTTCAGACTCAACTTCTTCAGATCCACTGCTCTCGGTTTGCACCTCAGTGTCAGGTTCATGTGTCGCTATAATGCCCTCAGTCGCAGGCTCATCATCCACCGCACTAAAGGTCATCTCTCCAATTTCAGGCTCGTCAGGCTCTTTATCGTGATTCGGCGTTTGCTCTTTGAGTTCATTGGGCTCCTTATAAGACACTTTATCGCTGCTCTTCTTACGAACAGACCAAAGTCCATGTATGAGTAACCCGCCTATGACCAACGCACTGATCACGATTAATGCCCATCTTAACTCTGTGGCCATTGCTCACCTTTTTTGTTGTTATGCCTGTGCCATTTGCACCGCTTGTTCTATATCTACGGCAACCATCCGAGACACCCCTGGTTCTGCCATGGTTACCCCCGTCAGTCTACCCGCCATTTCCATAGCGATCTTGTTATGACTGATATAAATAAATTGCACTGTTTGCGACATTTCTTCAACCAAACGACAAAATCGTCCTACGTTTGCGTCATCAAGCGGTGCATCTACTTCATCCAGCATACAGAATGGGGCTGGATTAAGCCTGAATATTGAAAACACCAATGATAATGCGGTCAGCGCTTTTTCTCCACCACTTAACAGATGAATTGTCGAGTTTTTCTTACCTGGCGGCCTTGCCATGATAGAAACACCACTTTCAAGCAGGTCATCGCTAGTCAATTCCAGGTATGCATTCCCCCCACCAAACACTTTAGGAAACAACTCGGCTAAATCTTCATTCACTTGATTAAAGGTGGCACTAAAGCGGGTTTTGGTCTCTTTATCAATTTTTCTGATCACCGCTTCTAACGTTTCTAACGCATTAGTGAGATCATCCAGCTGTGTATCTAAATAGGTTTTACGTGCCTTCGCTTCTTCAAACTCTTCAATTGCGGCTAAGTTTACAGCCCCTAACTTACCAAGATCATTACTGACTCGACTCAAATTGGCTTGATACTGCCCCAAGTTTGCATCCTCAGGTAATTGCGCCAGTTCCGCTTTTAGCGTCCGACCAAGCTCCTGCAAGGGTTCAAGTGCCGCTTGTGCTTTAATCATCAAGCTTTGCTCTTCAAGTTTCACTTGTTGCAAAGACTCATTGAGTTTACTCACTTCGCCTTGCGCATCTTTTAATGCTGTTTGTTTTTGGGCGAGGTTTTCCTTGGCTTGGTTGAGCGTATCCAACACCGTTTGCTTTTGTGCCTTGGCTTCTAGATGCTGGGCGAGCAATAATTCTATGTCTTCATGTGCCTCCGCGAGTGGCTCTTCACAAAGTACAATATCTTCTTGTGTTTGTTCGATGCGTTGGTTTATTTCATCGCGACGATGTTGCAAGTGTTCTAGCTTAGAATTGCTGAGCTGTAGTTCACTTTCTGCCTGTTGCGACGCAAGTTTTGTGGTATGAACTAATTGCTGCGCTTCTTGTAATGCGGCGCGTCGAGATTGACTATGCTGTTTAAACTCAGCCAACTTAGCCTCAGCTAGTTGTTGTATTTCTTGTGCTTGCGCTAGCAACTCATCACGTTGTAATTGCTGTTCAGTATCAAGTTCAAGTTGCCCGATGGCCTCGGCTCGCTCTTGAGCAATAACATCAAGTTGTTCTTGAATTTTTTGTCCTTGTTCACGCCAAGCGATCAGATTCTCATCCAGCATTTCAATTTTGGTTTTATGACTGGCGATTGCTTGTGCTTTTTCGTGAACGCATTGCTGTGTTTCTAATAAGTCAGCTTGTGTGTCTTCAAGGGCAATACGTTTTTGTACTACAACCAGCTCGGCCTCTTCGGCGAGTTGTTGCAAATGAGGAAGTTGAGTATGGCATGACTGCAATTGGGCATAGCGTTTTAATGCGCCACTCTCTACATTGCTTTTCGCCTTGGCCTTAAAGTTATCTCCCACAATAACGCCACTGACCGTCACGCCGAGAAGGAATTGTTCACACGATTTAAAGTCTGTAGATTCAGCACATAATTTTATTTTCGTTAAAAAGCTGGGGAACAGCCCTGAGCTTATTTTTGTCGCAACGGAATCAACGGGAACTTCGAGTTCGATGGGCCATAGCGTATTCATTTCGCTTTGCTCAACGACTAAATGCGTCAACCCAAGCAGTGCCGCTTCAACGCATTCTTCATACCCTGACTCAACAACAAGCTGCGATAACATCGTCGCAGCAGAAGCCTCCGACGTTTCCTCTGCCCAGCGTGATAACGCTTTTATTTCAGATTGCACCTCTTGTAACGCCTGAAGCGCTTTTTGAGCATGAGTCTGTGCCAGTAAGATTTCTTCTTTATTGGTTTGCTCTTGACCTTGTAACTTACCAGCTTGGCTTTGTAATTTAGCCATCGCTTGAACCAACTGATGATGTGCATCCTGAGCTTCAGCCAAGTCATTTTCCAACATAGATGCGTGATGCGCTTCGGCCTGTTCCAGCAGCTCAGCCTGACGCTTGTCTATGTGAAGTTTAGCTTGCTGTTGTTGCGTTAGTTGACTTGCTCCTTGCTGTACCTGAGCATGTATTTGTTGATACTGCTTCTGTGCATCACTATACTGCGCTTCTAATTGAGTCTGCTCGTCGTCACTTTGCTCGTTTGTGAGTTGAATTTCTTCCAGTTGCAATAGCGCAATTTCAAGTCTTTCAGAAACTTCAGCGACTTTTTCAGCGCTGCTCGCCACATACTCGGCTTGCTCATCTTGCGCCTCAATCACTTCTTGCTGTTGTGATTTCAGTATTTGAGACTGCTCAATAAGCTGACGCTTTTTATCAGTTAGATTGACTTTCTGTTGCTCAAGCGTTGCCAACTGGGTTTCAATTCGGTGCACGCTATGTTGTGCTTGCTCATAGCCATCATTGAAATGCTTAATTTCATGCTCTAGCGTCGCCAAAATGCTGTCATGGCCACTGTGAGCTTCATTAAAAAATGCTAATTTTTCGTTGAGTTTGGCAATTTCCTTGGCTTTAATTGCCTGCTTTTTTTCAAGGCTTTGCCATTTTAAAATTGCTATCCACGACTTTAGGTCTCGCTCTTGCGACTTTAAAGACTTATATTCGCTCGCCTGTTGTGCTTGGAGTGCTAGTTTATCTAGCTGACTCTGTAGCTCTTGCCTAACATCGAGCAACCGCTCCATGTTTTCGCGGGTACTTTTGATCCGGGTTTGGGTTTCTCGTCGACGCTCTTTATATTTTGAAATTCCGGCGGCTTCTTCTAAAAAAACCCTTAACTCTTGCGGCTTACTTTCGATCAAACGAGAGATCATCCCTTGCTCGATAATTGCGTAACTGCGAGGACCTAAGCCAGTACCTAAGAAGATATCCGTGATATCGCGCTTACGGCACTTACTACCATTTAAAAAATAAAGAGACTGGCCATCTCGCGTTACTAAGCGCTTAATGGCAATTTGGTTACGATCTGCAAACGTGCCGGGCAACCGGCCTTGAGTATTATCAAAAATCAGTTCTACAGAAGCTTGCGAGATAGGTTTACGTTTGGTTGAACCATTAAAAATAACGTCCGTCATGGCATCGCCACGGAGGTTTTTCGCAGAACTTTCTCCCAGTACCCAGCGAACTGCATCAATCACATTAGACTTACCACAGCCGTTTGGCCCAACCACACATGTCATCTGGTCAGGAAACGGGATCTTGGTTGGCTCTACGAAAGATTTAAAGCCGGCCAGTTTGATGCTACTCAGTCGCATAGCTTATTATTGTTGTTCGCGGTTGCTTTTGAGAATAAGGCAATTCATTAGTAAGATCTATGCGTTAGTAATGACAGCGTTTAATATTATCCAAAATGATCCCGGTAGCCATCGCCACATTCAATGACTCAGCACCGCCAAACGCAGGAATAGTCACCTTTTTATTGATGTGCGCTGCTATGGTATCGCTAATACCATGAGACTCGCTGCCCATGACCAACACGGCATTACGACTAAATTGGCACTGATGCACACTCTCACCACCAAGGAATGCACCATAGCACTCGCCTTGATATTGCTTTAAAAAGGCCTCGAGATCGGTTCTCACCACATTAACACGCACAAATGAGCCCATGGTGGCACTGATCACTTTAGGGTTAAATTGATCGGCGCAGTTTTCGCTCACCACGAGCTGCGTTAATCCATACCAATCAGCAAGACGAATAATGGTACCGAGATTGCCTGGGTCTGAGACTCCATCTAATGCCAACACCAATCCAGCCGTGTTAATTTCTTCTGCTGACGGCATTGCAACGACTGCTATCGCCGCATTATTTGACACCAAAGTACTCACCTTACTCAGCACATCTTCTTCTGCTTCTACACAGGCAATATTAACGAGTTTGGATTTATACTTTGTCATGAACTCATTGGTCGCGAACAGCTGTTCAACAGCCAACCCAGCATCAACTAACTCAATCACATTCTTCTCGCCTTGTACTAAATACAGGCCATGTTGTTTGCGATATTTTTTTTGCCCTAAAGCACGAAGTAGTTTTTGTTGATTTTTGGAGATCATGTGCACCTCAAAAGTTGGATTTATCATTATACCTGTTCGGTATCAGATAAAAAGCGTTTCCACGAGGCATTAAACTAAGAAATTATGTTATCTTGTGTCCAATAACACACAGGCATAGAGGTAATCATGTCACCGGAGCTAACGCTTATTTTACTCAACTTTATTCTCCTTTTTGTGGCCTACGTATTCGTTTACCCGAAGTTAAAAGAGAAAAGCCTCGCCAGTATCAGCAAACAAGATTTATTGGTTACTGCGGTTTCTTTAGCCGTGTCTGGAAGTTTGTACTATGGCAAGGGTATTGAATTTTCGTTAGTGTTTTTTAAGAGTAACTGGGTGGTGTTTACGATTGTCGCATTTAGCGTGATTGAAATCCCATTTTTACTGTGGTTTAAGCGTCGCTATAACATTAAGTTTGGGGAGTAAGTATCATACTCCCCAAATTTGCTTAATTTGAGGTTTAAGCTAACGGGTGTTGTTATTTATTCACAGTCCAGTTTTGCTTGAGCTTCACAACGCATTTGCGCGTCAGCTAAATCGGCACCGCCCAGACAAAAATCAATTCTCATTAACTTTTCTTCCCGCCCGAGGTGCTGCGTATCAACAGGAGACCATTGCCAGCTTTTAATAAGTTGTTTAGCGTGCTTAGCCAATTTTTTGGATGGAATGCTAGCAATTTGTTCTATGTCATCAGTTTTGCCATCAGCATCAACCATCACCTTGAATACGGTACATCCAGCAAGCTTACGCTTTGCTAATGCGAGTGGATATTTAGGTGTGATATTACCTTTCTTTTGCCAGATGGAGGTTTCTATAGATGGGCTTAACTGGGTTGACTTTATATCAGCATATACTGTCTTTGCTGCAGCTCCCCAACAACTGCCTAAAATCAGCAAACCAATCAATAATTGAATTTTCATAAATACTCCTTTTTATACTTCTCAAATAGAGGTTCGACTCTACTTCTTATTCATTGGAAAACCAAAGCAATAGTTGCTTTGGCTTCCATAGCCAGCTCACTCAGCTCACTCAGCTCGCTTTTCGCGACCTAGCAACGCCATTGCGGCTTCTTTCACATCTTTTTGCTCATAAAGCACTTGATAGATCTGCTCAGTGATAGGCATTTCAATACCAGTGCGTTTGGCAAGTAGATAAACTTCTTTGGTATTACGATAGCCTTCAACCACCTGACCTATACTCGACATCGCCTCATCGACCGACTTTCCCGAGCCAAGCGCAAGACCAAAGCGGCGATTACGCGACTGGTTATCCGTACAAGTGAGAATCAGGTCTCCAAGCCCTGCCATACCCATAAAGGTTTCAGAGCGCGCCCCTAACGCACACCCTAAACGACAAAGTTCAGCGAGTCCTCGAGTAATAAGCGCCGTTCTGGCATTCGCACCAAAACCAAAGCCGTCAGACATGCCCGCGCCAATTGCGATAACGTTTTTAACTGCGCCACCGAGCTGAATACCAATAAAGTCTTCATTGCTATAGACCCGAAACGAGCGGCCGCAATGTAACAGCTCAGCGAGCTCTTCACGAAACTTTGCACAAACCGAAGACACAGAAATAGCAGTGGGTAATCCCGCGGCCATTTCTTTTGCAAAAGTAGGTCCACTTAGCACCGCCAGCGGTACATTGTCACCCAACACATCCAGCGCAACTTCTTGCAATAGTCGCCCAGTATTTGGTTCAAGCCCCTTAGTTGCCCAAGCTACTTTTGCATTCTCAAGTAGCATAGGTTTAATCTTCTTCAAGGTGTCTGCGAACGCATGACTTGGCACAACCACCAAAATACGCTCGCTAGACTTAACAGCCGTTTCTAAATCGGCCTCAAGTTCAAGCGTGTTTGGAAACTGGATGTCAGGAAGATAACGTTGGTTTTTGCGCTCAGCTGCTAGCGCCTCAACGTGTTCGCTATTGCGTCCCCACAGTGTCACTTGATGACCATTTCGGGCGAAACAAATAGCAAGGGCGGTGCCATAAGACCCCGCCCCTAATACAGTTACAGCTGATTTTGCTGTACTCATCAATTATGCGTCAGCAGTTTGCTCAGGCTGTGCTTGAGCCGCACGTTGCTGCATATACTGAGCGAATAATGCGTCAAAGTTAACTGGCGCAAGGTTTAACTGCGGGAAAGTACCACGGTTAACTAGACTAGCTACCGCTTCACGCGCATAAGGGAATAGGATGTTAGGGCAGAATGCGCCTAGCATGTGTGCCATTTGCATTTCTTCAAGATCTGCAATGGCAAAGATACCAGCTTGTTGGATTTCACATAGGAATGCAGTTTCTTCACCAATCGTTGCCGTTACTGTTAGCGCTAGAACAACTTCAAAAACGTTGTCATCAAGCTTTGCTGAGCGTGTGTCCATGTCTAGCTTAACTTCTGGTGTCCACTCTTTTTGGAAGATACCTGGTGAGTTTGGCGTTTCAAACGATACATCTTTAGTATAGATGCGTTGAATGTTGAACTGAGCGCCTTCTTGTTGTTGTTCTGCTGCTTGGTTTTGTTCTGCCATGATAATTTCCTAAATTCTGTTGTGATCCTGCTAGTTCCTAGCAGTCATTATAAAAAGTAAGCTGAGCTAAAGCTCAATCAATCTTATGCTTGTAATAGCTTATCGAGTTCGCCTTGCGCTTCAAGCGCCATCATATCGTCGCAACCACCAATATGGCGCTCAGCGATAAAGATTTGTGGAACGGTATAGCTACCGTTGGCTTTCTCGATCATCTCGTCACGAAGCTCAGGCTGTGCGCCAATATCATACTCTTTGTATGTGACACCTTTTGCATCTAATAATGCTTTTGCGCGATGACAAAATGGACAATAGTCTTTGGTATAAATTACGACTTGGCTCATCATAGACCTCAGTTATTTTCCGTTAGAGATTGGTAAACCCGCACTTTGCCATGCGCCAATACCACCTGATAATACGAACACTTGCTGGAATCCAGCTTTGTGCATGTTATCAGCAACAGCAGATGCCGTCATACCTGTGTTACAGACCAATATAATGGGCTTAGATTTATGTTTTTCAAGACCAGCAAAATCTTTTTGCTTGAGTTTTTCCGCACTCACCTGCTCAGAACCTGCAATGTGACCTTGGTTAAACTCTTTTGCTGCACGCATATCGAGTACCTGACCATCTTGGCGGTTAACTAGCATGGTTAGCTGCTGAGGATTAATTTGTCTAATTTTCGAAAACTTACTCTTAAACCAACTACTCACTAACATCGCGGCTAACACAACCCAAATGATGCTAAGTACCGGATGGTTACCTAAAAACGCAACGTATTGTTCCATTAATTTATCAACCAAAAATTATTAAACGATAAAGTGGCAGCAAGTATACCTGCTTTATTCTCGACAAAACAGACTTGTTCAACATGAGCAAATATCAATCTCAAAGTTGATAATTCATCACTGTGGGGCTGAATATTCATACAAAAAAAGGTATTCTACTTGTCAGCAACCAGAGCAAACTTATAGTGACGCTGCAAAGCTCGACATTGTAGCGCTTGTTATAAGATTTCAACATCGTGCCTAATTCAGGATTTCAGGAGCGCAAATGACAGCTAAGAAAAAGCCATTGGTATTAATGATTTTAGACGGTTGGGGCTATCGCGAAGAAAGCGAGAGCAATGCTATTTTAGCAGCCAATACCCCAGTATTAGATGAACTATGGCGCTCTGCTCCGCACACCTTGATTTCAGGTTCAGGTCTTGATGTTGGTCTGCCTGATGGGCAAATGGGGAATTCCGAAGTTGGCCACGTTAACCTCGGCGCGGGGCGTGTGGTTTATCAAGACTTCACGCGGATCACTAAAGCGATTGATGATGGTGAGTTTGAGCACAATCCAGCTCTGGTTGAGAACATAGACAAAGCAGTAGCAAAGGGTAAAGCAGTTCACCTGATGGGATTATTGAGTCCAGGTGGCGTTCACAGTCATGAAGACCATATAGTTGCGGCAATTAAATTAGCAGCTGAGCGCGGTGCAACCGTTTATTTGCACGCATTTTTGGATGGCCGCGATACACCACCTCGCAGCGCACAGGCGTCAATTGAAAAAATGGAAGCCTTGATGCAGTCACTCAATTGTGGCCGACTAGCGTCTATTATTGGTCGCTACTATGCTATGGACCGTGACAATCGTTGGGATCGCGTCGAGTCTGCATACAACCTGATGGTAAGTGGCGACGCTGATTTTACTTATAGTAATGGTGTTGAAGCGCTACAGGCAGCTTACGCGCGTGATGAAAACGATGAGTTTGTTAAAGCATCGGTGATCGCCGAAGAAGGGCAACCAGCCGCTACTATCAATGATGGTGATACGGTTATCTTTATGAACTTCCGTGCAGACCGAGCGCGCCAAATGACCCGTGCTTTTGTTGATGCTGACTTTAGCGGCTTCGAAAAACGTAAAGCACCGGACCTAAGCGCGTTTGTTATGATGACTGAGTACGCTGCCGATATCAAAGCCCCTATCGCTTTCGCACCTGAAGCATTGGTTAACGTGCTAGGTGAATGGCTAGCTAAGCACAACAAAACTCAACTACGTATTTCAGAAACGGAAAAGTATGCCCATGTCACTTTCTTCTTTAGCGGTGGTCGCGAAGATCTCTTTGAAGGTGAAAAACGTGAACTTATTCCTTCTCCACAAGTTGCCACTTACGACTTACAGCCAGAGATGAACTCAGAAATGCTAACTGATAAGTTAGTTGAAGCAATTCATAGCGGTGAATTTGACGTGATTATCTGTAACTACCCAAATGGTGACATGGTTGGGCACTCTGGTGTATTCGAAGCTGCTGTAAAGGCATGTGAAGCCGTTGATAAGTGTATCGGTCGTGTGGTTGCAGCCCTAAAAGAAAGCGGTGGTGAAGCTCTTATTACCGCTGATCACGGCAATGCAGAGCAAATGCTTAACCCTAAAACAGGTCAAGCTCATACCGCTCACACCAGCGAGCCTGTACCATTTATTTATGTAGGTCGTGATGCAGAACCACAAGCAGGAAAAGCATTAAGCGATGTTGCACCAACAATGCTGCATTTACTCGGTATGGAGCAGCCTAGCGAGATGACTGGCACTCCAATTATGCGTTTAAAATAACGGTCTGCCTGTATGCCGTTAAAAACGACATTTCACTATGCCGCACTTCTCGGTGCGGCATTACTCATTGCAACAGCGCCCGTTGTTGCCAACGAATCTAGAACCAAACAAGACTTAAGCGAAGTCCAACAACAACTTAAAGCTAGCCAACAAGCTTTGGAAAAGCAGCGCGGTGAAATTAATCGTCACGAAGCGAAGCTCAAAGCCTTTGAACTTGATATTGCCAAAAGTGCCAAAGCAATCTCACTCACAGAAGTAGGGATCAAAGAAAACCAAACCGAGCAGGCTGAACTTAAAAAGCAAGAAAGCAAGCTGCTAAACGACAAGAAAAAATTTGAAAAGATCCTCGCGGCTCAGCTAAAAAGTGCCTACATGACAGGCTCTCATGATTATTCCAGAATGTTACTTAATCAAGAGCATGCCACAAAGCTAGAGCGTACCATTGCCTATTATGATTACCTAAATAAAGCACGGATTAAACAGCTCGAACAACTGAAATCTATCGGCCAAGAATTGGCACAGACTCAAGCAGAGTTAGCGCGAACACAAGCACGCTTAGAAGCGCTACAAGACCATCAGAACGAACGCTTGGAAGCGCTCAAAAAGGCGCAGCAAGAACGTCAAAATCAGCTTGCAAACCTAAATAACAAACTCAGTGAAACACGCTCTGCTATCGCATATTTAAAAGAAAATGAGCAAACCTTAATCCAAACTTTAGAAGAGCTTGCCAAGGCCCAAAGAGAAGCCGAAGTACGCTTAGATGGGTTAGCCAAACTCAAAGGCAAAATGAGTTTACCGACCAGAGGCCGAATTAAGCATAAATTCGGCCAAAGCAAGCATGCCGGCATGAATTGGAAGGGGGTCCTCATTGGTGCAAAAGAAGGTGCTGAAATTGCGAGTGTCGCCCCCGGTCAAGTCGTATATGCGGATTGGTTAAACGGCTTTGGCTGGGTTATTGTACTTGATCATGGTCATGGTTTTATGAGCCTATATGGCCACGCACAAACGCTGCTTCGCGATGTGGGCGATCAAGTTCGCAGTGGTGAAGTGATCGCTTTGGTAGGACAAAGCGGCGGACAAAGAGATTCTGGTCTATACTTTGAAATACGGCATAAGGGAAGCGCTGTAGATCCGATAAAATGGTGCAGATCCAGTTAACTGAATAACCCGTGCTGCGCCTTGATGAGGAGCAGCACATGAATAGACAAACCCGTTTTTACGCGCTCGCAGCGCGCTATGTTGCATTATTAAGCTTCCTGCTTTTGTTAAGTTTTAGCGCTTTTAGTCACGCGTCGACACAAAAGTTTTCGGCTCAAGAAATCGATGAAATCCTGTATCATATTCACACCTATTACGTTGAAGACTTACCTCTGAGCCGTTATAACGCAGGCAATCTGTCGAGCCTTTTTGATAATTTAGATCCCTACTCCAAATACCTCAACGAGGAAGACTTGGAATCCATCTTCAGTGCAGCAAATGGACGCTACACTGGGCTTGGTATCGAAGTCGAGGAACAAGATAATTACGTGATTATTTTAGATACTCTACCCAATTCCCCTGCGGACCAAGCAGGAATAGAGAGCGGTGATAAACTCCATGCAATCAATGGGGCTAATGTCGTGGGTAAGTCGATAGAAGAAGTATCTGCCCTACTCAAAGCTGCAAATAAAAATCTCATCAATTTAGTGGTGTTAAGACAAGACGAGCTGGTTGCACTTGAGCTTAAACGTCAAGAGATAGTCATCGAAAGTGTCGCTAGTAAACTTTTAAATGACGGTACCGGTTTTTTAAGCGTCAACAGCTTTAATCACCACACCTACCATGATGTAGCAAGACAAATAAACCGACTACAAGTACAGTTAGGCAGTCCATTGAACAAGCTGGTTATTGATTTACGTGACAACCCCGGTGGTACACTTAATAGTGCCGTGGCAATCTCAGATCTTTTTTTAGATAGTGGCACAATCGTTACAACCAAAGGCCGCTTCTATGACGCCAATCAGGCTTACATCGCAAAGCGGGGAGATATCCTAAATGGTGCGCCTATTTTGGTGTTAATCAACAATAATTCCGCTTCAGCGGCCGAGATTTTAGCCGCCGCACTCAAGGATAATAAACGTGCCTTAGTCGTTGGCTTACGTTCTTATGGTAAAGGCTCGGTTCAATCCTTGATCCCGATAGGCAATGGTACTACTGCATTAAAGTTAACGACAGCGAGATACTACACACCAGCAGGTACATCAATTGAAGGTAAAGGCATAGAGCCAGATGTATATTTTACCAAACAAGCGCTTTCCCTGCTCGATAAAAGCGCTATAATCACTGGTGAAGAATCAATCAAAACAACCGGTATTGAACAGCTAGCATCGCATTGGCCTAAGGCGCTGGCGTTAGTTCAACCACAGTAAATAAAAAGCGGTCCTGTAGGGCTGTAAACTATAATAATAATTTGTGTGCTAAAAAAAATAATCGGGATAATACTGGCCTGCATGACCTTTGCAGTGCCGGCAAAACAGTTTGCCATTGTTATAGACGACATTGGCAATCACCAACGTGACTTAGAGTTACTGTCTTTACCGGGTGGGATCACTTTTTCGATCCTGCCCCACACGCCCTTTTCTCAACAATTTGCCTTTGCAGCCAGCCGCCAACAACGCGAGCTTTTATTACATGTGCCAATGCAGGCACAAGACTCGGAAAAGGCGCTTGGTCCGGGCGCATTAACCACCGATATGGAAAAATGGCAGTTGCAAATGACACTTGGCAACGCGCTATCGACACTGCCTCAGGTTAAAGGCGTAAACAATCACATGGGCTCAGCACTAACCGAACAAATAGAGCCAATGAAATGGACTATGGAAATATTAAAAAAGCGCGGATTATACTTTTTAGATAGCCGTACCACTAGCCACAGCCAAGCCCAATATGCAGCCAACCTTTACGGCGTGAAAAACGTCGCTCGACAGGTCTTTCTAGACAATGACATATCCACAGAGGCACTTAACGAGCAGTGGCAGCATATGCTTAAACTACTTGATAATCATGAGCATGTGATTATTATTGCACACCCATATAAGGAAACTGCCGCATTTCTTGCAACCAAGTTAGCTGAGCTTGAAAGTATTGACGCCAAACTGGTTCCTGTGTCTCAACTGATTGAACAAAAATACGTACGACTTGCAGAAATTGCAGAGCAACCTGCTATTTCCGGACAATTACGACTCCAAGAATAAAGGCTAACAATGATTATAATCAGACCGTTTCAAAGCGGCGAAGAAGCCGCGCTACACAAGCTTATGTTTGACACAATACGCTCGGTAAATATACAGCATTACTCCGATAAGCAAGTTAATGCATGGGCACATAGCGACATTGCCGAGAAAGGCTGGCAAGACCGATTAAGGAGTAATCAACCCCTTGTCGCCGTGCTAAATGGTAAAATTGTTGGCTTTGCCGATATCCAAGCCGACGGTCTTATTGACCACTTTTTTTGCCATGCCGAACATCAAGGCCAAGGCATAGGTAAAGCACTTATGCTCGCACTTTTAGAACACAGCAAAACAACCAACACAACGCGCTTATTTTCCCATGTTAGCAAAACGGCTAAACCTTTCTTTGAACATTTTGGTTTCCAAGTGATAAAGGAACAACAAGTGAAGGTTCGTGGCGAAGTGTTAACTAACTATCTGATGGAAAAGGATATGCTCGCCTGCTAGCAGACATACGAACTTTCTTCCCTAGTCAATAGGCGCAAACTGCGTTGGTAAGGCACTAAATTGCAAAGGTGGATTTTGCTTCATCCACTTTTTCTTATTGGGGATTTGGATCTTAAACTCATTATCCGTCACAAACTTTTGGGTTTTACCTTTTGCATCCACAAACTGAATTGATGCAGGCTCGGTAAATGTAAACTCTAGTTCATCAAAGCTTGGAGCAAACCAAGACAAGCTACCAGCCATCAACTCAACAAAAGCGTCCATATCCTCTAAAAGAATAAACAAATCGCGATACATAACCCGCTGCTTAGTCAGCGGCGCTATATCCGTATTGACCATAATCGCAACAGCATCTTTTTCTTGATTGATCACTAAATTAACTTTATCAGCACGAAACTGCTGGAGAATAGGTAAATCAATATTGCCGTCTTTATCTATGATACCATTGGCAATGATCTTGCCATCTTGCTCCAACCAAAGTTTAACATCCTCTAGCGCGATATCAGGCTGCTTCACTTCCACTGTAAATTTAGACAAGATATATTGCGACTGCGCTTTGTTGGCGATTAAATCTAGAATTTGATTAATTTCTCCATATTCAACACTTCGCTCAGCGGCAAAAACAGAGTTGCAAAGTAAGCTCGCAACAGCACCTAACATCAGTAACTTTTTCATTGGGTTAGCCTTTCTTATTGTTATCTTCATAAGAGCAGTTCTTCGAGAAATAGTTCAAAACTTGATCTCAATTCCATACATGCCAAATAGATCAGGCTAAACTCAACATAAACATATGGAGTGAAAAGGAGTAACAGATGACCCAAACCGTAGCTGATTTAATGACCCCAGATCCTTTTGCAGTGATTGCTGAAAATACCTTGCAAGATGCGCATAATTTAATGAAAGAAAAAAACGTTCGTCACATCCCAGTAATTGACGAAGCGGGAGTCTTGGTTGGTATGCTCACGCAAAAAATTATGATCGCCAAGGTAATGGGAATAATGGCAACCTACGGCGCAAATGCGCTTGCAAGAAAAGAGAAACAAACAAAAGTACGAGATATTATGGCGACCGATTTTGCGAGCGTGCGCCCGGGTCAATCATTACAAGATGTGGTGCGATTTTTTGTCGATAATCGCCATGGCTGTATGCCAGTGGTAGACGAGCAAAACAAATTGGTTGGAATACTGACTTCATCAGACTTTGTGCGACTCGCCGCGGCACTATTGTCTTAAACGTGGTAATAAACCGAGTGTATTCCGCGGAATACACTCAGCTAACCACATGATTACGCTTTTTCTTGAAGCGTTCTCGCTACGGTTCTCATGCCTAAGGTCGTTGCACCTGCAGCCCATTGACCACCTGCGCTATTTTGGAAAGAAGCTGCAAGGTCGATATGTACCCAACCTTGACCTTCGTTTGGTACAAAGCGAGATAGGAAGCCTGCAGCATTCGATGCACCACCAAAGCCGCCACCTTTTTGTGCTCGGCTGTTAGCTGTATCCGCATAAGGCGATGGACAGTTATTTTGGTGCCACTTTTCAAGAGGTAACGGCCACGCGGCTTCAAATTCGTCACTCGCGTACTGCTGTACATCGCCGACAAGTGCTTTATCTAAGCCAAATAGTGCATTGTACTCTTGACCTACCGCAACGAGCGCAGCGCCCGTTAACGTAGCAGCATCAATGATAAGCTCAGCGCCTGTTTCACCGGCAGCCATCAACCCATCAGCCAATACTAAACGTCCTTCAGCATCGGTATTCACGATTTCCACTGTGGTGCCATTTTTGTAGGTAAGAATATCACCTAACTTATAGGCATGGCCTGAGATAAGGTTCTCAGCACAACATAGGAACAACTTAACACGACGGTCAAAACCACGCTGGATAGCCAGCGCTAAACCAGCCGTTACGGTTGCCGCCCCGCCCATATCACACTTCATCGTAAGCATGCCTTCGCTTGGCTTAATCGAGTAACCACCTGAGTCAAACGTGATCCCTTTACCCACAAGTGCAGCGCTAACTGGAGCGTCATCATTACCCGTCGGATTATAGTCAAGCTCAAGCAGTACTGGTGGACGCTCACTGCCGCGCCCGACTTCATGAATACCGATCCATTGTTGCTCTAACAACGCGTCGCCTTTAATGATTTGATAGCTAACATGCTCTGGTGCCAATGACTGAATAAACTCAGCCGCTTTTCCAGCAAGGCTTTCAGGGTAAATGTCTTCAGCCGTACCGTTGATCATCTGACGCATCCATGTTGCCGACGCTTTTAGTGCATCAAGCTCTTTTAGATCTGATTGGTCGTTGTCAACAAACACCACACCATCTAACGCTTTTGGTGACACAAAACCTTGATAAAAAGCCCATTGAGATTCAGTACACCACAAGTCACCTTCTAAATGAACTTGTTTAATCCCTTGTTGTGCGATGCTACGAGCCGCTTTCTGAATATTCTTCAGCGTTTCGTCTTGTTGTAAATGGATAAAAGCACCGTCCTTTTCAAACGACAATGCAGCACCAGCAGATAAATACTCTGGTTTAGCGTCTTCACTCAGTCGTACAATAAATTTCTCTGACATTCTCTTTTCACTCTTGTGCTTGTAAGTGTGGTTAAGTGTACACTAGCCACTAAATACACCCAACCTAAAGCGACCAATGAAGTTTTCTAGGCAATTACAACAAGCAACCTTGCTCAAACGATATAAACGCTTTCTTGTCGACTTACGCGCCCCAAGTGGTGACGAATTCACCGTACACTGCGCCAATACTGGTAGAATGACCAATTGTGCAGACCCGGGATTTACAGCCTATTATTCCACCAGCGATAACCCTAAGCGAAAGTACATTCATTCGTTGGAGCTGACGCAAGATAATGATGGTCATTTTATTTGTGTAAATACAGCGGTGGCCAATAAAGTGTCTGTTGAGGCCATTGAGCAAGGAAGAATAACGCAATTGCAAGGCTACAAAACACTTCAAACTGAGGTGAAATATGGGGCTGAAAATAGCCGAATTGATATTTTGTTGAGCAACCTCGAAAATGGACAATCCTCGCAATTCTGCTACGTTGAAGTAAAGTCGGTGACGTTGCTCGAGCAACAGCAAGGTTTTTTCCCTGATGCTGAAACCTTAAGAGGTCAAAAACATCTTAGAGAATTAATCCACATTAAACAGCAAGGTCACCGTGCGGTATTACTGTTTGCCGCGCTCCACACAGGGATTAATTGCGTCAAACCAGCCAGTCATATAGATCAAAGATATGCAGCGTTAGTGAAAGAAGCAATTTCTCATGGGGTAGAAATCATTGCTTACCGAGCGCATATTGACGACAACCAAGTACAATTAATTGAAGAAATTCCTTTTGATTACGCTTGACTTTTTTCATGTCGCCCACATATAGCCGTGATAGTTTTCTCCCCCAAAATAGTTAAACATTGAAAAAGTGGCTGACATTTGCAGCAAAAAAGTGTTTGCTAAGGGGTAAAGATTTTGCTATTTATACCCGCCGGCGAAAGCTGGGGTTATGTATTAAGGATTTAGGAGAATGGTATGCCAGACCAGAAAAAACTAGGGTTATTGGCTCAAGCCGGTGTAGAACCTTATCAAGAAAAGCCAGGCGAAGAATACATGAATGAAGCACAACGTGCTCATTTCAAAGCGATATTAGAAGCATGGCGTGCCGATCTACGTAATGAAGTAGACCGTACTAAGACACACATGCAAGACGAAGCGGCAAACTTTCCTGATCCTGTGGACCGTGCAGCGCAAGAAGAAGAGTTTTCTCTTGAACTGCGTACTCGCGACCGCGAGCGTAAGCTAATCAAGAAAATTGAGAAAACACTTCAACTTATCGAAGATGATGACTTTGGCTTTTGTGAGTCGTGCGGTATTGAAATCGGCATTCGCCGTTTAGAAGCGCGTCCAACAGCTGATCTTTGCGTTGATTGTAAATCTCTCGCAGAAATCAAAGAAAAACAACAAGGCAGAGGATAATCTCAGCCCTGTGTCCCCAAGCTTAAAGCAAACTGGGAGCTATCGCGGTCGATTTGCTCCCTCGCCTTCCGGTCCACTTCATTTCGGCTCTCTTGTAGCCGCCCTGAGTAGCTATTTAGACGCAAAAGCTAATCAAGGTAAATGGCTCGTTCGCATCGAAGACATAGACACACCGCGTGTAGTTGCGGGTGCTGCCGACAAGATATTAACCACACTTGAAGCATACGGCCTTTACTGGGATGAAAAGGTTGTCTATCAATCACAGCGCCATGCCCTATACCAAGCCTATTTGACGACACTAAAATCAGACTCCCTTGTGTATCCATGTCAATGTACAAGAAAGCAAATTAAAGCAATGGGTGGCTTTTACAATAACCATTGCCGAGCTTTAGCGCTAAGTTGGCAAGATAACGCTTTGCGCCTACAGCAGCGCTGTCCAGTTACTGAATTTAATGATGCAATACAAGGCATGGTTGTCATTCCCTCAGCAATTGCGCATGAAGATTACATCGTTAAACGCCGCGACGGCTTATTTGCTTATCAATTGGTGGTGGTAGTTGACGACATAGAGCAAAAGATTAGTCATATCGTACGTGGTGCTGATCTGCTAGAACCCACAGCAAGACAAATTAGTTTATTTCGACAGCTCAATCAGCCATCACCTGAGTACGCTCACGTGCCTCTGGCTGTCGCAGAGCCCGGATTTAAGTTATCTAAGCAAAATCATGCTCCAGCTATTAATAACCGCAACCCGCTACCAACCCTTTATGCCGCGCTGCGTTATTTGCATGTGCCGGTTGATTCTCTCCATAATTATCAAGATGTTGACGCATTACTGACTCACGCTATTGATATTTTTAGTCTAGATAGCGTTCCTAAAGTACAGGAAATTCAACTAGACTCTCTAGAAAATGGCGATTTTGCTTTTCGTCCACTGTTTTCAAGTACTTCAATTTAGTCTCATTTGAGTATATGATAGCGAGCCTTAAATGCGACCTGTTTTAAGACAAAAGCAGTGGTTCACAACGACTAGAATAGAAAACTTGATTGCTCAGGAGACGAGTTATTATTTCCAAGCTTGTAAACTTTTGCCGCCAGTTTGTAACTGGAAAAGGCGATGAGACGGTGAAAATGGCCAGCCCGACACCTGCGATAATTCCTCGCAGCGAGCATGGTATATCTCGTAAACAATTTAGCCCTAACGCTATCAAAGTGCTCTATCGCTTAAAAGACGGTGGCTATGATGCCTACCTAGTTGGTGGTTGTATCCGCGATATCATGCTAGGAATAGAGCCTAAAGACTTTGATGTCGTTACCAATGCAACACCTGAACAAATCAAAAAGCTCTTCCGTAACTGTCGCTTAATAGGTCGTCGTTTCCGCCTTGCGCACATTGTTTTTGGACGGGAAATTATTGAAGTTGCCACCATGCGTGGCCATCACCAAAGTGATGATTCTTGTGCCACGACAAGTCAAGCCAGCGAACACGGGCAGCTATTACGCGACAATGTCTACGGCAGTATTGAAGAAGATGCCGAGCGCCGCGACTTTACTATCAATGCGCTATATTATTCGATCAATGACTTTACTCTACGCGACTTTGCCGGTGGTGTTGCTGACATTAAAGCGCGTAAAATTGAGTTGATTGGCGATCCTGAAACTCGCTATCGCGAAGATCCGGTACGCATGCTCAGAGCCATCCGCTTTGCAACCAAACTAGATATGGAGATTGCTACCCCGACCCGCACTCCGATTAAAGCACTAGCGCCGTTACTTGGACATATTCCAGCTGCACGCTTGTTCGAAGAAACGCTAAAGCTATTTTTAAATGGTAAAGCGGAAAAAAATTTTCTTCAGATGCGTGAATACGGCTTATTTGCGCAGTTATTCCCGGCGCTCGATAAAATCCTAGCACAGCCTGACAATGACTTTGAGCGTCGCTTTATTCAGCAAATGTTTGCCAATACGGATAGCCGTATCAACGCGGATAAAAAAGTAACTCCTGCATTTATCTATGCAGCACTTTTATGGTTCCCTATTTTAGCTAAAAGCGAAGCGCTCGCGGCCGAAGGTATGAATGAATATGATGCCTTTATGCAAGCCATTAATCACGTTCTTGCTGAAAATGCTAAGCACGTTGCAGTGCCTAAACGCTTTACTTTAGGTGCCCGAGATATCTGGCATATTCAACAACGCCTAGATAAACGTTCAGGCCAGCGTGCATATCGCCTAAGCTTGCAGCCGAGATTCAAAGCTGCATATGATTTCCTATTATTGCGTGTTGAAAGTGGTGAGCAAGAGCAAGAAGAGCTTGCAGCTTGGTGGACTGACTACCTCAAGAATGACGTCACCGGCCAGAAAGACATGGTTCGCAACTTAGGTAACCAAAGCAAACCTAAGCGTCGTTATAATAGACGTAAGCCAAAAAGAAAACCGAAAGAAGATTAAATGAATATTGCGTACATTGGATTAGGTGCAAACCTATCCGAGCCGATGGCACAAATACAGCGAGCACTTGATGTGCTCGCCGCCCATCCAGACCTCTCGCTTGTCCAGCACTCTAGCCTGTATGGCTCAAAACCTATGGGCCCTCAAGATCAACCTGATTATGTGAATGCCGTAGCGAAACTAGCAACATCATTAACAGCAGAGTCTTTACTCGATGTATTGCAACAAATAGAGCTTGAACATGGTCGTGTACGCAAAGCTGAGCGCTGGGGACCGCGCACGCTCGATTTAGATATTCTGCTTTTTAATACCGACACCATTCACAGTGATAGGCTTACGGTGCCACACTACGGCTTGAAAGAAAGAGAATTTGTCGTCTATCCACTATTAGAGATAGCGCCAGAACTCAAATTACCTGATGGCACTGAGCTTGGCTCTTTATCACAGCACTTACCACTTAACGGATTAGCAATCCTCTAATAAACCAATTCAAGGGGTTTACCATGGCAAAAATTTCCGTCTCTACACTTGCCAAAATGAAGCGTGAAGGAACAAAAATAACCGCTCTCACCGCTTACGATGCAAGTTTTGCAAAGTTATTTCACGACAATGGCGTAGATGTCATCTTAGTGGGTGATTCTCTGGGTATGGTTTTACAAGGTGGTGAAGACACTTTAGCCGTTACCACGGATGACATTGCCTATCATACCCGTTGTGTAAGAGCTGGTAGTAAGGAGCTATTCGTTATCGCCGATATGCCTTTTATGAGCTACTCAGATCCACAGTCAGCCTGTCAGAATGCGGCTACCTTGATGCGCTCTGGTGCAAACATGGTAAAGCTGGAAGGTGGTGAATGGCTCTACGACAGCATTGCACAGCTTACCCAGCAAGGGATCCCAGTTTGTGGCCATTTAGGGTTAACACCACAATCAGTGCACGTGTTTGGTGGCTTTAAAATTCAAGGTCGTGAGGAAACTCAGGCACAAAAGATGATAGCGGATGCACAAGCGTTAGAACGTGCTGGTGCACAAATGATTGTGATTGAATGCGTGCCTTCAGCACTGGCTAAACGCATTACCAAAGCCGTGGCAATTCCGGTCATTGGTATTGGCGCGGGTAAAGACACCGATGGCCAAATTTTGGTGATGCATGACTTGGTTGGTATTTCTGCAGGCTATATTCCTAAGTTCTCGAAGAACTTCCTGCTCGAAACCGGCAACATGCCAGATGCGGTGAAAAAGTTTTGCGCAGACGTGCAATCAGGTGACTTCCCGGGGCCAGATCACGAATTTAATTAAATTTGCGATGAGCACTGCTTATCGCTGAGTCTGATCCAAGCATTTTGTTTGGGTTGGTATCGTTATTATTGAGTTAGAGTACAACATGCAATCAGTTACTGAGATTAAATCGTTACGAAGCCAGATTAAAGCTTGGCGCCAACAAGGATTGAGCATTGCCTTCGTACCAACGATGGGCAACCTTCACCGTGGTCATTTTTCCTTAGTAGAAAAAGCGAAAACCTTAGCGGATAAAGTCGTTGTCAGTATCTTTGTAAATCCAATGCAATTTGGTGCGAACGAAGACCTCGACAGCTACCCACGTACGCTCGATCAAGATAAGCAGGGCCTTGCAGAACTAGAAACGGATATTGTGTTTACACCTACCGTTGAGACCATATATCCTAACGGCCTAAATGCGCAAAGTTTTGTTGATGTACCAGGGGTCTCTGAGGGACACTGCGGTGGCACACGTCCAGGACACTTCCGCGGTGTTGCAACCGTTGTCACTAAACTTTTTAACTTAGTACAACCTGATTTTGCTTGCTTTGGTGAGAAGGACTTTCAGCAGTTACAGGTCATCAAAACAATGGTAAAAGACCTGTCTATTCCTATTGAAGTAATTGGTGTTGCCACTCAAAGAGAAGTTTCTGGACTGGCGATGAGCTCACGTAATGGTTATCTCTCTGAATCAGAAAAAGATACTGCTAAAGTACTTTTTCAAGCACTAAAAGCTGCATCTGACGCTTTAGAAAATGGCGAAAAAGATTTTTTGAAGGTAACAAAAAATGCAACAGAAATGCTGCACAATGCAGGTTTAAAGTTGGATTATTTTAACATTTGTCAAAAAGATAGCTTGAAACCTGCTACACTCGAAGATAATCAACTCGTCATTCTTGCCGCAGCTTTTCTCGGCAAAGTCAGACTGATTGATAATATTCAAGTCACGGTCTAAGGAATAATAATGAAAATTGCGTTCGCCTTGCTAGTACTTTCTACCACCCTATTGGGGTGCAGTAACTCTATCTCACCTGAGTTGAATCAATGTGCACAACAGAATTATCAATGCGAACGCAGCTGTGAGATGCAAAACACGCCAGAGACAATGTCTTTACAGATATGCACTGATAAATGTATTGAGCAGTATAATGCCTGCAAAGTACAGGCTGAGAAAATTACCGAGAGCAAACGATAGTTTGCTCTTTTTGGCAAAAATCCCCCTAATATTATTTTAAATACAAGCACTTTCTAACTCCTGCCGTTATTTTTTATTCACCTTTTTAGAATATTTTGCGATACAATAAACTGGTCTGATGAGATAGGCATACAACACCACTTAACTTGGCTCGAGACTTAGGCTCTTAAACAATACAATCAGTGAGCACTAACTTTCTTAATAACTTGTTATTTCTGGTTTTTATTCTAACCTCTAAGACAAAGTAACACTATTTTTGAGCTCAGTATCAGCGCTTTTAATGCGTGTTACGGACACGACTCTTTGCAAAGAAAATGGGAATCAATATGAAAAAGTCAGCAATTGCTTTAGCGATGGTGCTTGGGACAGTGAGTTTTCACAGCGCCGCTGAAATCAGAATTAATGGTTTTGCTTCCATTATTGGTGGTCAAACGCTAGATAGTGACGACACACTATATGGCTATGACAATGATTTTGATATGGAGAATCGTAGTTTATTCGCCCTACAACTTTCCGCCGATCTACAAGAAAGTCTAACAGCCACAGCACAGATCGTAGGCCGTGGTCAGAATGACTTTGATGCCGAGTTTGAATGGGCATACTTAACTTACGCGATTTCAGATTCCTCACAGATAAGCGCAGGTAAAATGCGTATACCATTCTATCGCTATTCTGACTTTTTAGATGTGGGTTATGCATACCGCTGGGTTAAACCACCTCAATCAGTATATAACCTAAGCTTTAGCACCTATAACGGTTTGAGTTATATCCATAATTCTACATTAGGGGAATGGGAAAGCACTGTACAGCTAGCTTTAGGCAGCGTAGATGACGATATTGTTGCTATTACTTACTCAGATGAAGCTGAGTTAAACAACACAGTAGGTATAAACTGGACACTAAGCAGAGATTGGTTCAGTGCGCGTGCGGCCTACTTTGCTACCGAAGCGAGCATTAGCGCAGCTAATAGCCCTGAACTATCGAGATTATTGGCTGGGTTAACTAGCTACGGGCTAACGCAACAAGCGGATGATATCGCTGTCGATAAAGATGATGCTTACTTTGCCGCGGTTGGTATTGCTATCGACTACAACGATGTCTTGTTCGACGCAGAATACACTCAGTTTGAAGTGGATAACAGTATACTTGCTAAACAACAGCAGTATTACGCTTCCCTCGGTTACCGTATTGATGCATGGACTATCCACCTAACCTACGAACACAATGAAGATAAGAATGAGAACGACGAGTTTAACTCTGTCCCACTCACCATCACCGCTCCAAATGGTGTAACCATTCCCGTCACGACCGATCCAACCAATCCAAATGCACCTTATTTAAGAACTCTTGTTAATGGTGCGCTTGCAGGCGCTCGTGCAGAGTCTGAAACATGGAGTATTGGTGCACGTTATGACTTCCATCCATCAGCAGCATTCAAAATTGAACTAAACCAATTCGATAACACGTTGACAGATCAAAAAGTTGAGCTGTTGAGCTTTGGTATCGATTTAGTATTCTAACGGAGGCTAATATGATTAAAAAAATACTGAGCTTAGGGCTATTGTTAGCCAGCCAGTCTGCTTTAGCAGATATTGCTGTTATCGTGAACTCAGCCAATGCATCTGCTGTTGATGACGGTACTATCAAAAAGTTGTTCCTAGGCAAAAGCAAATCATTTGCCGATGGTCGTAGTGCGACCCCTGTGAATCAAGATGGTAATGCTGTATTTGACGAGTTTAACGACAAAGTGATTGGTAAATCTAGCTCTCAGCTAAATGCCCACTGGTCTAAATTAGTATTCACCGGTAAGGGAACACCTCCGAAGAAGCTAGATAGCGATCAAGCGGTAATCGATTTTGTTTCGAGCAATGCAGGCGCAATTGGTTATATTGACGCAAGCAAAGTAACCGATGCCGTCAAAGTGATAGGTAAATACTAGGGCCTGTTGACCTTTGCTGTTTGATTTTTGTTCTTCTGAGTGGGTTTTGGTCGCGACGCTCGACTTGCCGCCTAGTGATCTAGGCAAAAGTTGAGCAACAATGATCAAAGCGCACTCAGGTGAACCCAAAGGGCAGCGCTTGATTGGCATTTCTACTGTGTTCTCGCCTGACTCACATAGAATGACTATGCTACGCAGGCTCTGCCTTGTATAAATACCAATCAAACTGCTGCAAAAGCAAACTTGAAAGATAAACAGGCCCTAATATTCCTTATCAAATAAAAACAGCCACTTAATGTGGCTGTTTTTATTTGTCGTTTAAAAATTAAAGCATTAAACTCTAAATTTTGAGGTTGCATCTTTCAAGTTGTCGGACAATACATGGAGATTCTCAGCAACATCTTGTACTTCATTCAACGCTTGCATTGTGTCTTGGAAAGACTGGTGCATAGATGTCACATTGTTTACTACCATCGCAGCAACAGAAGTTTGCTCTTCCGTTGCCGCAGCAATTTGACCATTCATGCTATTTATTGACAAGATTTGTGCTGCTATCTGCTCAATCGACTGCCCAGTTTGTGCTGCAGCTTCAGCATTATTAATTGCCATACTGCTTGCACTTGTCATTGCTTTCACCGCTTGATTTGCCGCTTCTGTTAACACATTTAAAAGCTCTCTTATCTCATTGGTCGACTTGGCTGTTCTTGAGGCTAATTCGCGGACTTCATCCGCAACCACCGCAAAACCTCGACCTTGCTCACCAGCACGAGCCGCTTCAATCGCAGCATTTAAAGCAAGTAAATTGGTTTGCTCTGCGATTGATGTGATCACATTTAAGATTTGCGTCACGTTCTGTGTATCATCAGCTAGTTTATTGATCGTCTCTGCTGCATGGTTAATTTCTTCACTTAACGCTTGTGACTCATTAACTGACACCTGAATCTGGCGCTTACTCTGCTCAACTTCTTGTTCAGCCAGTTGAGCAGCATCAGAAGCTTGTGACGCTGAATGAGAGATGTCACCCACACTTAACCGCATTTCTTCCATAGATTGACGTACCACTTCCGCGTCATGCGTTTGTTGATTAGTTGCCCCTTCAGCTTTTTCCATTCCCTGAACAAGACGACTAGAGTCTTTCATCAAGGGTTCGACGACACTCATCACCTCGACAACCGCACCTTTTAGTAGCGCGACAAATTCATTGAAGTTGATGGATACTTGGCCAATTTCATCGTGAGAGCGCACATTGAGCGTGGTGGACAAGGAACCTTGCCCTTGCGCTAATAGTTTCAGGTTTTGCGCTGCATCCTTAGCAGAGTTACCAATACCTCTTGCAATCACAACCGCCAAGAAAACCAGAATAAGCAAAGAAATAACAGCCACAATCAACATTATCGTGAGCGCATTTGCTGAGCGCGCTTCGGTATTTTGAAGCAATTCAACAAAACGATCATTCGCGTTCGTTTTAGCCTTTGTAAAGTCTGCGACTAAACCTTCGTAGATTTCAGTTTTCTTTTTGGCATCTTCTTGGATACGGGAAAAATCAGCGGTGCCATCAATCATTCCCCCAGCGATTTGTTGCGCAATTTTGCCGTATTGTGCAAGTTCCTCGCTATTATCTGAAGGCATAAAACCGCTTTGTACAGACTCAATTTTTTGCAGGTTAGCTTGAATGTGCTGTTGATATTCTTTTGCTTTATCTAATAATTCAGCATCCCCGAAGGTTACAGCTTGAGTGAATAGCTCATCTAAATTCTGCAGCTTATTTGCGTTTTCTGTGGCGAGGTTAAGAATTTTGTATGTCTGCTCCTCTAATTCATTTAATGCCCTTTGATTAGAGCTAATAGCGTTGTAATTAACGAACACGATAACCACAAAAGCAACAACCGCAACGAGCGTAATTGCGTGGATCTTTTTGGTGATACTAAGATCAGCAAAAGCAGTACCTAGACTCATATATACACCTTTTGAAGTAAGACGAGTTCATTATCGACTGATTTATTATAAATTTTAACTAAATATAGAATATTTCCAGCTTTTTTGCCGCTTGAGGATGAAGATTTAAACAAATTATTCAATCTGGGAACATGGAAGTGTGAAAGTAAAAAATGCCGCTCAATGAGCGGCATTAATAACAACAAGTAATTAGCGGGTCGAGTAATTGATTAGAGCAAACCTAACTTTTTCAATTCACGTGTCGCCATTTCGCTAGAAAGAGGAACATAACCGTCTTTCTCAACAATCTTTTGACCTTCTTTAGACAATACCATCTTCAAAAACTCAGCTTCGATAGGTGCTAATTCTTTATTAGGGTGCTTGTTCACATATAGGTATAGGAAGCGAGACAGTGGGTATTTACCCTGTGCCACATTTTCTAATGTTGCATCAACGTAGTTCGTGCCTTTTTTCGCTAGTGGTACGGTACGTACGCCTGAGGTTTTATAACCGATACCAGAGTAACCAATCGCATTCACTGAAGACGAGATAGACTGTACCACAGACGCAGAACCTGGCTGCTCGTTAACATTATTGCGGAAGTCGCCCTTACACAGTGCTTTTTTCTTGAAGTAACCATAAGTACCAGATACTGAGTTACGACCATAAAGCTGGATATCTTTTGCAGCCCAATCACCCGTTAGACCAATGTCACTCCAGCGATTTGCTTGTGCTGATGCTCCACACTTACGCGTCGAAGAGAAGATTGAATCAACCTGTTCAATTGTTAAGCCTTCGATTGGATTATCTTTGTGTACAAATACTGCTAGGGCATCAATTGCAACACGAACTTCTGTCGGCTTATAACCGTAGCGCTTTTCAAAAGCTTCGATTTCTTTTGACTTCATCTTACGGCTCATTGGACCGAAGTTTGCCGTTGCTTCCGTCAGAGCTGGTGGTGCAGTTGAAGAACCAGCAGCCTGGATCTGGATGTTTACGTTAGGGTATATTCTTTTGTATTCTTCTGCCCAAAACGTCATCATGTTGGCAAGCGTGTCAGAACCCACAGAAGAGAAGTTTCCTGAGATACCGCTGGTTTTATTGTACTCTGGTAACTTTTCGTCTAAAGCAGATACTTGAGTAGAAACTAATGTAGTAATAGCCACACCCATTGCGGCAACTAAGCTTTTAAATTTCATTGGGGTCACTCCAGTTGTTGGTCCCAGTTATTTTACGCAGCTCATTGTGCAGCGATAAAATGACAATAAAATTACTCTTAAATTACACTTTTATGACTTTCATCATTTGTCATAAAAATTCGCTTTTGTTTGGGGAAAGCAAACCAAAAACGAGAGCCTTCACCCACTTTACTTTCAATATGTAAAGCCGAGTCATGGCGAGACAATACATGTTTAGTAATTGCCAAACCAAGGCCCGATCCGCCTGTTTTTCGACTACGTGCTTTATCCACACGGTAGAAACGCTCAGTTAGACGGTTAATATGTTCAGGCGCAATACCATCACCATTATCAACGACACTAAACGTCGGCAAGTCGTTTTCTAAATACCAACGTACATGAATGTGCCCACCGGATTTGGTGTAATGAATAGCATTAAAAATTAAATTTGAGTAAGCACTGCGTAACTCGTCCCCTGCCCCTTTGATATCCAAAGTCGGATCAATATCAAAAACGAGCTCATGGCCCTTTTCCTGATTAAGTGACTTCGCTTCGGTATGAATAAGATCAAGCATGGCAGGAATATTCACGGCTTTGTCATTGTCTTGCTTTCTCGCCCCTTCGATTCGAGACAAGGAAAGAAGTTGATTTACCAGACTATCCATCCGTTTACACTGATCTATCATAGTACCATGTGCTTTAGCCCACATTGCGGGGGGGGGCATATTATCACTATCCATCATCTCTAGATAACCAGCCATAACGGTTAGCGGCGTCCTTAGCTCATGAGACACGTTTGCGACAAAGTCTTTGCGCATCTGCTCTAGTTGCTTTAGTCGACTAACATCACGCGCCACTAGCATAAGTTGTTCGGCATAAGGCATTACCCGTATTTCGAGCACTTGCTCATGGCCAAGCCCAGTCTCTAGCTCTAACGCTTCATCAAAACGGTGTTCATGCATGTATTTTACAAATTTAGGATCTCGGATAAGGTTATCTAGCCTCTGCCCATGATCTGTAGGCCATTGCAAACCCAGCACTTTCAAGGCTAATTGGTTACACCACACGATACTGAGATCTTGTTGCAGTACAACGACCGCATCTGGGATAGCTTCAGCCCCCTCACGAAAGCGTCGGATCAGTTCAGCGAGTTCATTTCGCTTTTTACGATTACGTTGCTGAAGCTGATAAATCCCTTCAAACACTTGTTCCCAAGCGCCCTTACCTTCAGGTGGATTAAAACTACGTTGGTTGAGCAGCCAGTCACTCAAACGATAGAGTTGTTTGTAATGCCAAACTAATAAGACGAAAGCACCGATGAAAAGAAACAGAAAAGGTGCACTGACTAAATAGCCAATTAAGGCTAATGGTAGGAAATACAAAAACAGGCGCCTTGTTAACGCCTGTTTATCAATCACTCGATACATAGACTAAATCCATTTAGGAACCAAATAATTCAGTTCCTCTTGGAATACTAATTACAGTTTACTCGAAAAGCGGTAACCTGCACCACGTACAGTTTGCACTAAGCGATCATGGCCAAGTGGTGCGATAGCTTTACGTAGGCGACGAATATGAACGTCTACAGTGCGGTCTTCAACGTACACGTTAGTACCCCATACGTGATCTAACAGCTGTTCTCGGCTATAAACTCGTTCAGGGTGTGTCATGAAGAAATGTAATAAACGAAACTCTGTCGGCCCCATATCTAACTCAGTACCCGCAGATGTCACTCGGTGAGAAATAGGGTCTAAACGTAATCCGTGAACTTCTATCGCTTCTTCTAGTGATGTTGGTGAAACTCGACGCATTACCGCTTTGATACGAGCCATTAACTCTTTAGGAGAGAAAGGCTTTGTCACATAATCGTCCGCACCAACCTCTAATCCTTTAACTTTGTCTTCCTCTTCACCTCTTGCCGTTAGCATGATGATTGGGATCTGACGGGTATATTCACTTTGCTTAAACTTTTTAGCAATTTGAATACCACTGCCTCCTGGCAGCATCCAGTCTAGTAGCACCATATCTGGATAAGGTTCTACCATAGCAGAAACCGCTGAATCATAGTCTTCCGCTTCAATTGCTTGAAAACCATTTTGCTCTAGTACGAACACCAACATTTCTCTAATAGGTGCTTCATCATCAACTACAAGTACTTTACGTGACATTCCCAATGTTCTCTCGTTACCGACGTTGTTGATGTCATTATTATGACTAACTGTGACATTTTTATGAAAGTGTAACGTGTAAACGCAAAACAAGCCAAAAAAATCTCTTTTTTGGCTACAAAGGGAATTTCTTGATCAATCACAACCTTATGATTTTAAATAAGTTTAATAATAAAAATTTGACGACAAAACAGTGTTTTCGAAATATGGGCTACAACTCCCAAACCACACTACAAAAGCGACGCTGAAATTCACCGCAAAATCAACGCGCTTTTTGTAAATAGTCATACGCCTTTTGTAAATTAAAAGTCATATCTCAATGTGACCGCCATCGTATTATGATCTTCGTTATTATCCAAAGAAAATTTCGAATACCAAAGATACATACGAGCTTGTTTGCTTAGACTTTTTTCCACACCTACAGAGGCTGCATTGCCAGAGTCTTTCAGCTTACCTGCAGCCCCATCCGAATCTTGATATTGAGCCAGTAAGGTATATGACTCAATTTGGTAAGCAGCACTCACCATGAAACTATCTACTTCCTCATCGCTATCTATTGCTTCATTTTGTTGATATATACCACCGAGTTTAAAGTCTCCCAACTTTCCTTGTACCGTAACGCGATTAATGTCTTGTCCCGCGACTTTATTATCATGAGCAACAGCTACATATACATTGGTTTTCTTGAGTTTACTATCACCATAACTTGCCGACAAAGATAAGCCATCTTCTCCGTTTTGTTTGCTGTTGTCTTCGGCTATATAACTCACTGTAAACTGTAAATGATTAATCGCTGGAGTCGTATACTGCACGGTGTCACCAAGGCGATTTTCACCAACAAAGAACGAATTAATATCACTAGAAAAATCATTCATTAAGTCCACTTTGCCTTGCGACTTTTTCATCGGTGTATCATCACGCCCGATCAGGAGCTGACCATAGCTCCCTTTAACCCCAAGGTATTGAGAGCGTGCTGTAAGGTTATCACCTGATTTACCATCTTTGTCTTGATCCGTGATCTCAACTTGGAATTCATATTTATAAAAAATCTCAAGCCCTTCTTGCAGCTTTGCAGCCCCCTTTAACCCCATGCGAGAGTTGTAACTTTCAATTGAAGTATCGCTGTCACCATCTTTATCAGAATTCTGTACACCGACATGCGCTCTACCGTATAGAGATACAGCTTCGTTTGCATAGCTACAAACACTCATAGAGCAAAAGCTTAGAGCAACAAATGGTAGGTATTTCATTTTCATCTTTGATCACCTTGGATAGTATTTGGGCGCAGTACAACAAGGTTTGAGATGCCGAAGCCAGACAGAGCGGACGTAGCGAACAGATCTCGTATTTTTAAAGTTAGACACTTTTAGCTGGAGATCAAGAAACGAACTCCGGGATCAGTATTTTATTAACTGCTCAAGCTCTGCGATGGGCAGGATCAAATTTTTACTAACAAGATCGACCCCAAGATCATTTTCTTACTAACTAATTGCAGCTTAGCGCTGGATCCAGTTGGTATAAAAATGATCTAAGAGAGGCTAACTTATTGATCTGATGTTTTGAAATGTGTCTACTTAGTCAAACAATGATCTTTGTTAGTAAAGATCTGATCCCTATTTACCTCGCTAGTAAAATGGCGATCCAAGTATATTTTCACCCAGCAAGCCCTTGGTTTCCAATCAAGGATCAGATACAAAAAAAGCCTCTATTTCAGAGGCTTTTTGAAGTATCAAAGTGCAGCGCACAATTTTACTTAGTCAAACTTTGATCCAGTTAGTTATTTCACTTTAGGATCTAATTCACCTGTTAGATATCTCAAGTGCATATCATCAAGTGAAATTGGCTTGATCTTAGCTGCTTGACCAGCTGTACCGAACGCTTCGTAGCGGGCAACACAGATCTCAGTCATCGCTTTCGTTGCTTCCGCTAAGAATTTGCGTGGATCGAAGTTGCTAGGGTTTTGCGCAAGATGACGACGAATGGCACCTGTAGATGCTAAACGAAGATCGGTATCGATATTAACTTTACGAACACCGAATTTAATACCTTCAACAATTTGCTCAACCGGTACACCGTAAGTCTCTGGAATTTCGCCACCAAACTCATTGATGATTGCTAACCAGTCTTGCGGCACCGAAGACGAACCATGCATTACTAAGTGAGTATCAGGAATACGAGCGTGGATTTCTTTGATGCGGTTAATAGCTAAGATATCGCCCGTTGGTGGACGAGTAAATTTATAAGCACCGTGTGATGTACCACAGGCAATTGCAAGTGCATCTACATTGGTTTTCTTGACGAAGTCTGCAGCTTCTTCAGGGTCTGTCAGTAGCTGGTCTTCTGTTAATTTACCTTCAGCGCCAATACCGTCTTCTTCACCAGCTTCACCAGTTTCAAGAGAACCAAGTACACCTAGCTCGCCCTCAACAGACACGCCACAGGCGTGCGCCATTTCAACAGTACGACGAGTAACGTCCACATTATACTCATAGCTTGAAGGCGTTTTACCGTCTTCCATTAGAGAGCCGTCCATCATGACTGATGAGAAACCAAGTTGAATTGAGCGCTGACATACAGCTGGTGAAGTACCATGATCTTGGTGCATTACAACTGGAATATGAGGCCATTCTTCTACAGCCGCTAAGATCATGTGGCGGATAAATGGTGCACCAGCATATTTGCGTGCACCAGCAGAACCTTGCACGATCACCGGACTATTTGTCTTGTCCGCAGCTTCCATAATCGCACGCATTTGCTCTTGGTTATTCACGTTAAATGCCGGAACGCCATAACCATGCTCAGCTGCATGATCGAGAAGTTGACGCATACTGATTAAAGCCATATTGCTTTTCTCCAATTGTTGATAGCCACCGCTATCGGTTTGAACGGATAATATGTTTACACCAGCCAACGCTGATGAAGTTAACCATTTTATTTGTTGGCTAACCGGACGCTACGCGTCGTCAAGTAAACATCAAGTATGTGAGAGAGTGATGTTTACCTGATATTAAGAGGCAGCTTAACGCTACCTCAATCAATTTTAGTCTTTCGCTCGCTGCTCAAGCATTGCGACCGCAGGAAGTGTTTTCCCCTCAAGGAATTCAAGGAAAGCACCACCACCTGTAGAAATATAAGAGATATCTTGCTCAACACCATACTTATCGATAGCAGCTAACGTATCGCCACCACCAGCAATTGAGAATGCTGACGACTTAGCGATGGCATTGGCAATCGCTTCAGTACCATTACCAAATTGGTCAAATTCAAATACGCCCACAGGGCCATTCCAAACCACAGTGCCAGCACTCGCAATGATCTCTGCAAGTTGAGTTGCAGTATCAGGACCGATGTCGAAGATCATGTCTTCGTCTGAAACTTCGCTTACATCTTTAATCGTCGCAACTGCAGATTCTGAAAACTCATTACCTACAACCACATCAGTCGGAACAGGAATATCGCCGTCATTCGCTCTGGCAGCAGCCACTAGCTTGTTCGCTTCAGGGATCAAATCCGCTTCGTACAGCGACTTACCAACAGGGTTACCCGCTGCAGCAATGAAAGTATTAGCAATACCGCCACCAGTCACGAGTTGGTCAACAACCTTAGATAATGAATCAAGCACCGTTAGTTTAGTTGATACTTTAGAGCCGCCAACGATGGCCACCAAAGGACGAGCTGGGTTATCTAGTGCTTTGCCAAGCGCGTCGAGTTCAGCTGCAAGCAATGGGCCTGCACAAGCCACCTCAGCGTACAAGCCAACACCGTGTGTTGAAGCCTGTGCGCGGTGTGCAGTTCCAAAGGCATCCATCACGTAGACATCACAAAGCGCAGCTAGTTTTTTCGCGAGTACTTCATCGTCTTTCTTCTCGCCAACGTTAAAACGCACGTTTTCGAATACGATAACTTCATTGTCTTGTACATCCACGCCGTCTAGATAGTCAGTCACTAAACGTACATCTTGAGATAACGCATCATTAAGATAATCCACAACCGGCTGCATGGAGTATTGTGCATCATATTCTCCCTCGGTTGGACGACCTAGGTGAGACATCACCATCACTTTAGCACCTTTTTCTAGCGCTAATTTGATACTAGGTAGTGCAGCACGGATCCGCGCGTCCGACGCGACTTTGCCATCTTTAATTGGCACATTTAGGTCTTCGCGGATCAACACACGCTTGCCGTTTAAATCTAAATCCGCCATCTTAATGACTGACATTGGACATCTCCTTAAAGAACGATACATTTTGTTATCTACAAGGCAGCAATCGTTTACTACCTCGGTTTGAATTATTGTTTTAATTTTGTGCAGACAATTTGATTATAACAGCGTCTGAAACAAATGATTAGCCACGCATCATCACGCAAGCGGTATCAAGCATACGATTAGCAAAACCCCACTCGTTATCACACCAAACTAGCAGCTTAACTAAGCGCTTGTGACTCACTCGAGTTTGCGTACCATCGATAATACAAGAATGTGGATCGTGATTAAAATCAACCGACACTAGCGGCTCTTCAGTGTAGCTTAGTACCCCTTCTAAACGACCACCAGCGGCCTGTTTTAGAACCGAGTTTACCGCATCAATTGTGACATTTTCATTGAGCGTCACACTCAGATCCATCGCCGTAACATTGATTGTTGGCACCCGTACCGCGATCGCCTCAAAACGACCTTGGAACTTAGGTAAAATACGCTCAATACCGCGAGCAAGCTTAGTATCAACAGGGATGATGGATTGGCTTGC
This sequence comes from Pseudoalteromonas sp. S2755, assembly GCF_005886535.1. Classification (GTDB taxonomy): domain Bacteria; phylum Pseudomonadota; class Gammaproteobacteria; order Enterobacterales; family Alteromonadaceae; genus Pseudoalteromonas. The sequence continues at coordinate 39,823 of NZ_PNDS01000005.1, forward strand.
CGCGCGCGTGCGCCGTAAATCACTGTGATAAGCATCAATCACTTGTTGATCATGCATAGAGGCGTGAATAGTCGTAATAGCGCCAGACTCAACACCAAACTTATCGTCTAGCACTTTAATTACCGGAACAATACAGTTCGTTGTGCATGAGCCGTTAGACACAATTGTGTGCTCAGGTGACAGTATCTCTTCGTTGATACCAAAGATCACCGTCGCATCAACATCAGCATCCGCGGGATGTGAAAATAATACTTTCTTTGCCCCTGCCTGAATATGCGCAAGTGCGTGCTGACGAGAATGATAGACGCCTGTGCAATCAAGCACCACATCAACATCTAGCGCGCGCCAAGGCAGGTGACTTGGATCCGGCTCTGAAAATAACTGGATCTTATCCTCAGCTACTTCCAAAAAAGATTCTGTTAACGAAACTGGAAAAGCAAAACGCCCATGTGAGGTGTCGTATTTTAGAAGATGCGCGATCCCTTTAGGATCCGCCAACTCATTGATGGCTACAATTTGTATTTCGTGGTGACGACCCGACTCATAGAGTGCTCTTACGATATTACGCCCTATTCGACCAAAGCCATTAATTGCAAGCTTGATTGTCATTAAATTGAAAATCCATGAAGTCGCAAGTACGAAAGTTCCCCTTCGTTTTGATGGCGCTATTGTAATCGACCTGAGTAAAATGTGTAAGAGGCTAGGGCAATTTTTTACCTCAAGTTAAATCCGCAATTTTACATTTACCGCCAGCACAAATGGCCTGAGATTGCGCCAACAGTAGCTCCGCTGTCGCTAAAGCATCGCTGAGCGCATCATGCAATTGATGAGGAGGTAAACCATAACGCATTCTACAAGCGTTTAGTGTTAATGCATCTTGCGCCAACGGATAGCCTTGCTTTAATACACGACGCTTGTCTATCTGCATAGTATCTAATAGCAAGGCAGGTCTTACATTTAGTTCAAAGCGCTGAAATGCTGCCTTAAGAAACGCCCAATCCATCTGTACATTATGACATACCAACACTTTACCGTGGAGCGCGCGCTGAAGCGCCAGCAACAAAGTTTGTAAGGATTCACCCTCAGCCAATCGACTACTACTAATACCGTGGAAAACTGGACTTTGTGCAAGCGTTCGCACCTCACTGTTCAAATGATACTGCGCATCTTTCACTTGGATCCGCATATTTTTAATCGGCAACCAACCAGCCGACACAATTTCATGGCGCTTAGGATCAAGCCCGGTGAGCTCAAGGTCTAGCACCACTAACTCGGCTTGCGCAAACGGCAGATGTTTATAGCGCCACTTAGCAATAGAGTGAGAAAACCAGTTCATTGCTTATAAACTCCCTCGAGCAAACTTAAACGCACTCGCCTGCTGTGCTTGTTTTACTAAATAAAATGCTTCTTTGAGTTGATGCCGTTCTAGAGAAGAGAGGTTTTCTGGGTTAATACAATTTCCTGGTAATCCTTCATGGTTGATTTGAGTCTTTAACCGCAATTGTGTTAAGAACCGCCAACAGTCTTTTAAATTGTCGATATCCGACTTAGCAAGTAATGGGCTTTTAGTCAGTGCCTCTAGGCGCTCTAATGTGTTAGCTCTTGCAACCCCAACCTTTAGCGCATACAACCTAACCACATCGTTGATAATAGCAACCCCACGTTTTTTAAGATCTAAATACTTATGTTTGCTCTTGTCTTTTTCCAGCTTAAATTGTTGAAAGATCCCGATCGGTACCGAATTTGCGTTGATGTCTGTCGCCATTGCCGCATAAAACAGCTCATTCCGACTGATCTGATCCAAAGATTGACGAAGGGTCGCATAGAGATCGCTGGCGCCATCAATAAAACGCATATCAAAGTAGATCTTGCAATTAAGCATCGCTTTTGGCGTAGGAGACAAGATCCAATTGCTAAATTTGGCGGTCCACTGGGCAACTGTGCCACGGCAATCTATATTACTAGCCATGATATTTCCCGGGCAAGATTGAATACCGCACTCGTTGAGTTGCTCACAGACAAACGCGCCTAAAGCAGCAAAGTAACTGCGATCGTTTTCGCTGATATTGTCTGGTAGCAATAAACCATTGTCCTGATCTGAATGTAAGGTCTGCTCTTCCCGTGCCTGAGAGCCAAAACAGATCCACGCAAAGCGGCAAGGCGCGGCGCCATGTTGCTGTTGATATAAATAGATTAATCTTGATGTTAGTGCATCAGTGAGGCCGCTTAGTAGTTTGCCAATCAATGAAATATCTTCGATATGATAGGAAAATTGACGTAATAGATCCGGGATCTCCTGAGCACAGCTTTTGATAGCCAAAAGGTTTTGTGCTTTGTAGATCCTGCCGATAAGCTGCACTGGATCACTTTTTTGCTGTCTCAGCAGATCGGTGCTGGTCAGCATGCCCAGTGGTTTATATGCTTCATTTAACACAGGCAAATGATGAATATTGTGCTTAAGCATTAAATGCAGGGCCGAAAACACACGGTTGTTTTCAAAAATATGTTTTGGCTTTTCCGTCATGATCTCAGCAAGTGGAGCACTGGGATCTTTGTCTTGCGCTAGAACTCGATTGCGCAGATCTCTATCCGTCACAACACCAACCAAGCGCGCTTGCTCCGTGACCATAATTGATGAAACACGATGCTGGCTCATCAATTTGGCAGCGTCACGAATACTCGCTGTTGGCGCGATAGTAACCGCATCTTTAGTCATTAGCTCAGATATTTTCCGCTCTGACCAAGTTTCGCTCTGCTGTTTATAACGAGAAGAAAGTAGTCGGTTAGCATGTGCTCTAACAAAGTATTGCTCAAACGATTTGTATTCTCGGCGCAAAAAATCAAAGTTCTGCTCATTGAGAATATAAACCAAGCCATCTTTTTGAACTTCGATGTGATTTTGAATGGCATCACCGGTTAATAAAGAAGGATAACCAAAGTAGTCTCCCTCGCTCATACGACCAATGACTTCGTCTTTAGCTGAGATAAGATCAACTACACCTGAGCGCAGCAAATATAGATTTGGCTTGCCATCTTGAAGCCAATCTTGTTGATTCGTCTGGCTAAGATAAACAATTTCGATATGTTTTGAAAAGTAGCTGGCAGCCGCTTCGGGCAATTCAGAAAACGGGGCTTGTTTATAAACAAACTGAAAGACATCTTGAATTTCTGGCGTCATACCTAACTGTCCTTTTAATCGTCTACAATTTTGCACTATCAAAAACAAATTTGCCCAGCACGCTGGCTGGGCAAATTCGATTAGCATTGCTTAGTGTGCGTGAGCAGCGCTAGATCCTTTCGGATTACGGATCCCATCAACCATCACTTTGACTTCTTCAGGTGTATCCGCAGTCACCTTCATAACCAGTGCAGCTACAAGGAAGTTCACTAGCATACCTACAATACCGATCCCCTCAGGAGAAATCCCAAACAACCAGTTTGCAGGGGCATTTAGCTCAGGGCTGACAAACTTAAAGTAAATAATATAAGCCGCAGTGAAACCTATACCCGTTACCATGCCGGCAATCGCACCTTCTTTATTCATGCGCTTAGAGAATATCCCCATGATAATTGCAGGGAAGAAACTCGCCGCAGCCAATCCGAAGGCAAATGCAACTACCGATGCAACAAACCCTGGCGGGTTTATGCCAAAATATGCTGAGATCCCAATCGCTACCATCGCAGCTAAACGCGCAGCCAGCAGTTCTTGTTTATCGTTGATATCCGGTTTAATGGTACGTTTCAACAAGTCATGTGATACCGATGTTGAAATAACCAATAGCAAGCCAGCAGTTGTCGAGAGCGCCGCAGCAATACCACCTGCGGCGACCAGTGCAATCACCCATGCAGGTAGATTCGCAATTTCTGGATTTGCTAATACCATAATATCGCGGTCGATCTTCACCTCGTTTGCACTTGCTGGATCATCAATCTTGCCCGCAGAGTACTGCATTTTGCCATCACCATTCTTATCGTTGAACACGATTAGGCCTGTTCTTTCCCAGTTTTTCACCCACTGTGGTGCTTCTTCATAAACCGTACCACTACCATCTTTACCGTTAATCGTGTCGATCATATTCACACGAGCGAACGATGCAACAGCCGGTGCTGTTGTATACACGATAGCGATAAATACTAAAGTCCAAGCGGCTGAAATACGTGTGTCTTTTACTCTAGGAACGGTAAAGAAGCGAACGATTACATGTGGTAGACCAGCAGTACCAACCATAAGTGCAGCGGTAATCGCAAACACATCAACCATACTCTTAGAGCCTTCGGTGTACTGCGCAAAACCGAGCTCGGTACTAAGTCCATCTAGCTTGTCGAGTAGATAGGTGCCCGAACCATCAGCCAACGTTGCGCCAAAACCGGTTTGTGGTAGCAAATGGCCTGTCATCATCAGTGAAATGAAAATAGCAGGAACTAAATAAGCAAAGACAAGTACACAATATTGAGCGACCTGCGTATAAGTGATCCCCTTCATACCGCCAAGTACCGCGTAGAAGAATACAATCACCATTCCGATGTAAACGCCCGTTTCGATATCCACTTCGAGGAAACGAGAAAACACCACACCAACACCACGCATTTGACCTGCAATATAGGTAAAACAGATGAAGATAGCACACAAAATCGCAACCACACGTGCAACCTGAGAATAGTAACGATCACCGATAAAATCAGGTACCGTGAACTTACCAAATTTACGCAAATAAGGTGCTAAACACAGAGCAAGTAATACATAACCGCCGGTCCACCCCATAAGGTAAACACCGCCGTCGTAACCAGCGAAGGAAATAATCCCCGCCATTGAAATAAAGGACGCTGCACTCATCCAATCTGCAGCAGTTGCCATACCGTTTGCAACAGGAGGTACGCCGCCGCCAGCAACATAGAATTCATTCGTGGACCCAGCTCTCGCCCAGATAGCGATACCGATATAGAGCGCAAAACTAAGGCCGACAATAATAAAAGTTAAAATTTGAACATCCATCGATTAGCCCCTCACTCGTCCACGCCGTATTTTTTGTCTAATGCATTCATTTTTGAAACGTAGACAAAAATTAACGCAACAAAAGTATAAATTGCGCCTTGCTGAGAAAACCAAAATCCGAGTTTAAATCCAAAAAAACGAACTCCGTTGAGCACATCAACTAACAGAATGCCAAATCCAAATGAGACGACAAACCAAATAGCGAGTAGCTTAAACATCAAGGCGAGATTTTCTGACCAATATGCTTTCGCTTGTTCTTCACTTTTAAAAGCCATTTTAAATCTCCTATCACCCGCTCCAACATAGAGCAAGTTGTGTTAATAGACCTTAATGAGAGTAGCAACGGCTTGGTAAGTTGAAATTGAGACCTTAGTCGTAACGGCAAGTTAACGTTTACGTAAACTGCAGATGTATAGTATTCATAAGAATTAAAAAGTCTTTACAAACAAAAGGATAAGTCAAAGCAGGTTGGATGAAGATGTATTTTCAATGAATAGATACGACAGTAAGACATTAGTCTAACTTGAATGGTGAATGAACGCCCTTACTTACCAAATAAAAACCTAACACTTTGATTGTTAATAAGATTAAAAGCTCAAATAAAATTATACAGTAAACTAGACTATGGGTGCCATTTGTTTGCTAAAGTATGACGGTATAAACAACAAAAACTATAACAAACACTATGACTGCCATTTTACTCCTCGTTGCCGCTGCTTATATTGGTGTACTTTTTTGGCTCGCCAACTGGGGAGATAAAACCACCCCCCGCGCACTCAAAATTAGTCATCATCCGTTTGTTTATGCCTTTTCCTTAGGGATTTATTGTACCTCTTGGACTTATTACGGCTCGGTAGGTACTGCGGCCACCAGTAGCTGGCATTACTTCCCCATTCTTTTAGGCCCCATTTTACTGTTTTTGTTCGGTCAGGGGTTTTTACGTAAACTCATATTGGTCAGTAAAAAGCAGAATATCACCACCATTGCCGACTTCATTTCAGCACGATACGGTAAACGCCAAACGACGGCCGTCATGGTAACGATGATAGCCCTATTGGCTACCATTCCGTATATTGCACTTCAGCTCAAAGCCTTGAGTAGTAGCTTCTTATTATTACAGCAGGACGAGCAAGTGTCGGGCACAGCACTCGCATTGGCTGGCACCTTGATCATGGCATTATTCGCAATTTTCTTTGGCACTAGAAAAGTAGATGTGACTGAGTATCGCTCAGGATTGATGTTGGCCGTTGCTTTTGAGTCTATCGTTAAACTACTCGCACTCGGTATTGTTGCTGTGCTTGCATGGCAATCCTTAGCTCAAGTTCCCGACTCATTTGAAGCACTGAGCAAACATTGGCAATCTTTTGATTTCTTTAACTTCAACTTCGTTGGACAAACGCTCATGGCAGCGGCTGCCATCGTCTGTTTGCCACGACAATTTCATGTTGTAGTGGTAGATAACCACAACACTTCACACTTAAAAACCGCACGCTGGGCATTTACGCTTTACCTGTTGTTGATAGCAGCCATGATTATCCCAATCGCTACTGCCGCTATCCATCCTGACATCGGCTATGGTGCTGCACCGGATAGTTTCGTACTCGCTTTACCTATCATGATGGAACATCCGATCCTCGCTACATTTGTATTTATCGGCGGTTTATCTGCGGCAACTGCCATGATAGTCGTTGCAACACTGACACTCAGTACTATGTTATCGAACGATGTGATATTGCCTTTGTTGTTTAAGCATAAATTTAAGAAGAACATTCTAAATAGCAGCTTTAAGAGTCAAATACTCTTAGTTCGACGCTTTGTTATCGCCGCAATCTTGTTACTTTCATACATGTACCAGCAATGGTTTGGCCATGGTGAAGCACTCGCGAATATGGGTTTAGTTGCCTTCTCATTGGTTACTCAGCTATTGCCTGCTATTGTCGGTGGACTTTATTGGCGTAAAGGCCATGCGTATGGTGTATATGCCGGGCTCATCGCGGGCTTTATCTGTTGGATGCTATTTCTTATGTTTCCAATTTTGGAAGCCGGTGGATTACTTGATTATGAAATGCGTCAAACCCTTATCACCCGAGGAACTTTACTTGCACTGCTCGCCAACATTAGTTGTTATATTAGCTTTTCTATCGGTGCACAGGAGCGCCTAATCGACCGTATTCAAGCCGCTGCATTCGTAAACCCAAAAGATCAGGCTGCACTATCTAAACGCTTGAATAAACAGGTTCGCGCTACCGTGTATGACTTTAAAGTACTGCTACAAACCTTCTTGGGGGTTCAACGCAGTCAGCAACTGCTCGGGCACTATGCTCAAAATAATATTTTAGAAGATAATGACGCGTACCCAGCCCCTGAATTTATCTCATTCTGCGAGCGCGCACTCACGGGAGTGCTCGGTGCTTCATCAGCCCAAGCTCTTATCCGTACCGTATCCTCTGGTCGCCAAATGGCATTTGAAGAGGTGGTTAACTTTTTTGATGAAACCACACAAGCATTACAGTTCAACCAAAACTTACTTTATACCTCATTAGAAAATTTAAGCCATGGAATTTCCGTTGTTGATAAAGATCTAAAACTCGTTGCATGGAACAAGCGCTATCACGAGATGTTCGCCTATCCAGATGGTTTCTTAGAAGTTGGACAACCTATAGAGGAAGTGATCCGCTTTAACGCCGAACGTGGTGAATGCGGACCTGGAGAAATTGATAAACACGTCGATAAACGAGTTCAACATCTGAAAAATGGCACCCCTCACCACTTTATTCGCCACCGTCGTAATGGCCAAGTATTTGAGATGACGGGGAACCCGCTGCCAGAAGGCGGGTTTGTGACGAGTTTTTCAGATATTACCACACATATTGCGACGCAAAACGCACTGGAAGAAATCAATATGGATCTAGAGAACCGTATTGAGGCTAGAACCCAAGAGATCCGCACCATTAATATGGATCTTAAAGCTGAAATAACCAATCGTCACGAAACAGAGCAGGCGTTAATGGCCGCTAAAAAAGAAGCAGAACAAGCAAATGAGAGTAAAACCCGCTTCTTAGCGCTTGCCAGTCATGATATTTTGCAACCACTCAATGCCGCACGTCTTTACCTAGCAGCGATTGATACCAACAATTTAGTAAGTAAAGATCAGGGTAACTTTGAAAAACTCACCGACAGCCTGGACTCTACTGTACACCTGATGAGTGCGCTTTTAGATATTGCAAAACTTGAACAAGGTGCAATGAAGCCCACTCCTAGGCATTTCAACATTGACGATATCTTACTACCACTGGCAAATGAGTATGCCATTATATCAAAAGAGAAAGGTCTCGAACTTAAGGTGAGAAGCTCCCACAGCATTGTACACAGCGACACCACTTACCTACGCCGGATCATTCAAAATCTGGTTTCCAACGCAGTTAAATATACCGACAATGGCAAAGTGCTTATCGCCTGTCGCCGCCGTAAACATAGTTTGAGGCTTGAAGTATGGGATACCGGTCCTGGAATTTCAAACCATGAGCAGAATAAGATCTTTAACGATTTTTATCGTATTCAAGCAGGCGATAATAAAGGTATTGGGCTTGGGCTTGGTGTTGTAAAACGTCTATGCGATCTATTATCCATTACAATTTCAGTGAACTCGGTTGTCAATCAAGGCAGCCGCTTTGCCATAGACATACCCTATGGCAATGTGGATTTACTCCAAGTAAAAGAAGATATTAGCCAAAAACCGCAAAGCAAAACTCAACTTAATGTCATCGCGGTTGATGACGATCCGAAAAACCTAGAAGCCATGGCGAGCCTGCTAGATAAATGGCATTGCTACTATCAGCTGTTTTACAAAGTAGAGGACGCGCTTGCTTACGCAAAACATAATCTTGCACCAGATGTTATTCTAATGGATTACCAACTTAACGATAACTGTGATGGGATCTCTTTGATCAAATCGCTACGCACCGCGTGGCAAAATACGGTTCCTGCTATTTTAATTACCGCTGTGAGGGATGAAGAAGTAAAAGTCGCCGCTAAGAATGAACAGATCCATTATCTGTCTAAGCCAGTAAAGCCAGCAAAACTCAAGGCTCTGCTCAATCATGGACGGTGAGCGCACAGACAGCTGTTGAATACGATAGCAATCGCAAAGTTTTTTGTTGGTAAGCATTTATCTCACTGCCAATTCGCAGTATTCTGAAAGTTCGCTTAGACGAATTGGAATGAGGTAATGAGTTACATACTAACGACAGAGTGCAAAGATGACATAGGACTGATCGCGAAGATCACTAGCCTTTGTCATGAGCACGACTTAAACATCACGCGAAATAATGAGTTTGTAGATAAAGAAGGACAGCGTTTCTTTATGCGTACAGAGCTCACAGGCACACCCAGTGATAACTTTCTAGCACAACTTCGTCAGTCATTACCAATTGGCGCCAAGTTAAACCTTTACGGGCAAGAACGAACAAAAGTGGTGCTACTTGCGACGAAGGAAGCGCACTGCTTAGGCGGCGTGTTGCTTAAACAATACGAACAAGCATTCAATATTGAAGTACAAGCAGTTATCGCAAACTATGATACGTTGGAACCCCTTGTTAAAGGATTTGGTATTCCTTTTCATCTGGTATCACATGAAGGGTTGAGTAGAGCTGAACACGACAGTGCAATGGCCGATTTAATCGCACAATATGATCCTGATATTGTTGGCTTGGCAAAGTATATGCGGATCTTAACACCGGAATTTGTATCACGCTTTGACGGGAAAATTATCAATATTCACCACTCATTCTTGCCTGCCTTTATCGGTGCAAAACCTTACCATCAGGCATTTGAGCGTGGCGTGAAAATTATTGGTGCTACCGCTCACTTTGTTAATGATGAATTAGATGAGGGGCCTATTATTGCCCAAAATGTCACGCAAGTTAGCCATGCTCAAAATGCTGAAGAGATGGCAAAAATCGGTAGAGACATTGAAAAAACAGTATTTTGTAACGCGTTACAATTAGCCTGCGAGCATAAGCTTTTCATTAACGGCAATAAAACTGTCGTCTTTTCATAATCAATTTCAGAAGCGCTGTTTAGCAACATAGGAAATGAGCGCATGGATGCGTGCACTCCCACAATGCTGTGTATTCGGTGGTAGGAGCGAGTTTACCTCGCGATGTGTTGATTACCTTGCGAGCTTTTCTAAATTCCAAACAGCAAAAAACCCGTCGCATTGCTGCAACGGGTTTCTCTAATAAGGCCCTAGCTCGCTACGAAGAAGGATGTTTTATTCTTTTTGTTTGGGAAGCCTAATAGCTCGGCGGGTAAACCACCTCCGATCATGCAGCTCAGTACTGATGCGGTGGTAGGAGCGAGTTCACCT